>MPNG01000100.1 GCA_002238905.1 Alphaproteobacteria bacterium bin98 | reverse complement strand
AACGTGGAGATGCTGGGCATCGATCCCGGTACCTCTCGCATGCGAAGTGAGCGCTCTACCATTTGAGCTACATCCCCCTGACATTCACACTCAATTTCATAGTGTTTCAACAAATAGCACACACACACAGCAGTACGAACAAAAGGAACAAAGAAAACGTGGAGATGCCGGGCATCGATCCCGGTACCTCTCGCATGCAAAGCGAGCGCTCTACCATTTGAGCTACATCCCCCTGACATCAACACACTCAATTTCAGAGTGTTTCAACGATTAACACACACACAGCATTACGAACAAAAAACGAACAAAGAAAAAGTGGATATGTTGGGCATCGATCCCAGTACCTCTCGCATGCAAAGCGAGCACTCTACCATTTGAGCTACAGCCCCTTAACATTATTATATTCAATTTCATTGTGTTAACGAATAGCTCACACACAGCATTACAAAGGAAAAAGAATAAAGAGAAAGTGGAGATGCCGGTCATCAATCCCAGTACCTTTGCAAAGCGAGCGCTCTACCATTTGAGCTACATCCCCCTGACATCAACACACTCAATTTCATAGTGTTTCAACAACTAGCACACACACACAGCATTACGAAGGAAAAAGAATAAAGAAAAAGTGGAGATGCCGGGCATCGATCCCGGTACCTCTCGCATGCAAAGCGAGCGCTCTACCATTTGAGCTACATCCCCCTAACATCAACACATTCAATTTCATAGTGTTTCAACAAATAGCACACACACACAGCAGTACGAACAAAAGGAACAAAGAAAACGTGGAGATGCCGGGCATCGATCCCGGTACCTCTCGCATGCTAAGCGAGCGCTCTACCATTTGAGCTACATCCCCCTGACATCAACACACTCAATTTCATAGTGTTTCAACAATTAACACACACATAGCATTACGAACAAAGAAAAAGTGGAGATGCTGGGCATCGATCCCAGTACCTCTCGCATGCAAAGCGATCGCTCTACCAGTTGAGTTACATCCCCTTAACTTTATTATATTCAATTTCATAGTGTTTTAACGAATAGCTCACACACAGCATTACGAAGGAAAAAGAATAAAGAAAACGTGGAGATGCCGGGCATCGATTCCGGTACCTCTCGCATGCGAAGCGAGCGCTCTACCATTTGAGCTACATCCCCTTAACATTATTATATTCAATTTCATAGTGTTTTAACGAATAGCTCACACACAGCATTACAAAGGAAAAAGAATAA
>MPNG01000099.1 GCA_002238905.1 Alphaproteobacteria bacterium bin98 | reverse complement strand
GCGATTTTATATTTTCTAAGATAGTCAGCAAAAGTGTGATCATGCTTCTCATCAACTTGTGCAACACTGGAAATAGATCGTTTTTAATCTTGCAGAAAGATACACCTACTTCATTGGTTAAGAGGCAAGAGGGCCTCACTTCACCATCAACACTACCCGCTTCAGGTGGACGAATACCGAGAATACTTTTTATAATAAGGAGACAAAAAGGCTCGCTTCATCATCAAAACCACCCGTAGGAGGTAGACGCACACCGAGCACACTTTTTATCTTATAGCTATGGATTTTTTCTTGCTCTGTCAGTCTTTTAAAACAGCAGCCTGGAATCTTTGCAATATATGGAGCAAAAGAGGGTTTAAGAACTTTTGAAGCACATATCTCCCGCACAGGCACCCACTCACCACCCTTTCTCGCAGCAAATAAATCTATCACACATAAATGGCCCTCTTGATTTTTCCTAAATGTAAGATAGTGCTCTTGTTGATCAATCGCTTGTGAATGAATACATTCTCTAATCCCCTCTTTCATGTCTTGTATACACAACAGAAGCTTTTGATCATTCTCATCGTTATATTGCTTGAATGCTGACAATAGATGTTCCTGTGCTATCTCATGCTTTACTCTCACAAAATCTTTATTGAGTAACAAGACTGCCTCAGCTATTCTTTTGTTTTTTTGTGCTGGCGACATTGCTTCTTTACCGAAAAACTTAGACAAATCTTCTCCTGCCTCTATTGCTTTCTCTACAGCTTCGGATAACTCGTCTCTTGGATGCAGGTCTTCCTCAAAAGCGTTGAGTATATCCTCTGCGAGTATCTGCCATACTTTTTCTTCTGTTGGATCCCACAACACTTCTGCTTCATCCCATTCACCCCATGCTGCAGGGAGATTAAGTGACAATAGTAATAAAAGTAACAATTTAAACATAAACAACCTTCTTATCGAATGATCGTAAAAGAAAAACACACAAAATAAAATAATATTACTTTCTTCAATCATCTTTAGACAAAGATGATTGAAAAAAAATAGCACATAAACTATGGCTGTCTAAGTATATTATTATACTATAATTTCTGTCTCCTAATGTCTAAAACCATTGTCTTCTGTGAGTTTGGCTTTCTTCAGTTTCCCCAAATGTCAAAATTGTTTTCTGCTTGCACAGCCTATCTTCAGCGTTTGGTCGTGTCTGTTAACTATATGAATAACCTCAAGACCTGATTGCATTGAATATAGAATAAAATACAGACTCAAGCGAACGCAAATTGGCGAACAGTTCTGGATCACTCGCTTCCACACACAAATCTCCTTCATGCATATGAA
>MPNG01000098.1 GCA_002238905.1 Alphaproteobacteria bacterium bin98 | reverse complement strand
CGGCACAATGCGTAAGGCAGGAAAGACCATGTTTTTTTTAGTATTGTCTCTGTTGGGTGCACGCTGACATGCGCGGCGCAGTTTTCCAAAAGTCGCAGCAAAAGATCGTAAGGCATAATTTGCTTCAGGTACCTAACTACTCTTTTGTATCACCTCTTCCTGCGCCCCTCCAGGAGTTTCTGTCTCCTCACATGCTCGTCCTGCGCCAACTTCTTAACAGTAGAGCCTTGTGCGCACGCTTTCACTTTCATATGCGGTATAACCTTTTGCATAAACTCAAGCTCTGCATAGTCGATTGCACTTAACAAAAGTGCACCCTCTCCGTTCCTTTTTTCCAAAATATCCTTTATCACAAGCCCTATCTTCTCAATCAAAACATCTACGCGGTACACTATATCATAAAGAATGCGCTTTCTAGCTAAGTCGTGCTGCGCCAATGTCTGAAGGCATTTGCTCCTATCGCCCTCTATTTCTCCCCTTACGACTTTCAAACATTTTTGGGTGCCAACGGTTCGTGTTGCAATCTCGCTTAAGCTCTTCATAATATGACTTTTTATCGCAGTCGCATCCTTGTCTTGCGCGTCAGCACCCGAACAACCAGAGGCATGGCTTGCAAGACGAGGATCATATTCCTCGCTTTCCTCTTGATTCAAGCAAACTAACTCTGGTGCACTGCCTATGCCAGAAGTCTCCATAGCAGTCATACTGCCTTCATCCGATTCATCCTCCGCAGACTTATCTTGCAAGTCAGCAGACACTTTGGCTACACCACTATTATTTTGTGCCCTTCTCTTCCGTTCAATCTGCGCCTGCAGGATTCTCTGTTTCCTCTCATGCTCGTCCAGCGCCAACCGCTCAGCAGTACAGCCTTTTTTTCTCAATCTCGTTTTTATCTGCGGTATGACCCTTTGCAGAAACTCAATCTCTTCATAGTGGATTTCACTTAAAAAAAGTGCAACCTCTACGTGCCTTTTTTCCAAAATATCCTTTATCACAAGCTCTATCTTCTCAAGCGAAACCTGTTCGCAGTATATTATATCGTAAAAAATGCGCTTTCTATCTAAGTCGTAATTCGCCAATCTCTTAGTGCATTGCTTCCTATCGCCCTCCACTTCTCCCCTTAAGACTTTCAAACATTTTTTGGTGCCAACGGTTCGTGTTCTAATGTCGCCGAAGCTCTGCATAATATGATTTGTTATCGCAGTCGCATCCTTGTCTTGCGCGTCAGCACCCGAACAACCAGAGGCATGGCTTGCAAGACAAGGATCATATTCCTCGCTTTCCTCTTGATTTAAGCAAACTAACTCTGGTGCACTGCCTATGCCAGAAGTCTCCATAGCAG
>MPNG01000097.1 GCA_002238905.1 Alphaproteobacteria bacterium bin98 | reverse complement strand
TTGTTGATAGAGTGATGCGATGGTACCATGAAAAATGGTGTTTTTATTATGCTTAATCTGTTTGTGTGCTTATGGATTTTTGGAAGGATGCGATGAGGAGGCACCCTTGCTGCACCAGAGGGCATTCTCTCAATCTTTTTTGCCGCATGCGAAAAAAAAGAATCTTCTCTCTCTTCTCCAAACGCATGAATATTTTTCTGTGAGAGGTGTGCCTCCAGAATTAAGATGGCGAGAGTCTCAATCTTTTTTTCCAGATGCGCAAAGAAAGAGCCTTCTGTCTATCTTCCCTATATCTATTGATTGCAGAGATGGGCAAGGCTCATTATCTTTAGCGCAGAAAGTAGCATCTACGCTTGAGCCAATGATGCCCTCTGATGTACCCGATCAAAAATTGCGAAGTGGCCAGTATAATAAGCACATTAACCTCAGAACCATTTATGATGCTTGCTTGCGATTGATAAAAGATTATCAGACTTTCTTGAGAGGCAATCTGGCGCTGGATCAATATTATATCAAAAACCAATGTGGCAATGCATTATGTAGCTTATTATCAGCGTTGAAAGGTTTCTGTATGAGAGATCAAGAGTGGACTGAAGCAGCATTTCGCACTCATTCAACATGGTTGAGTTCTGATGGAGCTTACGGATGTGATCCGCGACCCATATTCTTTTCGTTTCTGATCGAGTGGGAACAATCTCAAAAATTGTTGAATCCTATCAGAGAGCAGATGCAAAAATCCCTCTTGCCGTGCTTGCAGGGTGCATGTATATTGGTGCCAATTGATGAGCTGGAGGAGGTGCATCAGATGATGCAAGACGTAACCGCTACCCTTGATGCCATTGTGAGCGCATCTCCTAATATACTTGCAATGGATAGACAAAAATCTATTGTTCTAAGCATTCAAAATGGCAAGTATGGTGACTTTTGCTTTTATGCTGATTCTCACCTTGATCTAGAAACATTTGTTGCGTCTTTTGCTCGATTGGAACTAGAGTATAATAGTTTATTGTACTTAGAGAATTATAAAAAAGTTAGCATTGTTGAGTCATACTACCTCAAAAAAGAATACCAACAAGCGTGTGACAAATTAGTGATCGCTTTAGAATATTTCTGTCAGAGAGATCGAGAGCGATCTGATAAAGAGTTTTGTTGTTTTTTGAAGCATCTATCTGCTATCCAGAGACCTTTGACTCCTCAGTTATGGTGTGAAAAAGCTCAAGAACTTCTGGATCCGTATAGAGGTGTGCTCACTCTTCCTGCAGCTTCTTTGGATACAAATGATCTGGATCAATTAAGAGGTTTGGCAGAACCAATACTAGCCACTCTGAAGCGAGCGCAAGATGAAACT
>MPNG01000096.1 GCA_002238905.1 Alphaproteobacteria bacterium bin98 | reverse complement strand
TTCACCACCATTCGAACGCGGAAATAAACGCAAATGCTCGAAAAAAGAAATATTCAAATTATCTACTTGAATAAAACCCCTATCTTTTAACAAAGATAAATTATGATTCCCTCCGGATTGCGTATACTTCACACCAGACGATTGCTGCACAGACAAACCCATAAGCCCTGTAGCACTAAAAAATACCAAGATAATTACTTTCTTACTCTTCATTTATCAACCTTATTTCTCCATCTCAGTTCATAACCCTTAACAATTCTTAACCAAAACCATTAACCCATTGGCAGTTAATCATTGGTGAGTCTATCTAATGTTGAGGCGCATTGGGCCACGGCGTAAACGACTCAACTCCTCGTCACGTTCAACCTCAAACTCTAGCTCATCTAAGTAGTCAACATCATCCTGCTCTCCTATCGGCAATTCTAAATTTTCCTCTAATAGAGCTAATCTTTCTGCTGCCTTCTCAGCCGCCAATCTAGCCTCTTCTGCCGCTTTCTCAGCCGCTAATCTATCCGCCTCTTCTTTTTCTGCTTTCTCAGCCGCCAATCTAGCCTCTTCTGCCGCTTTCTCAGCCGCTAATCTATCCGCCTCTTCTTTTGCTTTCTCAGCTGCTAATCTATCCGCCTCTTCTTTTGCTTTCTCAGCTGCTAATCTATCCGCCTCTTCTTTTGCTTTTTCCGCCCTTTCTTTTGCTGCTTTGTTCTCAGCCGCCAATCTAGCCTCTTCTGCCGCTTTCTCAGCCGCCAATCTAGCCGCCTCTTCTTTTGCCGCCCTTTCTTTTTCTGCTTTCTCAGCCGCTAATCTAGCTTCCTCTTCTTTTGCCGCCCTTTCTTTTTCTGCTTTCTCAGCCGCTAATCTAGCTTCCTCTTCTTTTGCCGCCCTTTCTTTTTCTGCTTTCTCAGCCGCTAATCTAGCCGCCTCTTCTTTTGCTGCCCTTTCTTTTTCTGCTTTCTCAGCCGCTAATCTAGCCTGCTCTTCTTTTGCTTTTTCAGCCGCTAATCTAGCTTGCTCTTCTTTTGCCGCCTTCTCAGCTGCTGCTTTCGCATCTGCCGCTTCTTTTGCCGCCCTTTCTTTTGCTGCTTTGTTCTCAGCCGCTAATCTCGCTTCCTTTTCTTTTGCCTCCTGCTCAGCTGCTGCTTTCGCATCTGCCGCTTCTTTTTCCGCCCTTTCTTTTGCTGCTTTGTTCTCAGCCGCCAATCTATCTTGCTCTTCTTTTGCCGCCTGATCAGCTGCTGCTTTCGCATCTGCAGCTTCTTTTTCCGCCCTTTCTTTTGCTGCTTTGTTCTCAGCCGCCAATCTATCTTGCTCTTCTTTTGCCGCCTGATCAGCTGCTGCTTTCGCATCTGCAGCTTCTTTTGCCGCCCTTTCTTTTGCTGCTTTGTTCTCAGCCTCTAATCTAA
>MPNG01000095.1 GCA_002238905.1 Alphaproteobacteria bacterium bin98 | reverse complement strand
GAGTAGACATAAAGGGGATTTGTATGTTGTAGCTGATCAGAAAGAATCTTTCAGCGTTTTGGTTTTGTTCAAGGAAAAGTTTGATAGTTTACACTCTCAAATGAATCAGAAGCTTCAGAAGGAAAAAGAGGCGTTAGCTAAATATTGGCCTATAACAGACTATTCTCCTATCGATTTGCGCAATATGATGCTGTGGTGGAAGCTGTTTAATAATGAGGCTGTTGTTTCAAAAAAGGAGTAAGGTTGTTGCGCAATTTTAGTCTTGGATTTAAAACGGCTATCTTTAAAATTAGGTGGATCAAAAATGAGTTGTATCGATGACTTTTCTCCATACCTTTCATCTCATCTCAATTCATAAGTGATTGGAGAAGATTGTTCTCTCAATAAGGATAAATCTTGCCTTGAAGTGTGAAGATTTGTTATGTATTATTAGTCGTGGTGCATGACCATGGTTATACAATCATTCATTTTACAATTAGGTTAATCCAAAGGATATATATGTTTATATTATTGTTATTATTTTTATCAGTCCAGCTATCTGCGGCAGAGGCTGATATTACAGCAGATGCTTATACTGCTGAAGTTAATAGATTTTTCCAGTTTCCTCTATGCAATATAAGCTTAAAAACAGCTCAAAAGTACTCAACCACCATAGATGAGTTATATGACACGCTGTGCCGCGAGAAATGGATAGAAGAGAAAAATCTTGATCCGGTGAGATTAGCCACTAGACTGTTTGATATGGATAATGGTTGCCTGCTTAAGAGGACTCTGCTCGATTTGATGTCCGATACGCTAGAAGATATAAAGTTATTGATCAAGGAAAAACCAGAAGCAAATATGACTGTGCAGGGTGCCCCACTAAATATGCGGCAAGTTACCTTTATGAACGCTGCGGGGACTCCAACAAACTATATGCTTCCATCGTATGTGGAGTTTTATGAATGGGATGACAAATTTTTACTCAAATGTACTCGCTCGCTTAAGAATCATGCTATTTCCAGAGCTGCAGAAGTTTCGCAGAAGCCGGGTCAAAGTTTCAAGGTGCATTTGGAGGAAGCCGAACTCACACAAAAGTATGGTTTTATATTTTTGAAAAAATCTGAAAGCGATAAAGATCTTTGTGTGATGCCTTTGCAAATGACGGGACCCTTTTCACCCTATAGGCACCCAGAACGCCAGGAGTTTTTAACTTTATCTAATCTTGAAAAATCTCTTGAGACAGAAGGGGTGGGCGACGAGAGTCTTTCATCTTACAAAATTCTTCCTTTCGATGACACAACTTTGCCTTGCGGAAAGAAAACAAATTATGTAAGACACCTTTGTGTTATTTCAGGTGATTTGTTATCTACTTTATCGCTTGTAAAATCAGAAGTGATGGATGTAGTGTACCAATCTTTTAGCGCATCTCAAGCGCTAATGACCATGTTTGAAGCTGCATGCGATCGAG
>MPNG01000002.1 GCA_002238905.1 Alphaproteobacteria bacterium bin98 | reverse complement strand
CTTTTCTGCCAAAACTCTCGTGATCGCAGCCGTTAGCGTTGTCTTACCATGGTCCACATGTCCTACTGTTCCAATATTACAATGCGGTTTATTTCTCTCAAATTTCTCTTTTGACATTCTCTTACTCTCACAATCCTAAAAAAGAGCGGGTGGAGGGAATCGAACCCTCGTAATCAGCTTGGAAGGCTGGAGCTTTACCACTAAGCTACACCCGCATATCCCATCAACTAGCAATTGGTGGGGGGAGTAGGATTCGAACCTACGAACGCAATCGCGGGCAGATTTACAGTCTGCTGCCGTTGACCACTTGGCTATCCCCCCAAACTACGCGTACAGTCGATTATACGCTATTTACTCTCTTCAATACAAGCATTTTCTAAAAAAACCTTGAAAGCGCGCCTGAGAGGATTCGAACCTCTGACCTTTGCCTCCGGAGGGCAACGCTCTATCCAGCTGAGCTACAGGCACAAAGACAGATCAGATCAATCATACACCATATTGGGGCGCTTTCCTACGCCTGGCAAGATGCTGACTATGAGTTTTGGAGAAAACATGCTTCTTGTAGGCTGGGTGCCAAAAAAAATACTCATCTTCACCTAAGTTATTGAGAAAAGCAATTTCTCGCAATACATGCACAGAGGTATTCCCAATAGGGCAAGATGGCAATCCAGAATAACGGTATGTATTATCCGCATCTTCAATTGATAAATTTTTCTTAAAAATCCTAGCACGCAAGCGGATGCTATGCCTTTCAGCAACATAACGAACAGTCGGATCAGCGTAAAGGCGGCCTCGCAACTTTGGACCTAAACGACGCAAATAAACCTTTGCAATCTTAGAGTATTCTTCAAACAAATGTGTTTCTTTTTCTACAATGGATGCGAGGATAACAAACTGATCCTGCGTCAAACTCCACCACACATGACCTCGCTTATCCCAAAACTTTCCTATTTCTGCATACAGCGCGCGCTCAGCCATCATCAGCACACTTTCCACACTTGTTCCCCAAGTAACGTAGTAAGTGTTTGCGGCGAAACCTCTATAGACCCACTTCTTCTTTAAAGGCTTCAAAAAAGGCAGCGTATGTAAGTAAGAAATGGTTTGAAAATCAGATCTCTCGGGGAGAATATGCACGGGAAATAATTTTTGACGCCTATAAACAATATCGCTCAAAACATCAGATAGCCTTCCGTCGGAATAGGCACCCACATGCACCTCTCTCCACAACAGCCAAAGACGGCAAAAAATTTCCAGTGAAAGATGACGAATGCCTAAGCGATGCACAACCGCAGAGGCGGCGTCACCTTGCTTAGCAACAATATAGCCTTCATTTGTAGATATCACACGCTCCATAGAACGCCTTATCCCCCCCAACGTCAGGAGGGAAAAGCACCACAAAATCACACAAATACGCTCTCGTACAATCAAGAACACTGCCCGACAATAATGGAAGTATTAGTGCCGCCAAAACCAAATGAGTTAGAAAGAGCATTCTTCATTTTACACTCTTGCGCTTCACGCAAAACAATAGAAACATCATGCGCCTCATCACACAAATCTTCTGTATTAATAGTGGGAGGAACAACAGAATCGTTTAATCCCTTAATGGCAAAAATCACCTCTAAGGCACCAGCCGCACCTAACAAATGGCCCGTAGCAGATTTAGTAGAGGTAATAGGAATATTGTGCGCCGCGGACCCCAAACCTTTCTTGATACCACGCAATTCACCCTCATCACCCACAGGCGTAGATGTGCCATGAGCGTTCACATGATGGATCTCATCAGCGTGCATACCCGCATCTTGCAAAGCACGCTGAATGCACAAAGCCGCGTATTTACCATCAGGATGCGGTGCTGTCACATGGTGTGAATCACAGCTAGCACCAAAACCCTTTATTTCTGCATAAATGTGAGCACCACGAGCAACCGCGTGCTCCATTTCTTCCAACACAAGCGCTGCACCACCTTCAGAAAACACAAAGCCATCGCGCGCTTTATCCCAAGGTCGCGAAGCTTCCGTAGGCCGATCATTAAAAGAGGAGGAAAGAGCTCTCATGGAGGTGAAACCAGCGTAACCTATATGACAAAGGGCGCCTTCCGCACCACCTGCCACCATAACATCAAGCTCTCCTCTTTGAATAGCCTGATACGCCAAACCCACTGCATGCGCACTGGAGGCACATGCCGATGTTGTTGTGTAATTTGTTCCATGATATCCAAAACGCAACGCCACATGAGCTGGCATCATATTCGAAAGAACAGAGGGCATCCACAGAGGGCTCACACGCCCACCTGCCATCACCTTTCTCACCTCACGCTCGACCAAACCAAGCCCACCAAATCCAACGCCAAAAACAACGCCTGTGCGCTCTTTTTCTGCATCAGAGATATCTGCCCAACCAGCATCGCGCACCGCTTCATCAGCAACAACAATACCAAACAAAGAAAATAAGTCCATACGGCGCTGTTCGCGCACAGACACAATATGCTCAAATTCAGGACAAGGATCAGGCCAACCATCCAGAGTTGCAGGAACACTACCCGCAATCTTAGAGGGCAATGCACTCACATCAAAACGCGTCACAGGACGAATACCACTTATACCAGCAACAACACCATCCCAACTAGATTTTAAATTCAAGCCTTGAGGCGTCAAAGCACCCAAGCCTGTCACGACAACTCGACGCTTCATAATACTCACGAGTGATCAATAATATACTGAGCCACATCACCTATCGTAATAAGCTTTTCGGCATCTACGTCAGGGATCTGAATTCCAAATTCATCTTCTACAGCCATCGTTAACTCGACACGGTCCAAACTATCGGCACCCAAGTCATCGATGATTTTGCTTTCCATTGTCACTTTGTCAGCGTCAGCGCCAATTTGCTTGACCACTATATCAATAACCTTTTTCTTAATATCTTCCACTGTAATATTTCTCCTTAATCAAAATCACATATATAGCCCACCATTCACATGAATGGTTTGGCCCGTTATATAGTTTGCCTCTTCACTTGCCAAGAAAGAGACAGCGTGCGCCACATCTTCTGGGCGCCCTATTTTTCCAACAGGTATTTTTCCCACCCACTGCGCATGCGCTTCTTTTGGCATAGCTCGCGTCATATCAGACTCTATCATACCAGGAGCAACGCAATTGACGGTGACTCCACGCTTACAGACTTCTAAAGCAACAGTTTTGCTCAAAGCAACCAATCCTGCCTTAGAAGCAGCATAGTTTGCTTGGCCAACATTACCTGAAAAGCCAGTGACTGATGCAATGTTTACAACACGACCAAATCGCTCACGCATCATTGAAGGAATAATGAGCTGCATCATTTGAAACGCAGCTCGCAAATTAACATGCTGCACCATATCCCAATTTTCCATGCTCATGCGCATAAAAAGCCCATCTTTCGTAACACCTGCGTTATTAACCAAAACATGTATTGAGGTTTGCTTCAAGATGCCTGAGACCCGATCCTTCACAGATTCTGTATCAGTCAAATCACAATGCGAAACTCCGACCACATGACCCTTCAATTTTTCAGCAACTGCATCTACACAATTAGAAGATCTCCCCATCAACCAAAGAGCATGTCCATCTTTGACAAACTGCTCTGCCACAGCAAAGCCAATAGCTCCTGCAACCCCTGTTATAAGCGCGATCTTTTTATTTTGCATATTCCTCCAAAACGGCATCGTAAGGCCGCACGACCAAATCAGCCACAGTTTTACGCATCAATCCTGCCAAAACAGTTCCAGGACCCGCCTCTACGGCATTCCGGACCTCAGCATTATACAACAACCGCATCACATGTGTCCACAGCACAGGACCTTGCGTTTGCAATGATAAGGCAGCACGAACATCCTCCACCCCTTCTAATTTAGCTCCTGTCACGCTCGAAAAAACACAGCGCTCAGGGGGAGATATGATCATTGCTTTCAAAATTGGCAGAAGCCTTTCCTGGGCAAAAGCCATATAAGGAGTGTGGAATGGCCCAGAAACAGCCACATCCACAGCGCGCCTAATCGGCGCCGCCACCTTTTCTTTCAAAACAGCGAGAGTTTTACGCGGCCCACCAACAACATGCTGTGACGGTGCATTAAAGAGCGCAATTGAACAGCTATCCAAACACTGATCGTTCGTCTCCCAGACAAGGCGCTCAACATCTTCAGTTTCACCTCCTATCAAGGCTACCAGCCCCCCATCCACTTCTGCTTCTTCCATGATTTGACCACGAACACCTAGCACCTTTATTGCATCAGAAAACTCTAAACTCTTAGCTGCCACCAAAGCAGCGTACTCACCAACAGAGTGCCCCGCCAAAAAAACATCCTGTTCGGTCACACCAGTCTCTTCCTCCAATACGCGCCATACGGACACACCCGCCAAAAAAAGTCCGGGCTGCGTATATGAGGTGCGCTTCAAGTCTTCTGCGGCACCTTCTAAAATGATATTACTCAAGGAAAAACCTAATAAATCATTAGCCTCCTCCCAAAGGGTTCTAACGTACGGGTATTTGTGATATAATTCACTACACATGCCTGGTGTTTGCGAACCTTGACCTGGAAAAATAATTGCCTTCATGAGCCAATTATAGCGAAGATAGCGCAAAAAAGGTAGTTTATAAATTGTAAATTGCAAAGGCGGTGTATTTAGATTAATATATCTTTAGTAGGAAGTGTTGGATGCAACGGTACGAATTGACTTTTATAACACGTGGTGAATTATCGCAAGCGCAGTTAGATGAACAGCGACAAATTATTGCAAAAGAAATTAAGCAAAATAAGGGGAGCATCGTAGATGAATACGATTGGGGTTTACGAACCCTTGCATACCCTATTAAACGTCACAAAAAAGGGTTTTACACAACCCTTTTGCTTGAAGGCGAACAAGACATTATCAAAAATATTGAGGAAAAAATGCGGCTGAATGAAACTATTTTGCGTTTCTTAAGCGTTGCAGTGCCTTCCACACAAGAAAAGGCTGTTATCATCAAAGACAAGGAGAAGAGCAATGTACCCACGCAGGAATAAACCATCTGGTCCTAAACCCATCATGTTGGCCGCAACTAAAAAACCTAGTCGCGGATCTCGCAGAGTAATTGATTACAAAGATCCACGTGCTCTTTCGTTTTTTCTTACAGACGGTGGGAAAATTCTTCCAAGAAGAGTATCTAATCTTGAACCCCGTGAGCAAAAAAAACTCAAGATTGCCATTAAAAGAGCACGAATTTTGGCTTTTCTTCCTTTCGTGCAGAAAGCTGAGGAACGTTAAAAATGCGCGTTATTTTAAATGAGTACATACACGGCTTAGGCTGTGAGGGTGAAGTGGTTGTTGTTAAATCAGGATACGGTAGAAACTTTCTACTTCCTAAAGGAAAAGCTCTACGAGAAACGCCTGAGAATTTACAAAAATTTGAAGAAAAACGTGCAGAGTTAAAAGCACGTCTTCACAAGCTGAAAAGCTCAGCAATAGAGTTAATGGAGTTCTTGCAAAAAGAACCATTCATTATTGAAAGTCAAGCAAGCCAAGAAGGCCATCTTTATGGTACTGTGCGTCCACTCACAATTTACAATGCTTTAGTGAGTAAGTTTTCTTTCCTGAAAAGAGAATCTGTGGTCTTACCACACACTATCAAAGAAATTGGTGCTTATTCCTTTCAGTTGCGCATACACCCAGAAGTAATCTGTAGCGCCACTGTCTACGTGTTTCCCTCACAAGATGAAGCTCACTCTTACATTAAAGAAGCGGAAGAAGAGGCCAAAAGAGAGGCCGCTGAAAACGCAAAGAAAGAAGCTTTACGTCAAAAAGAGCTGGAAAGAGAGCTAGAAAGAGAGAAAGAAGCGGCACAAGCAGCCATAGAAATGGAAGCATCTGAAACAGATCCTGAAGCAAACACTGAAGAAGGAATCTCTCAAAACGATCCTGAGTAAAAAACTCAATACATAAAAAAAGAGGGTATTTGATACCCTCTTTTTTTATACCGTCATCTCATTAATCGACAACATCATCCTCTAAGATGTTATTGTCTTTGTTATCTTCTTCTTTCTGTTTATTGATTCGATCTTCCACCACAGAGTGTATTTGCTCTGGTAGTTTTTCACGCAAATTATCATAAGCACGAATTAACAGGTTCATAATCCGCACTGTCTCACCTAAGCGATGCTCTGCTCTTTGGAACGAGCTTGAAGCATACTTCAGCATACCTGGCAAAACATCACCATAAAAACGCTGAACTTGCCTCAAGACACGAATAATTTCTCGCACATTACTGCGCGAAATCTTCCCTGACTCAAGCAAAGAAATGCATGAGTCCAAAACCACAAACAACTCCTGTTGTGCATCCAACTGACGCAATACATGCGCCAAATCATCATTAGAAGGCTCTAAATTATTAATCTTTTGCCACACAATACCATCGCGCAACCCAATTACACTTCTTCTAATTTCATTGTTATATCGCAAAACAGAGCGAAACCACTCCTCAATATCACGATCTTCCACACAAATAGTGGTAATACGCTGCGCTTGCAAATTACGCACCTTTGCCACAAGCGGGAGAAGCTCTGAAGGAACAGTAGCATCATCACCACTAGTCAACGCTTCATCAATAGAGCTTATTGTACGATCCAACTGTTTTCTTTGTCCACGCACAAACCATCCAAGGGAAGCCAATACAGACAGTGTAAAAATAATGGCAGCGCCAATTAAATAGCGCCATTCAGGAAACTTAGACTCACGCATCATAAGAACACCTGCCACTCCATCAGAAAGCGCAAACAGTTTCTGGTATACTTTGCGCTCTTTTTCTACGAGCGCGCGACGACTTGAGCTGATTTGCGCCTTATTTTTCAGGGCATTCATCTCATTGTCTATACTACGCAAAGAGGAAGCAAATTCTCTGTATGGCTTACACTTAGGGCCTCGACATTTATTTTCATCAATGGGGGGAGATTTCATTTGACTCCACATAGAAGGCTTTATGGGTCGCGTAGTAATTAATTGCATAGAGTCGCTCAACCAGATCTCAGCTTTGGGAACGGATCCGTGGTTACGCAAATCATGACTCTGCGCAGCTTTCTGCGCATGCCCTATATGTTCCGCAATATGCATTTGCTCTTTAGCGACAGTACTAGCCAAAATCATGTGATCTTCTAGCTGCACCTTGTATTTTTTCTCATCTGAAATCAGATCTGCGACTTCATTAATAAATGTTGTTGCTTTCAAGCTCTTATCGCGAGATAGCTCTGTATAAAGATACTCCAGCATACCTATGGCATCTGAACTCATGCGCATTACACTTTTTGAGCGAACACTCCATGGAACGCTACTGTTGCGCACCAGTGCATAGCGTTTACGCAATATCTTGGCAGATTTGCGAAACAAATCATAAACATCAACTGCTTGATCACGCTCGCTGCCGTATTCGTACAAATAACGTAGTTGAAAAACGAGCGCTCCCATTCCAACAACGAGAATAAGAACAATAGCCCAAAAGCGCTTAGTCAAACGCGAGCTGCTTTTATATGTAAGCTCCACCGTGCGGACCTCCCCACAGCGCATTGTAGCGCGACGATTAATTTTTTCAAATGCCTTGGGCTGAATAAAAATGCATAAAATATATACATCTCTTGTTATTTTGCAACAGAAGCCAGTTTAAACATTAAAGCGAAAAAGCACAATATCGCCATCTTGCATCACGTAATCCTTCCCCTCTTGGCGCACCTTTCCTGCATTACGTGCACCCTGCCAGCCCTCATATTCACAAAAGTTAGCCAAAGATACCGTTTCAGAAACAATAAACCCTCGCGCAATATCGCTATGAATCTTTTCCGCCGCCTGCACAGCTGTATCACCTTGCGCAATAGACCATGCCCGCACTTCTTTTTCACCAGCTGTAAAATAAGAGATGTGTCCTAAAAGAGTGTAGGCGCATCGCACAAGATCTGTAGCCCCTTCTTTTTGAATACCATATTCAGAAAGAAGTTCTTTACGCTCGGACTCATCTTGCACTTCTATAAGATCTTTCTCTAGCGACACAGACACAGGCAAAATCACAGCATTCTCACCTACATGGTCACGTACGGATTTAAGTTCAGGTGAGGATGCAAAATCTGCCACCTGATCTGCTGCAACATTGCATGCATACATAGTGGGTTTCAGTGTCAACAAACCTTTATAAGTGTCTGTGTCGTGGTAGTGCCTTACATTGGACATTAGACGCACAGGATTGCCCTCTATCAAGACATCATGACACTTTTGTATAAAATCTAATTCTTTTTGAATAGCGGGATCTTTTGAATATCTTTGCTTTTGAAGATTTTGCGTTCTCTTTTCCAAGAATGTAAGATCAGATAAAACCAGCTCTGTTTCAATAACAGTAATATCACGAACCGGATCTATCGACCCATCTACATGAATAATGTCATCATCTTCAAAAAAACGTACAACATGAATCAAAGCGTCGACATTACGCACATTAGAAAGAAAAGCGCTTCCCAATCCCTCACCTTGACTCGCGCCACGAATTAAACCGGCGATATCTGTAAGCGAAAATGTGGCGGGCACTATGCGTTTAGTATTGGCGTAACGCGCTATTTTTTCTAGCCGCTCATCACGCACCACCGCTTGTCCATCTTGCGGATCAATCGTACAAAAAGGGAAATTTCCAGAAGCAGCCACATCTTGACGCATCAACAAATTAAATAAAGTGGACTTCCCAACATTTGGTAATCCAATCAAACCACAACTAACAGCCATTTACATTCCTCACAAACTGGGAGCTCTTTAAAGGATCAGCCGACAAAAGCAGTTCTTCATTATCAAAAATATTTTCAAAAACAGTCAAGATTGACTCCCACAAATTTAAGGGAAGTCGCTTCAAAACATAAGAACCAAGATCCATGCGAGGGTCCCGCCCCACACCAACACCTAAACGCCAAAAAGAAGGTCCCACACAACCTATCACGCTACGCAAACCATTATGACCACGAGCGCCACCTTCATAGACTAAGCGCACACGACCAATTTCCAATTCTGCATCGTCATAAACAACCATACACTCTTTTGTGGTGATCGGCTTGTTTTGCGTAAAGCTTTGCACACACTTTCCCGAAACATTCATGAAAGTTTGCGGCTTCACAAGAAAAAATGAATTTTCACTACACACTTGACGAGTATACAAGCAGTTTTTCTCTTTTTCCCAATTAGTAACACCCCAGCTATCCAACAAAGCAAACCCCACATTATGTGGGGTGTAATCATATTGATCGCCAGGATTTCCGAGACCAAAAATGGCTTTTATCACAGCGCTAAGACGCCTTAATACGTGGCGGAATAATCTTGGCTACTGTCTTATCAGCATCGCGCAATTCCACACCCTCAGGCAGTACAAAAATATCTGAATTCAAGGTTGTACCTGCTTCAGTCTCACTGATGTCAACAAAGGCTTTCTTGGGCATATGATCAATGCTTTTTGCCCATAAACGCACAAAACGCAACATAACGTTCAACGTACCTTTTTGACGCAATCCAGGGCATTTATCCATGCCCACAAACTCAACCGGCACACGCGCCACAACTGGCGCCCCTTCTTGAACGCGCAAAAAATCAATATGTAATGGCTTATTGGTGACTGGGTCCCACTGCACATCACGACACACAACCGTGCTAGATTGATCACCCATTTTTATCTCAAATGGAACATTATACAAATCTGCACCTTGAATTTGCGCAAAATTTTTCTCTGTCACTAAGCATGCGACTGGCTCTTGCTTCAAACCATATACAGAGCATGGTATTTTCTCTGCAGTACGCGCTCTACGCGCTGGCCCTTTACCAAGTGTTTCCCGTATCTCTAAAACAACACTTTTCACAACAATCTCCTTACGAAACATAATACCACTACTCTGAAAAAATGTCATCTCCCCCTCTCTATTGCAAAACAAAGCAAAATGCTTCATAATCATCCTGGACCCGCGGGTGTGGTGGAATTGGTAGACACACTAGACTTAGGATCTAGCGGCGGTTACGCCATGGGGGTTCAAGTCCCTCCACCCGCACCACATTGAGTTACCGCTCTAAGGAGTCAAAGTGTTTAAGCTTTTAGAAAAAACCGAAGTCACACGCAAGTATCAGTGCACCCTTGAAAGAGAATCTGTTAACGCTGCCATGGAGCGCGAACAAAAGTTAGCTGTGCAGAGCGGATCTCGTGATTTTGAAGCCATTGCCTCACGCGCTTTTCACTCTGTCATTCAAGAGCAAGTCGTTAAGATTCAAAAAGAAGATGACATCACTGTCCTCAACCTATCCAATATGTCTTTAGACGGCGATCAGGAAAGCGACAAAGATCAAGAAAAACCTATTTTGTGCACAGTAGATTTAGAGTGCCTGCCGACTGTGCCGTGGGAAAAGCTCAAAGGCAAGCAAATCTCTATTATTGATTTCCAGCCTAAAGAGAATGAAGTAGACGAACTCGCTCACAAAGAGTTGGTGCAAAAAGCCGGCGATTTGGTAGATGAACTTTCTGTTCAACAAGACAGTTTGGTGCAGGTGAAGATCACATGTCGCGTAGATGGCAAAATTCTCCCTGCCTATACAGCACAAAAGGCTGTCATAGACATGAAGAAAAAAGATTTTTGGCCAGAGGTATTAGATGCCCTTCTGAACAGAAAAACTGAAGAATCTTTTGAATCCACAGTTGAGCTTTCTGATGCATCATCACCTTTGCTTCGCAACAAAAAAGCTACATTTCACGTTGTGATTCTTGGCATTAAAAAATTCATTCTTGCACCCAAAGCTGATGATGAAGCCGCTCAAAAAATTGGCGCTAAATCTTTAGAAGATTTTATGACTCAATTTCAGAGCCACATACAAAAAACAGCCTTAAGCACAGTAAAAGAGTTGCGCCACAGAGCTATCATGGCTTTAATCTCTGAGCTCACCTTTGCAGTTCCACAGTCTATCTTAGAGGAGCGCATGGCGCACCAAAGACAGAGCGCTATGAACGCCATACTTCCGCGCAAAAAACTCTCTGAAGATGAGGAAAAATATCTTAATCAAGCTGCGCTAAACGAGTCCAAATTGGTCACCTTTGTATTGGCATACGCAAAACAAAATAACATCGCGGCAACCACCAAAGAGATTCAAGCCTCATACACTCCAAAAACTCCCGAAGAAATGGAATTCTACGAGGGCATCGTCCTTGAAGGAAAAGTGTTAACTGATTTAGAAAAGCATTTGGACGCCTCCAAAAAAGTCATGTCTGTCAAAGAACTGCAAGACGAAATAGCAAGCCATCAGCGCTGAGCAACTTACCATCCGGCTCGTAGCCAAAATTGCCCCATGTGTTATAATAGTATGAAAGGTTATAAGGTTGTTAAATGTCCAATAGAGTTTTCAATAATTTGATTCCGTACGTAGTAGAAAGCACCCCTCGCGGGGAGCGCATGTTTGATATCTACTCACGTCTACTTAAAGAGCGTGTGATTTTTTTGACAGGTCCTATTGATGACGCTGTCGCATCCTCTTTATGTGCACAACTTCTTTTTCTAGAGTCTGAAGGTGCAAAAAAAGATATTTACTTATACATAAATTCGCCAGGTGGATCCGTGACATCAGCGCTTGCTATCATGGATACTATGGCTTACATATCGTGCGACATTACGACACTTTGTTTAGGACAAGCTGCCTCTGCAGGATCGCTTCTTCTGAGTTGCGGAACGCCGGGAAAACGCACGTGCCTTCCTCACGCGCGCATCATGGTGCATCAACCACTTGCTCACGGCATCGGCGGACAGGTCACAGACATCGACATTCATACTAAAGCTCTCTTAGACGTTAGACAAACTTTATATGATATCTACGCACGCACAACAAAAAAACCTATCAAAGAAATCGCACATGCTTTAGAGCGCGATAATTTCTTTACGCCACAAGAAGCTTTAGATTTTGGTATGATTGATAAAATAGTGGAAAAACGCTCATGACAACAAAAACATTAACCTGCTCTTTTTGTGGTAAAAAACGCTCTGAAGTCCAAAATCTGATTTCAGGGAAGCAAGGATACATTTGCGACGCATGCGTACGCTTGTGTAGCACCGTACTTGGAAAATCTTCTTCACCAAATGCAGTGATTGAGCCACCATCTCCACAAAGTATTTATGATCATCTCAGCAATTATGTCATTGGGCAAGAGCGTGCAAAAAGAGTACTATCTGTTGCAGTACATAACCATTACAAGCGCCTACAACACCCAGAAAAAGAAATTGAAAAATCGAATGTTCTGATGGTGGGATCTACAGGATCAGGAAAAACGCTTTTAGCGAAAACATTAGCGCGTATGTTAGACGTACCCTTTGCAATTGTAGATGCAACCAGCCTCACCGAATCAGGCTATGTGGGTGATGACGTAGAAACTATTTTGACACGCTTACTGCAAAGCACATCTTTTGATGTAGCGGCTGCAGAAAAAGGTATTATTTACATCGACGAAATTGACAAAATTACGCGAAAATCTGATGGTCCTTCCATCACACGCGATGTCTCTGGAGAAGGTGTTCAGCAGGCGTTGCTGAAAATGCTAGAAGGATCAGTCATCAATGTTCCCGTACAAGGTGGGCGCAAACACCCACAACAAGAAACCATTTCGGTAGACACCACAAACATATTATTTATCTGTGGTGGAGCCTTTGACGGACTCGAGCGCATTATTACGCAACGTATGGAAAAATCATCCATGGGCTTTCTTGCACCAGTGCGGGATAAGCAAGCAACCATGGACTACACCGCTGTTTCGAAAAATTTGCGCACAGAAGATTTTGTGAAGTTTGGCTTTATACCTGAGTTCATGGGGCGAGTGCCTTTTGTGGTCACACTCGAATCACTTTCCAAAGAAGCCTTAATTGATATTTTAACAAAACCAAAAAATTGTTTAATCAATCAATACAAAGTGCTTTTTTCTCTCAACAACGTCAAAATTGACTTTACACCTGAATCCCTTGATATTTTTGCAGAAGAAGCGCTGAAACAAAAAACCGGAGCACGTGGATTACGCAATATCATGGACAAAATTCTCCTTGATGCTATGTTTGAAGTACCCAGCAAAACTAATATAGAATCCATTACAATCACAGCAAAAACCGCCTCTGGAGAAGAGCCTGCAGTAATGAATAAAAAAAAGACTGCAAAAAAAATTAAGGGTACCGCATGACGCTGACACAAAAAAGAAACAATACCTTACCACTAATACCCTTGCGTGATCTTGTGGTTTTTCCTGGTGTGATAGCGACCCTTTTCGTAGGACGCGATGCATCCAGACAAGCACTTTCCAATGCTGGGAAGCAACAACGTATTGCTCTAGCTTTGCAACGCGACCCTCAAATGACCTCGCCTTCATCGTTAGGAGATCTTTATAATATAGGTGTTTCAGCTAAAATTATTCAAACTCTCTCTCTGCCTGATGGCGTGATTAAAATTCTTGTGGAAGGTATTAAGCGTGTCAAAATTACAGAATTAGAAGAATCTGTCGATGGTTTTTTGCAAGCAAAAATTCGTACACATAATTACGCCTCTTTTACAGACCAATCTTCCATAGCATTTAGAAGCGTTTTACTTGATGAGTTAAAGCATTTTGATAGCTTGTCAAAGAAACTTCCAAGTCAACTTATGGAATCACTTTATGATTTAGAAGATCCACATCTTTTATTAGACACTGTGATTTCACATTGCGGGTTTGATTTGCACATTACACAAGATTTTTTGGAAAAAACAAAGCTAGAAGAGCGTTACGAATCTTTTTTGATGATTTTGCAAAACGAATTAACTCGTCTCTCCCTAGAAGAAAAAATTAAAGATCGCATAAAACAGCATGTCAACAAAAGCCAACGTGAGTACTATTTACAAGAACAGCTTAAAGCTATCCAAAAAGAAATGGGCGCAGGGGGACCAGATGATGATGCTGAGAAGTTCTTGTCTCAAGCAAAAGAAAAGCAGCTTCCCAAACATGTTTTAGAGCGCATAGAGGCTGAGGTTGCTAAACTGCGCTCTATGAACCCCATGACCGCAGAAGCATCTGTCCTTAGAGGATACATTGAATGGGTCTTGTCTCTTCCTTGGTCTCAGCAAGACACTGCTGAGATTGATTTAGACAATAGCGCTAAAATTTTAGATAAACGCCATCACGGCCTTACAAAAATTAAAATGCGCATTCTTGAATACCTAGCGTTGCATAAAAGAGTAGAGAGGCCCAAAGGTCAAATCTTATGCTTTGTTGGACCCCCGGGTGTTGGAAAAACATCTTTGTGTAAATCTATAGCTGAAGCCACACAGAGACCTTTTGTACGCTGTGCATTGGGTGGTGTACACGATGAAGGCGAAATCAGAGGGCATAGAAAAACCTATGTAGGGTCTATGCCAGGCAAGATATTACAAAGCATGCGTAAAGCCAAAGCGCTAAACCCCGTTTTCTTACTCGATGAAATTGATAAAGTTGGACGCGATTGGAGAGGTGATCCCTCTTCTGCGCTTCTAGAAGTCCTAGACAGTGAGCAAAACAGTACATTTGCGGATCACTATATCGAGTTAGATTACGATTTATCACGCGTTTTCTTTATCGCAACAGCAAATTCGCTTGACATCGCCCCCCCTCTTCTTGACCGTATGGAGATTATTAACCTGGAAGGATACACAGAAGAAGAGAAAGTAGAAATAGCTCACTCACACCTTTTACCAAAAGTACTGAACGAAAACGGTTTAACCACAAAAGAATTTTCCCTTGATACTAAGATTCTTCCCTCTATTGTTAGCGGATACACACGCGAAGCAGGCGTCCGTGAGCTCACAAGGTGCTTATCCACCATTGCGCGCAAATCATTGCATCGCATTGTCAGTGGAAAAACCAAGAAATGCGCTGTGAATGCGAGTAATCTTAGCGACTTTCTTGGAGTAGAAAAGTTTACACCTGACAAGAAAAAACAAAAAGAACTTCCCACCGGCTCTGCATGCGGCTTAGCATGGAGCAGCGTTGGTGGAAGCACACTATTTGTGGAATCCGCTATGCACACAGGATCTGGAAAAATGACTCTCACCGGCCACCTAGGGCAAGTGATGAATGAGTCTGCCAAAATCGCTCTGAGCCTTGCACGAGGATACGCACAAAAACATAGCCTCAACAAATACCTTTTTAGTGAATTTGACTTCCACATTCACATTCCTGATGGATCCATCCCCAAAGATGGTCCTTCTGCAGGCATTACTATTACCACCTCATTGGTGTCCTTAATTACACAAACGCCTGTTTTTGCAGATTTAGCGATGACCGGAGAAGTCACGTTAAAAGGTAATGTACAAGCCATTGGTGGTTTGAAAGACAAACTGCTTGCAGCGCTACGCTATGGCATGTCCAGAGTCATTATTCCAGCGCAAAACACAAAAGATCTGATCGACATGCCTGCTAATATCAAAAAGAAGCTTACTATCATTCCTGTATCACACATGGATGAAGTGCTGATGCATGCATTAACACAACCCATTTTAGACATACCTCCACGTCACGAGAGCTCTTCTACTAACTATGCGAGTTAATCATGCAAAAGATAGCTTTTATAAATGGGCGATTTTTTCACTCTGATGAAAGTCATATTTCTTCGTTTGATCGCGCCGTCCATTTTGGTGATGCTGTTTACGAAACCATATACTGCTATCACCAACACCTTCTTTGCCTTAACGACCACCTCATCCGCCTGAAAAACTCACTGGATATCGTGGGCATTCCAGAACCAAAATATTTAACCGCTTTTGAAAACATTGCTCATCACTTAATGCAGAAAAACACTATGTCAGGTGAAGGTTATCTCTTTGTGTGCATCTCTCGTGGTGTCACACAAGTACGCAGTCTACTCACAAGCGGTGAACCCACTATGATTGTGCAAGCTTTTCCGTACATCTTTCAACACGCATCTTTTAAAAAAGCGACCTTTATCTACGATGAGCGCTGGCAACGCCCTTGGATTAAAAGCACATCGCTACTCACCAACACTTTAGCAGCACATGCTGCGCACAATAATAACTGTGATCTTGCTATTTTATGCGATAAAAATAATTTTATCACTGAAGGCACTCACTATAATGTTTTCCTAGTTACCAAGGAAAACTCAATCATCACCACACCGAATAATGGTTCCATCTTACCTGGTTGTACCCGCGCCATGATTCTCAGCATTGCACAAAGCCAAAACATTCCTTGTGAAGTACGACCCATTCATCAAAATGATATCAGTGATGCAGCTGCAATTTTTGGCTCTTCCTCTCTCATGCACATTGCGCCCATTCGCCAAATTAATGACATATTTTTTGAAGAAAATCCTATTGTGCAAAAGCTGCAAGCTCTTTATTCACAGATAGTAACGCAGTATTAATTTGAGTTGTGCAATTGACGCATCTTACGGTGCAAAGCTGTACGCTCCATACCAACAACTTCCGCTGTACGAGAAAAGTTTCTGTTATGCCTTTTTAGGTGAAACTCCAAGTAATACTGTTCAAAGTACTCACGAGCCTGGCGCATAGGAAGCGCTAAGGCGTGCGTAATATCAAAAGTTTCTAACCCTGGCGCTGCAACAACCTCTGTGTGGTTTGAAGAGCCCAAGCGCAGCGCTAAAATATCATTATTAATTAACATACATGAACTTTGAAGAGGAACAGTAAGCGATAGCCACTCAGCCACATTAGACGCTTCACGCAAATTACCAGGCCAAGCATAGCTCTCTAGGCTAAACTTCGCAGATCGGTCAAATTCAACCGTAATATTTTTGCGCACATGCCAGCAGATAAAGAATGAAACCATAGCAACAATTCCATTGCCAAAAGTCTTTAGAGGCGGTATTTTGATTTCCACAACGTTCAAACGATAGTAAAGATCTGATGAAAAAGCATCACGCTCCACCTCTTTTTTAATATCTACGTGAGATGAAGAGATAAATCGCGCCTCCAAAGGAATTTCCTCCTTGCCACCTCGCCTCATAAAAGTATTAGTCTCTAAGATAACAAGTAAAGTCCGCTGTACTTCTTTGTTAAGAAGGTGAATGTTTTTGAGGTGCAGTGTACCGCGTGCTGCGCGCTCTATTGCACCAATGCGTACTTCAGCACGATCAGCTTGAGTGATTTCTTCACGACCAAGAAGCGCTTCTAAAATCTCTTCTTGAGTTTCTCCTTCTATGTCAGCATCAAAAACAATAAACGGTCCTGACTGAAAGGGCGATTGAGCATGGATATAACGCGCTGCATAATTCTTTCCAACACCAATTTCACCACTTAAAAATATGCGGCTACGCCCTTCAGAAACTCTTTGTAAATTCTTGTATATTCCTTCCCAAACTGGAGAAATTTTTTCAAGACTAAAAGATTCTCGAGAAGATTCTTGGAGAAGAGAGTAATCACGCTTTAGGCGCCTAACATCCATGGCGCGCTGCACCACATTCACAAGCTGTTCTGTAGAAAATGGCTTCGCAAGAAAGTCAAACACGCCTCTCTTGAGTGCGCTAACAGCTGTTTCAATACTGCTATGCCCACTAATCATGATCACTGGCAAATCTGGGTAATACTGTTTGATGATATCAAATACTGCAACACCGTCAAAACGACTATCATTCAACCACACATCTAAAAGCACGATATCTGGTTGCCGCACGCGTACTTTCTCCACTATCTTGCGGCTATCTGATATGCAACACACCTCATACCCTTCATCATTAAGGATATGGCTTACTATTTCTAAAATTTCTGTCTGATCATCGATAACCAGAATATAGGGTTTTGGCGTTATAGATGCTGTCATATTCAAGTCATTATAGCACGGTTATAGATGCGCTAGAAAGTTTAAATCTCTGCGAGAAAGTTAATAACAACACGACCGCCTTTTTCATGGTTTTGCAGCTGTATATTACCTCCATGATCTTCCACAATCTTTCGGCATATAGCCAAACCTAAACCGGTGCCATCGCGACGTGTTGTCACATAAGGGGACATAAGGCCTTCAATGATGTTTGCAGGGAATCCGGGACCTGAATCATCCACATGAATCACAATGCGCCCTTCCACATAAACAACATCAAAGACAATATTAATCTCACCTTCTTCTTTACCACCTTCCATCATAGCTTGGCAGGCATTTTTCAAAACGTTAGAAAAAAGCTGAGATATCTGCTCACTGTCTGCAAAAAACATCACCCTTTTCTGATCAGGAACATGAACATTAAACCTCACTTTATTAAACATGCTGCCAATAGCAACAATATTTTGGCGCATAATAAGCAAAATATCTGTTTGACGTTTGTTAGGAGCTGGCCAACGGGCAAATGAAGCAAAGTCTGAAATTAGACGCTCAATGACTGTGACTTGTTTTTGAATTGTATCAACATACTTTTCTATGACATGTTTTTCCAAACTATCGTATTTATTTCTTAAACGCTCCACGCAAAGTTGTATAGGAGTGAGAGGATTTTTAACCTCATGCGCAATACGACGCGCTACATCAGCCCACGCAGACTGCTTCTGTGCTGAAAGAAGGTCGGTCATATCATCTAAAGTGATAATATAACCCTTAATAGAATAGGATTTTTTCTCGGCCACAATACGCACACGCAGCACACGCCTCCCTAACATAATTTCTGTAGACACACTGGAAGAAGGTTCAAAATTTTCAGCACGTAATAGTGTTGTGAGGACAGGCATTAAAAGATTTAGCTTGTGCTTACTGCGTAATTTTATACCTGCCATCATACACATATTATGCGCTCGTGTATTATAGTAAGTCACTTTATTGTGCGCATCCACGCGCAGAACGCCCGAACTCACACCTTGTAGTGTTGTGCTAATAAATTCGTTATGGGCAGCCAATGTTTGTTGGGCACGCATCAGGTCTTTTTGTTGTTTTTGAATCGTCGCTAGCATACTATTAAAAGAACGACTTAAAAGTGACAATTCGCTTTCTTCAGTGGGCAAAGGAACACGCTCACTTAAACTCCCTGAAGCCACACGCGCTGCAGAGCGCATTAATGCACGAACCGGACGCGTCAATTGATCTGCATAATTCATACCCATCCATACAGAAATCAGAACCAAAACAATAGATCCGAGCAAAAATAGGGTAATAAAAATAAGCTGAAATCCTGTATGTTGTCTCTCTAAATCATTATAGGCTCCCACTGATTTCTCAGTGTTTTCTAAGTGAACAAGCACACGCTTATCAATAGACCTTCCCACAAACAAGAAAAGATCTTCTCCACCTAAATTCACACGCAATAATGCTCTCACTCGGTCGTGATGTGGGCTTGTAAGAATCACCACCTCCCCATTCTTTGCGCTTTCTAACGCATTTAAAGGAACCGGCTCAAACTCTAAAGCAAACGTTAATAAACCTTTTCCTAAAACATCACGCTTCTCGTTAAAAATGATGGCTTCCGTAAGAGAACGAATGTAACCAATGCTGTGGAGGTATTCCTCCATAAACGTTTTGCGATCCTTTGCTTCTTTAATCTTGTACCAGTTATTGCTTAAATCTTGAGCCATCAAACGCGCATCACGTCCCACGAGTGATTTATGCTCTTCAAGATAGGAGCGCGCCACTACCAACGATTCGTTAACAGCCGTTTGCACTTTGATATTAAACCAGTCTTGCATGCCATAGCTAAAAAACACAACGGATAAAATCATCACCAAGCTTGTTGGAATAACAGAAAGAAGCGCAAACAAGAAACTAATGCGCCGCTGTAAAAGAATGCCCTGGAATTTCTTTTGCTTACGATCTAACGCCGCCAACCTGCTCACAATTAAATAGCTAATGTAGCAAAGTGCAATACCATCCAAACATACCAAAACGTAAAAATAAATTGGGCTTAACCCAAAAGAGAAGAAACCACCAAGACAAAGAAATGTTAAAATAAGGAGTGTCAGTGTCCCACACAAAAGCGCCATTGCGCGCCGCGTAAAAAAAACATGCCTTACGTTCACGGTCTACCCTATATCAATTGCAACTTTGAAAAAATCTTTCAAAATCTGCAAAACTTTTTGCGAAGAGCGCTCTCCATTCACGGCTTCTCTGAAAACAGAAGATCCGGGCAATGATTTTGTATACCAAGCAAGATGTTTGCGTGCCATTGGCACGGCAATACGCTCCCCATAAAAAGATAACATATCTTCGTAGTGCTCTAACACTATTTCCCGCAACACAGGCACAGAAGGGTTAGGTGTGAGCTCTTGCCCCAATAAATGTTGGTGGGCTTGCTGTAAAAACCAAGGCTTCCCGTTAGCTCCACGCCCAATCATTACGCCATCAGCTCCCGATTGCTCAAGGGAGTCGTCCACATCTTGAATGCTTTTGATATCGCCGTTGACTAAGACCGGAATAGAAACAGATTCTTTAACATGACGCACTTGTCGCCAATCCGCTTGCCCTCTAAACATTTGGCAACGTGTACGGCCATGAATGCACAACATTTTAATACCAATATTTTCAGCACGCTTTGCCAAGTTTGGCGCATTCAGGCATCCTTCATCCCATCCCAGACGTGTTTTCAGTGTAACAGGAACATTGACAGCGTTTACAACGCTTTCCAAGATAGAACATGCAAGTCTTTCATCTTTCATAAGGTAAGATCCAGCATATCCGTTCACAACCTTGCGCTGCGGGCATCCCATATTAATATCAATAACACGGGCACCCATATCTTGCACAAGCCGCGCGGCTTCCGCCATCACCCCAGGCTCGTTTCCAGCAAGTTGAACCGCAGAGGAATTTATATGTTCCTCTAAAACTTTAATTTTTCTTAAAGACTGCTGCGTTTGACGAATCATAGCCTGCGAAGCAACCATCTCAGAGATTACCGGACAATCCGTTAAACGTGAGACAACACGCCTATATGGTAAATCTGTAATACCAGATAGAGGTGCTAAAAAAACGCGACTTTTGTATTGTGCATCACCCAAACTAATCATAACGTTTTATTATAACACGATGCCATGGATCACGTGCTAAAATGCCTTATGATTATCATACACGAGCCTTCACCCATTGCATTTACCTTGGGTTCTTTTGCCATTCACTGGTACGCACTGTCTTATTTGTGTAGTATCTATGTCGCAACCTTGTATACCAAAGCACTCACACAGCGGGTGCATCCAGAGATGAAAAAAAAGCTCTTTCTTGATCCTTTTTTCAGCTATCTTTGTACCGGCATCATTTTGGGTGGACGCTTAGGCCATGTACTCTTTTTTGATCCTCTGTTTTATTGTGCGCATCCCTTGGATATAATCAAAATCTGGGAAGGAGGAATGTCTTTTCATGGCGGGCTTATTGGCACAATTTTTGCTATGTACTGGGTCTCAAAGCGCTTTCCTCCTATTAAATTCAGCACTTTATGCAATGCTGTTGCAACAGCGGCACCGCTAGGGTTGTGTTTAGGTCGAGTCACCAATTATCTAAATGGGGAGTTAATTGGTGTACCCACTCATCAAGGGTGGGGCGTTGTCTTCACAAATACAGATGCAATCCTCAGGCATCCGTCACAACTTTATGAAGCCGTCCTGGAAGGGCCTATTGTATGGATTATCATTTATCTTTTCCATCTACGCAAGCCAAGCCTTAGCAACCCTTGGAAAGCTACCTTCCTGTTTATATACGGATACAGTGCTGGGCGCTTCTGCGCGGAATATTTCCGCACACCTGATGGTATGGTGGGATTTCTTTCTTTGGGACAGCTATACTGTCTCATATGCGCATTCTTCGCAGGCATTATACAATTTTACCTCACAAAGAATACGCGTACACTGCCTTAATTAACAGTGTTTTTTTCTTCCTTTGCTGATTCTTTGGCTTTTTCAGCTAAGCGCCTCTCGTAAAGTGATGCAAAATCAACAATCGGAAGCTTAAAGGAAGACGCTGCACCTGCCGCCAAAAACAGCTGTGACACAAGTGGACGTAAGTCTGGGTAAATTTGATGAGGCACATCTACAAACAAAATATGCTCTTGTTTGTCAGTGTCAGCAAGCATCACTAGCGCAGCGTAAGTAATTTCTGAACGCACATAGGATTTTTTATCAAATGTAACATTCACTTTCACAATAATAGCAACTTCAAATCTGTCTTCGCCTGCTTGATGGATTTTAATTTCTAAATTAAAATTTACTTCTGGTTTATGCTTTTGTGCCTGCACTAACAAATCTACATAAAGGGGATTCTCAAAGGAAACATCTTTCACAAACGTTTGTGCAATCGTATATGGCAATTTTTTATTCATTCCAAAACTCTCTTTCTCTAACTACCGCGTTTCCCTCAGAGTATAGCATACAAAGCAACTGCGTTTGACAAATTACTCACATTCGTTATACTGTAGTATGACAAAAGATCAGACACACACATTTACAAACCTTATTACACTCCTCTCGCATATCCAAAGCTCAGAGAAAATGGAACGCGTTTTAAAAGATATCTGCACACCAAAAGAACTTTCGTCCTTACAAGAGAGGTGGCAGGTTGCTCAACTCCTTTCCTCTGGGCTTTCTTATCGTGAAGTGCACGCAAAGTGTGGGTCAAGCCTTACCACCATTACCCGTGTTGCACGATTTTTAAATGTTGAAAGCAATCAAGGATACAAAATCCTTTTAGAAACAAAACAGAATTTAGAAAAATGAAAAACTTATTAACAATATTAGTCACGCTTTGCACAGCAATAGCAGGCAGCGCTCGCGCAGAAGAACAAAGACCAAAGGTCCTGATCTTGCGCGTCATTGAGCACCCAGCACTTGATTCCACCTCTCAGGGAGCAAAAGACCTTCTCATACAAAATGGGATAGACAAAAAACGCATTATCCTTCAAAGCGCTCAAGGACAACCCACCATGGCTAAGCAAATCATCATGTCCGAGCTTAGTCAAAATCCAAGACTTGTTGTGATTGCTGTAGGCACTATGCCTGCACAAACCTGCAAAACTCTCTTGCGCAAATACCCCAATCTGTCTATTGTGTATGCAAGCGTCACAGATCCGGTATCTAGCGACATTCTACCATCTGGATCTGCTACAGAAAATATTACCGGTGTCTCAAATTTCACTCCACTACAACCACAAATAGAGTTTTTTCAACGCATACAGCCAAACCTTAAAACCCTAGGAATGCTCTACAATCCAGGAGAAAAAAACTCCACCATCATGGTACAAAAAGTCCAAGAAGCTTGTGAGAAATCTGGAGTTTCGCTGGAAGTACAGGCTGTCCTTTCTGCAGAAATGATGGTCACAGGCGTGCAAAACCTTGTGAATAAAAATGTAAACGCACTCTTTGTAAGCAACGACAACTTAGCACTCAGCCTTATTCCTCTGATCTCAAAAACAGCACGTCGGTCTTGCATTCCGCTTTATGTCAGTGACACCGACGTTGTCATGCAAGGCGCTCTCGCCGCCTTTGGCCCAGACCAATATGCCATTGGCCAACAAGCAGGAAAAATGGCCCTTACCCTTCTCTCCAAAGGACCACTTGTTATTCCTATAGAAGGACCAGCACAAAGCACACCCCTTATCAACGCTAAATTAGCGAAGCAATTCAAAATAACGATACCCGCCTCTCTTCAATCCTCAGAAAAATCATGACTTTTACAGATCTACTCTTAAGCTGTGAGCTAGGGCTAATATTTGGCTTTTTATCTCTAGGGATTTATATTACACTGCGGCTCATTAATTTCACAGACCTCACCTGCACCGGAAGCTTTACCATTGGCGCCGCCACAGCCGCTCAAATGATTTTTTTGGGCTACAACTGCTGGCTTGCAACGCTAGCATCCTTTTTAGCTGGCGGCGCTGCGGGAGCACTCACGGCCTTTTTGCATATTCATATGCGCATATCAGACATTTTTTCAGGCATTATTACCGCATACACCGGGTATTCAATAGGCTTGCATATCCTAAAAGGCGCACCAAACCGTTCCTTTATGGAGGTGGATAATATTTTTACGCAGCAGCCAACCTTATTAATACTTTTTTTATTAGTGATTTTCTTTGCTATCATCTATGTGTTTTTCTTTTCCACTCGCTTAGGACTTGCCATGCAAGTTGCAGGATACAAGCCATGGCTAGCACAACAATTTCATGTCAAAACAACCCGCATGATTACTGGTGGTCTCACGCTCAGCAACGCGCTTATTGGCTTAAGCGGAGGTGTCATGGCGAATTATCAAGAGTTTTTTGATATTACACAAGGAACGGGAACACTTATTACTGGATTAAGCATCGCACTTTTAGGAGAAAAAATATTTCCTTTGAGATCACTGCTTGCTTCCTATACAGGATGTTTTGTGGGCGCTATCGCTTACCAAACTCTCATCAGCTTTGCCATACAATGCACAAGCCTAGGGTTAGAACCATACGATATTAATATTATCTTAGCTATTTTGATGGTTCTTCTTATATGGAAAAGAAAATCATGCTAAAAATTATTAATCTATCCGTTAAAATCAATAAAAAAACCATCCTACACCCCCTATCTTTAGATATAAAAGCAGGGGAACAGGTCAGCATCCTTGGTCAAAACGGGTCAGGAAAAACGACACTTCTGAAAGCCATAACAGGCTCCCTGAAACACACCGGAACCATCACTCTCAACGGGAAGAACATTGCCCAGAGTTCCGCATATCAACGCGCACACCTCATAGGTTATATACAGCAACATGTTGATCAAGGCACCATTGGGCATATGACCGTAGAGCAAAATATGCTTTTTGCCCTTAAGAAAAAACATAATTTATGCCTTGCCTATACAAAAAAAAGCATCAATTGTGTGCATGATATTATAAAGACCGCGCCCCTCACGTTAAACAAACGCCTCAAGCAAAGAGTGGACAGCCTTTCAGGAGGTCAGCGTCAACTTTTGGCTCTTCTCATGGTCATGCAAAAAGATTCTTCTTTGTTTTTAATGGATGAAATCACAGCAGCACTGGATCCCAACACAGCTCAAAGCGTTGCAAAAGAAGTTAATCAGATTTTAGGAAAGCGCAACAGTGCAAGCATAGCGGTAACACATGACTTGGCGCATGCGCTGCAATACAGCACGCGCATCATTATTCTACACTCTGGATATATTGCACACGACATTACCGATTTTGGCGGCATCACAAAAGCGGACCTTATCAATATGTTTTAGGATTGCAAAAACGTCTGGCGGAGGGAAAGGGATTCGAACCCTTGATACAAGTTACCTCGTATAACGATTTAGCAAACCGTCGCCTTCAGCCACTCAGCCACCCCTCCAGACAAAATCATTATAATACTATCCGACAGATTCGCCAAATGTTTTATTCACACATAAGCGCTACACTCTGATATGATTGTTTTTAATCCTGTGTGCAGGAGAAAAACTTCACTCTCAGCATGACGCCGCTACACCAGCATCTCCACATACTTTCATACCATTATAAGATAAGTGAAAACACTTCTAAAATTTTCCCACCATCATTATCTGTCCACTCACCATTTTCACTTTTACCATGAATGTTACTCAGCAGAATAAGGGGAAGGAATATCTAATTGACGCAAAATCTCCTCCTCTTTTGCTTCCATCTTTTGTGCATCATCATCTTGTATATGGTCATAACCCATTAAGTGCAAAAGTCCATGAGTAAGAAGATGAGCGTAGTGAAAACGAAGTGGTATACCTCTTTCTTCCGCTTCGATTTGCATCACATCATAACTCATAGCGATATCACCTAACAGCATACCTGCTGGATCACAAGACGGAAATGCCAAAACATTAGTAGTTTTATCCTTATGACGATAAGTGTTATTAAGGTTCTGAATGCCAGCATCATTGGTTAACAAAACGGAAACTTCAGAAGCGCGATCAGGAAAAATCATCACGGCGCTTACCTGATCGGTAATAGCTTGTATTGGAAGATTGTTCCACCGATCATCTTCTTGTAAAATATCAAACTTCACCGTCATAAGCTTGAATGATCTTTGAAACTAGACCGTGGCGCACAACATCATGCATGGAAAAGCGTACAAATCCTATACTGTCTATATTCTCTAAACGCTCTACGGCATCTATCAAACCCGAACCTTGCGCACGCGGTAAATCCACCTGTCGAGGATCACCTGTAACAACCATGCGAGAACCTTGACCCAAACGCGTCAAAAACATCTTCATTTGTACACAGGTCGCGTTTTGCGCCTCATCAAGCACAATAAAGCTGTTACTCAATGTTCGACCACGCATAAACGCGATAGGAGCAACCTCAATACTATTATTTTCAATCATACGCGCAACACGCACACTATCGAGCACTTCGTACAACACATCATAAAGCGGTCGCATATAAGGGTCCACCTTATCCCGCATATCACCTGGCAAAAATCCTAGCTGTTCACCTGCCTCTACCGCAGGACGCGCTAAAATCAGCCGTTTAACAGAGCCGTTTAATAAGCTTTTAAGTCCGTATAAAACCGCCAAGTAAGTCTTACCAGTTCCGGCAGCTCCTAAGGCAAAGTTGAGTTCATTATTTTCTAAATTTTTTATCATCTGCATTTGTTTTGCGTTGCGCGCACAAATGGATTTATTGCCTACCGTAAAAAGAACTTTATGCATTTCTTTTGGCTCATCTGAGGAGAAGAGTAGCTCAAAATCTCGGATATCCAGAACGCGGCCTTTCACCGCCAAATCATAAGCAGCGTTTAAAACATTTGCAGCTTGCTCTACCGCTTCTGGTGCACCCTGAAGAAACACCTCATTCCCGCGCAAGCTTACCGCAACGTTCATCTTTTTTTGTAATTGATTTAAATGGCAATTATTTGCGCCTACGACACATTGCACAAAGGCATTATTTTCCCAAATAATTTTATAGTGCGTGGATTGCACTTTCTCAGCTAACGGTGATGCCACAACTCTCCTTGAAGATGGAGCGCCAACATCACGCTCCATCAACACACCTATTGAATATCAGATTATAGCGCAAAATACTAGCCCTGAACAAAACCCATCATTTTAGATTCCAGCTAAAGAGCGGCATATTTTTCAAGGAATTCTTGGTCGTAATTTTGTGAAAAATATGTTTTCAATCCTCGCTGTCAGGAGATTGTTTTCATTTATCTTAAAATTTTTCCACCCATGCCATGCACACCTGCGCTCACCAACTCTACTTTCTGTATCGTTCCAAAAAGTTCTGTGGAGGCTTCTGTGTATACGGATTGAAGGTAACAACTTCTGCCAACAATTTGTCCTTCTCTACGGCCTTTACGTGTAAACAAAACCGGCACAACTTGTCCTACCAAACTCTCGTTAAAAGTCTTCTCATAATGGTCTAAAAGCTCTTGTAAGCGCCACAACCTTTCTTTCTTCAGATCCTCTGGCACTTGCAGCGCCTCTACGGCCGCTGGAGTGCCAGGACGTTGGCTATAAGCAAAGCTATAAGAGCGTGTGAATTCTACCTTTCGCACAAGATCAAGAGTATCTTCAAAATCTTGCTCTGTTTCACCAGGAAAACCCACTATAAAATCTGAAGAAAATTTTATATGAGGAACAGCGCTCTTGAACATATCGAAAATCTCTAAGTAGCGCTCTCTTGTGTGTTGGCGGTTCATTTTTTGCAAAACTGCGTTTGATCCCGACTGTACTGGCAAATGAAACGCCGGCATAACTTTAGCACAGTCTCGGTGCGTATCTGCCAGCTCTTGTGTGATATCACGTGGGTGCGAAGAAGAGTAGCGAATTCTTGCAATACCTTCAATGTTTGCAATTTCACGGCACAACTGAGCAAGAGAGTATGTTTTACGCCCACAAGAAGATTTGCCTCTGTAGTCACTTACATTTTGCCCTTCTAAAGATATTTCTTTAATACCCTGCTGGGAAAGCTCTTTTGCTTCTTGCACAAGCACATCAAACGGTCGAGAGTATTCTGGACCTCGCGTATAAGGGACACAGCAAAACGTACAAAATTTATCACACCCCTCTTGAATCGCCATACTGGTACTACCAATTTGCCGCGCCTTTACTTTTGGCAAAAAATCAAATTTTGGCTCAAGAGGAAACTGTGTATTGACTCGGTAAGCATCTGGATCTTTACGCCGCAAACGCTCAAGCATTTCTGGAAGTTGATGGTAAGTTTGCGAACCAAGAACAATGTCCACAACAGGTGCTCTTTCCCGCATCATCTCACCTTCTGCTTGCCCAACACACCCAGCCACAACAATGATGACGCTCTCACCTTTTTTTTGTTTTTCTGCTTTATGTTTTGCATACCGCCCAATAGCAGAATAAACTTTTTCAGCTGCTTTCTCACGAATATTGCATGTGTTAACTAAAATGAGATTAGCTTTTGTATATTCATCAACCAAAGTATAGCCATGATGTTCCAACAGATCCATCATACGATGTGAGTCGTAAAGATTGGCATTGCACCCATGGGATTTAACATAGGCGTATTGCGTGTTTTCTAGGTTCTTCTTTGCCATTTACTCGACTCTGCTTTGGCATCCGCAGAGGATGCTACAACAACAGATCTGGCGTGTGATTTTTGCCAAAGAGGGTTTTCCGTTAAATTTGGAATGGCATCATCTTCCGTCAAATCGTCTTTCATTCTAACATGATTAGCCTTTTCTCCAAAATCACTCTCTCTTGCTATTGGTATTTCTTGATCTTCAGAAGGTTTCTTTTGTTCTGAAAACAGAGGTGGTGCGGTAGGATTATCACTTCCCTTATTAAGGGTTTTTAGCATTTGCTCTTGCTTTGCCTCTTGCAACTGTTGTTGGATTCTTACTATTTCTTGTTGATCGCCTCGCAAGACAGCTCTGTGCATACGTGCTTTCAAAACACGCATGACCTCTTCATAACTTTCTGTATTCTCGTCTGCAGCAAAAAGCGGCTCTGGATCTGGTACACTGAGCACATCAATATCTTTTTGAAGAAGTAGATTTTCTAGAGAACGTTTTTCTTCTTCAATAGACGAAAGTTTTGCAGAAATCGCAAGCATTTTTTCTACATTTTCTTCAGTATTAGGACTTGCATTTGCTTGCTCTAATTCTTCCTCAAGGCGCATTTCTTGAGTTGATAAGTCACGCCAGCGCAACACGTCTGGATCTTTTAATGCCTTCGGTTTTAAAGGAACAGGGCGCACATCCACCTTATAAGCGTGAGAAAAGCGCTGTATCTTTTTTTTCGATTGTGAAGTGACCGGTTGTAAACGATCCGGATTCGGCACAGGAGGGTAAGGTTGCCTCGCCCCCTGTTTTGTTGATGATTGCTGCGAAGTCAAGTGTGGCGTTACCGGTTGTAAAGCATCATCCGAGTTCGGCACAGGATGATAAAGTTGCCTCGCCCCCTGTTTTGTTGATGATTGCTGCGAAGTCGAGTGTGGCGTTACCGGTTGTAAAGCATCATCCGAGTGCGGCACAGGATGATAAAGTTGCCTCGCCCCCTGTTTTGTTGATGATTGCTGCGAAGTCAAGTGTGGCGTTACCGGTTGTAAAGCATCATCCGAGTTCGGCACAGGAGGGTAAGGTTGCCTCGTCCCCTGTTTTGTTGATGATTGCTGCGAAGTCAAGTGTGGCGTTACCGGTTGTAAAGCATCATCCGAGTTCGGCACAGGATGATAAAGTTGCCTCGCCCCCTGTTTTGTTGATGATTGCTGCGAAGTCGAGTGTGGCGTTACCGGTTGTAAAGCATCATCCGAGTTCGGCATAGCCCCCTTCTGTGCTAATGATTGATCCGAGGGCACATTATCCTTTGGTGGACAGGCATTTTCCAACTCTTTCAAAAGGTACAGATCCTCTGAATCACTCGCCACACAAGAAATATTCTGTGCGGTATCCACAAACACAACTGGATCGGCCAAACACAATCCACTCAGAAAAATAATTACGATAAACTGATGAATGGGAAATCTCCTGAGAAAAATATGTAGTTCAAAAAGATAAACACAGGCAGCAAGACAGTCGTTGACCACATCATATATCCTAGGAACCCTGGCATCTTTACCTTTTCTTGTTCCACAATAGCTTTAACCATAAAGTTGGGAGCATTACCAATGTACGTCATAGCACCCATAAAGACGGCTCCTGCTGATATCGCCGCCAAAAATCTTGGCATATGCGCAAGAAGTTCTGGCAAACTGCATTCGGTTAAACGCACAAACACTAAGTATGTTGGAGCGTTGTCCAAGAAGCTAGAGAACAGACCCGTCCCCCAAAAATATAAACTGGCATCTTCACCACCACAAGCCTTAAACCATTCCAGCAAAGGTGCAACAGAGCTGTGTTTCTTGCTTAAAATTGCCAATGTGGGATCCACTAATATAAACAATCCAAGAAAAATAATTAATACCTCAGCAAGCGGGTGCCACGAAAATCGGTTTATCTCTCGCACCGATGCAGGCGTTGTTTTGTAAGAAAGCACTGCCATAACAAAGAGGATAGCATCACGCATAAACGATGAAATTGTATACAAACCAATTTCCGTCTCTCCTCCAAAAAACATTAGCGTAATAATAACACCGAGTAAAAAGAAGGTGTTGTGTTTACCAAGCACTACTCTCGCCTCTTCTAGCATGCTTTGCTCATCTTTTTTATCCGCTTTAAAGAAGTAGAGATCCAACAAGAAAAATATGGACAATAGTATTGTCATAGTAAAGATTGTCGGAAGCAAAAGGTTCTGCAGAGGCCAAAAGAAGGGGACACCACTTAAATATCCTAAGAATAAGGGAGGGTCTCCCAAAGGTGTCAAAGCGCCTCCTATATTAGCGACAATGAAGATAAAGAAAATCATCGCATGCGAAACACGCTTGCGAAAGGAATTCGCCTTAATAAATGGGCGAATAAAAATCATGGCCGCACCTGTTGTGCCGGCAACGCTAGCGCATAAGCCAGCAAAGAGCAAATAGAGTGTGTTTTTCAAAGGCGTTGCTTTGTACAGTCGCCCCATACTGATATTTCCTGTGATAGCGTAAAGCGATCCAATAAGAAGGGCAAATGGAATATATTCGTAAACTAAAACATTTGTTAAAACTTCTTGAATATGCGCCATGCTGGTTTGTATACCAAAAGGTATAAGGAAGGCACACAACCATCCTATGACAATTTTTGTGTAGTGTTTGCTCCAAAAATTGGCACACAAAACTGGTAAAATGGCAAGCGAAAGCAATAACCCAAAAAACGGCAAAGAAAATCCCACAAGACCTTCATAGGGAAAAATGTCATGCGTAGCTGCACATACATCACTCACAGACATCAAAAAAATTAAAAATCTACCCATCTAAATCCACCACAGGAACCATATTAATGCCGAAAAACCTAAAAAGGCTAGCACCCATCCACCCAGGGGCGGCAAATTTTTCAACCATTTAGGGCGATTCTGATTTGCTGGCTTGTTCCTCATATTGCTTGATTCTCTCCATCACTTCTTGCAATCCTAAAACAGACATAACTAAAAAAATAGGCGGCGACACTTTTTTGCCTGTGATAAGCACGCGCAAAGGCTGTGCAACTGCCACAAGTTTGCAGTCATGCGTTAGGCAATATTCACGAAAACTAGCTTCTAGCGCATCACTTTCCCACTTCTCACACGATAATAACACGTCTCGCACCATATTTATGGCATCATCTTCTACATGCTCCAAGTAAGCTTTGGGAGCGTGCAACACCTGCAACGCTTCAGCACATTCATGTAGTGTTTTGACACGTTTCACAATCTCTGGAAAAATCTGCTTTGCCTTATTAATAAAATCTTCATCAAACGGATCTGATGTGTAATTCTTCAGGATTTCCAAAAGGATCTCAGTAGGCATATTGGCCATATAGTGCTGATTATAGTGGTACAGCTTTTTCAAATCAAACTGCGCTTTAGATTTACCAACACTTGCTAAAGAAAAAATAGAAACAGCCTCCTCTTTGGTCACAAGCTCTGTATCATCGTGGCCCCAGCCCATGCGCATGAGAGCGTTACACACAGCATCTGGCAGAAAACCTAACTTTTGATATTCAATAACACTCACAGCACCATGCCGCTTAGAGAATTTCTTACCATCTTGCCCATGAATTAATGGCAAATGCGCGCATTCAGGCATTTCCCAATCCATAGCTTGCCACAAAAGCATTTGCCTAAGTGTGTTTGTGAGGTGGTCCACACCACGAATAATATGAGTGATTCCCATATCATAATCATCCACCACCACACACAGCATATACGTAGGCATACCGTTAGAGCGCACCAGGACCATATCGTCTAGCTGAGCGTACTCTACCTCCACTGATCCATACACGACATCTTTACAAGACAGGGTGCCTTTCAAAGGGCGCTTAAGCCTCAGTGCTCCTGATACGTGCCCTGCCTCACGGCAAGGACAAGGCGCTGTGTTTTGGCTTTTTTCTTCTGGTGGAGTTGCTGCCTGAGGCGGACAAACGCAATAGTATGCAAGCCCCTTACTCAACAAATCATGAGCAACTTCTAAGTGCCTATCTTTACGGCGAGATTGATAAACGGGCTCTTCATCCCAATCAAGGCCAAGCCAACGCAAACCATTCAGGATAGAGTTTTTATATTCTTCTGTGCAGCGTTTTTGGTCAGTATCTTCTATACGCAATAAAAATTGCCCTTGATGTTGACGCGCAAACACCCAATTAAACAAAGCTGTTCGCGCACCTCCTATATGCAAATCACCTGTTGGAGATGGTGCAAATCGCACTCGCACTTTAGACATAGTAATCACCTATTTGTAAAAAAAACATCGAGCACATGCCCGCCAAAATATCATCTGCCATTACACCATACGCTCCAGGCAAGCGTTCTACACGCTTAATAAGCCAAGGCTTTGTAATATCCAGGACGCGAAAAAGACATAAACCAATAAGCATTTTCTGCCAAGAAAGAGTTACACCCAAAAACGTAACAAGCATCCCCATGACTTCATCTATCACCACACAGGACGGGTCTTTTGTTTTTGTTTGCTTTAAATAATGCTGTGTAGACCAAAGTCCCAATAATAACGTTAAAAGTAACGCCAAAGGGTGCACGCCTTCGCACAGCCAAATCACAAGACATGTCAAAACGCTCGCGCAGGTTCCTGGTGCCGGAAAAAAACCCACACCAAGGCACGTACATATGCCTGCAATCAGCATTTTTGTGCCTCTAGAGCCGGCAGTTGACCATGCGTCATTGCATACAGCAGAGCGCCACCTGATGAGGAGAATATAACATTTTTTGGCCATTGGTATTGATGCATCAATGCAGCCACCGTGTCTCCTCCTCCAAGTAACGCAAAAAATTCATGATTACGCTCTGCTTGAGAAAAAAGTGCATCTCCTATCGCATGCGTTCCACGCTCACCAGCTGCCACTTCATACTGCCCAACAGGCCCATTCATAAATAAAACCCGTGATAAAGAAATCTCTTCTTTGTAAAGATCTTCCGTTAAAGGGCCCACATCCACCACACCTTCGTTGTTTATAACTTTATCAAAAGGTATAGCCTGGCCGTACGCGCGTACATCTAGAGGAAAAATGATTTTATGCATATATTTTTGTGTAATTTTTGCGTACTCACGCATACTTTCATTTTCTTGCTCACATAGCAAAAAATCACGCAAAGAAATTCCCAAAAGGGCTCCTAACACTAATTTTTGCACATCGGGCAGTAATTTACAAACAAGCGGCAGCTTTGTTTGAATCTTACATCCTCCCACAAATGCAATCGCGTCACTTAATTTTTCACGCATATTTTGCACATTTTGCCAATCGCGCGCACACGAAAATCCAACATAAGAATCTAAATACTTTGCCGTGCCACACACACTTGCATGCTGGCGATGCGAGACAGAAAACGCCTCATTTACAAAAACATCACCCCTTTGCGCCAATAGCTGTGCAAACGCGTCATCGTTCGAAGTTTCACCTTCATAAAAGCGGACATTTTCACACAGTGTAATAGGGTGATTATTTGGTATACATTCCTGGCAAAGATCACTGGCATCAAAGGCTACTTTTTGTCCCAAAATATTTTCTATTGTAGGAAGCAGCCTTTTCACAGAAAATGTTTCATCACGCCCCTTGGGTTGCCCCCAGTGAGTCATTAGGCATATTTGCGTTCCTTGGTCTAAGAGATGGAGTATAGTTTTTTTTGTACGCTCCACACGTAAAGAGTCGCCCACTTCGCCATTAGCACGCATAGGCAAATTGTAATCCACACGCACTAACGCGCGCCGGCAATTCTTTGATACACTATCTACAAGTCTCATATTGACACCTTTAAAGGAGTCACAACTCTCAAGCTTGTGCAATCAATTTGTACAAAAAGCAATAAAACGAATGCCACCCCTAGACTGGATAATATTAAAACAAGCCATTTATTCATATTCACCCCAATACATTGTACACTGTGTCCAAAAAACGAACAATCATCTATATTCCCCAAACATCTTGTGCACGCATCCATCCTACACAAGATCCGTATTTTTTATCTAGCTGCACTCGCACCCATGCTGGGCTGGTGCGCAGCATACGCACACAAACAAGACGATCAAGCACAGCAAGGTGTGCAGAACTATCATTAGTATCAGTATATATCTTGGAATTTTGGTTTTGCACCAAAACAAACCTTGCCCGCTTACTCACCAAGCTTGTATGTATCCAGCTTTGCATACCAAGCCAATCTTCTAATAAAAACCATTCTTCCTGTTCAGCAATAATTTTAAGGGGAAGGAACCGCATGCGATAGTTACAAATACAGGGATAATCTTTGCTGGGTCCTGCACGTCCGTTAACATTATTGCTACGCAAAAATAGGTAAAGCCCATCAGAAGATCCAATCCTATCCAAAATACGCTCTTTAAAAACAAACAGCCCACAAAGAACAAACAATACACCCACCCCTAGCGCAATCCATCGACGCATATATTAATTGCCCGCTAAAATATGCTTAATCAATTCCTCAACTGTGGGAATATACCTATTGGCGTATAGTGGATCTTGTTGAAAACGAAAAACGTTAGATCCCGCAAACATCAATTGATTTTCCATATCACCTTGACGCACAGCATGTAAAAGTGTTTTTTGAATGCAAAAAGAGCGAGGATCAGGCAAATAACCTGTAGAGCCATGCTCTTGAGACCAATTAGAAAACATACAGCCTGAAAGACAGCCCATGCAAGCACGCTGATCTGTCAGTATATTTTCTTTCCGCTCAGATTCAACAAAAATGATAGTTTTTCCAGGTGTCAGCATTGCTTCTGTATAACCAGCTTTAATCCACTCATGTGCTTTGCGCGCGTCTTCTGGAGTCACGTATACCGTACGATTACGTGCCCCAAAGGTAAAAGCCTCTAATCCACTTTCTTGTTGCCTACTAATAGAGATTTGGCGATCTGATCTTCCTTGCAATTCTTCTAAAAAATCATTGCGCACAGCAGAAGAGTAAAACCCTGTTGGTGAAAATTTATTCAACCACACATCTCCGGGCTTCAACGTCAGAAGTTTATTTTTCCATTCTTGCGGTATAGGGCTTTCTTGTGTTAAAAGCGGTCTAGTGCCAAACTGAAACGCTACAGGAGCAATGTCTTTATTTTCTAAAATATGCACCCATTCGTTGAGACACCACACACCACCTGCAATAACGATAGGAATGTTCCATAATCCCACTTCACGCATAGCTTGGCGCAAACGCAGAAGGCGCGGCTCTGGATCTTCCGGCCGTGTAGGGTCTTCTTGGCGACTTAAGCCATTGTGACCACCTGCACGCCATGGATCTTCATATACTACTGATCCCAGCCACTCACGAGCTTTGGAAAAACTGCGTCGCCATAAAGCGTGAAAAGCGCGTGAAGAAGAAACAATGGGGTGGTAATAAACTTTATATTTTGCAGCAATTTCGGAAAGCTTATAAGGCATACCCGCGCCGCAGGTTATACCATGAATAAGGCCACGGCTGCGAGAAAGCACACCATGCAAAATAGCCTCTACGCCGCCCATTTCCCACAAAACATTCATGTGGATACGACCATTGTTTGCTGCAGTTTCGTGCGCAATTCTTGCTTGCTCAAGAGATCCCTCTATGGAAAAATCAATATATTCTTGATGGCGCTCTTTCCGTGTTTTTCCTTTATAGATAATCTCATTGACTTCACCATTTTCATCATACGTTGCAGGCGAAACGCCTGAAAATGTTCCCACACCCCCCGCGCGCGCCCAAACGCCAGCGCTTGTGCCATCACTAGCACCAATGCCTTTACCACCCTCTACGAGTGGCAAAGTCATTTTTCCGGAAAAAAATAAATTCTTGAGATTTAAATCCATAAGCTAAATGTGCTTGAAAAATATTTTGTCATTTGCTTTGTCAACGCTCTCAATACACACTTCGATGGTATCACCCTCTTGCATATCAGCGCCATCATCTCTCAAAACACCAAAGTGGCCTTTAAAATCCAACAAAACTTTATTATTAAATATTTTCTTTACAGTCGCTTTGCCTTTATCACCTTTCTTAGGCTCATAAAGCAATCCTTCAATCTCGGCCACAACATCACGAGCACTCTTTTGGTTTTGGGCAAAAATTGTTGCTGTACCATCCGGAGCAATATCAATTTGAGCTTTATGTCTTTCAGTCAAACCCTTAATCACACGGCCTCCTGAACCAATCACACGTCCAACACTGTCTTTTGGAAGTGACAGCACACGAATCGCTGGCGCTGATTCATGCATTTCTTTGCGTGGCTCAGATAGCTCTGCGTTCATAACATCCAAGATGTGCAAACGTGCCTTGCGCGCATCCGCCAAAGCTTTTTTCAATATAGCCTTATCTACAAATGGCACTTTCAAGTCCATTTGCAAAGCGGTCACACCTTCTGCTGTTCCCGCCACCTTAAAATCCATGTCTCCTAAATGATCTTCGTCACCCAAAATATCTGTCAACACAGCAGTTTTTGATCCTTCTTGAATCAATCCCATAGCAATACCAGCCACTGGAGCTTTCAAAGGAACTGAGGCATCCATTAAAGCAAGGGATGTACCACACACTGTAGCCATAGAGGAAGATCCATTAGAGCATAAAACTTCTGAAACACACCTTATTGCATAAGGAAACTCTTTTTCAGATGGCAGCATAGCACTAACAGCTTTCCACGCCAAACGTCCATGACCCATTTCGCGCCTACTCACAGCACCAACGCGCCCGGGCTCTCCTACAGAAAACGGTGGGAAGTTATAGTTCAACATAAAACGTTGACGTCCTGCACCTTCGATCGTATCAATCATCTGACCATCAGCAAGACCGCAAAGCGTCGCGCTAACAAGTGCTTGTGTTTCTCCACGATCAAAAACCACACTACCGTGTGATCTTGGAAGGCAGCCCGTTTGTGCAGCTAAAGGACGCACAGTTGTTAAATCACGGCCATCAATTCTTTCTCCTTTTGCAAGAATGCGCTCACGCACACTCACACTCTCAGCAGCGGTTAAAGCCGCATAAGCAACTGCAGGAGATGCATCTTCAGAAATAAGGCTGGCCGCCTCATCACGTAGATTTTTAAGCATTGCATCGCGATCTTTTTTGGATGAAGTTGCGTAAGCTTTTTTAAAGGACTTACCCAACTTAGCAAGGATATCATCTCTAAATGAGTGAATAGTGCCTGTAAAATCTTGCCATTCAACACCTTCATTAGGTTTAAATGCTTCTTCGATGCCTTCAATGATAACTTGAAGATCGTCATGAGCCTGCAAAATAGCACTCAGAATATCATCTTCCGTTTGCTCTTGCGCTGCTGCCTCCACCATCAAAATGCCATTCTTTGTTCCAGAAACAAACACTTCCATGTCGGCATCTTGAGCTTGTTGGTAGGAGCGAATTGATTGACATTCACCGTCTAAAATCCCAACCTTTGCTGACGCCACCACATCTTTAATGGGCAAACCTGCTTGCAAAAGCGCCGCCGAAACACCTGCCATTGCAGGAACTTCCACATCATACAAAGGGTCGTAGCTTAACAGAATGCAAGAAACTTGCACTTCGTGCAAAAAACCTTCTGGAAAAAGAGGACGAATAGAGCGGTCAATAAGCCTTGATGTAATTACTTCACGCTCGGAAGGACGCCCCTCTCTCTTAAAAAAACCACCTGGGATACGACCAATAGCGTAAAACCTTTCTTGATAATGCACTGAAAGTGGAAAGAAGCCCACGCCACTATCCACCTTTTTTTTACAACATACAGTGCACAAAATGTGTGTATTACCATACTTAACCAGCACGGATCCGTCCGCACGCTGCGCTAAGTGACCAGACTCAAGGATTAACTCCCCACTGGCGCATTCAATTTTTTTCTTAATCATAAACTTTCTAACGACGTAAGCCGAGAGCCTTCAGCACCTTTTGGTACATAGCGCTGTTCTTGGAAGCACAATATTTGAGCATTGCGCGCCTTTTACCCAACAAACACATTAACGCACGATGCGCTGCATGATCTTTTTTGTTAGAGCGCAAATGTTCTGCAATCAGCTCAATGTGCTCAGTTAAAACAACAATTTGCGCAGAAGCAGATCCCATATTCTGGGGGCTAATTTCCAATTCCTGCAAAACCTCTTTTCGATTAATAAGTGCCATTTTCTCACCTTAAAATTTCCACGCCAAACGCGCAAACTCACTTCTCTATATATCATTGTACCCGAAACAGAAAAATGTATCTAGTCTAAACACAAAACTTATAGCGCCATTACACGCTTAGGCACAAAGTAATACCCCTCCACAGGGCCCACAGCGTATCCTTTCCCCTTACAACACAAAAGACACGCTTCGGCGCTTTCCAAGCCTTTTAACTTTAATTGACGCCCATGCTTGATCTCTCCCCAGTCCTCTTCCAAACATTCAATCATACTAGCTTCCCAACAACTTTCGATAGATCGCAAACCATCAGGGAGCGCATCCAGAGAAACCGTGTCCGCGCATGCAATCATACCAATGCGTGTACGCACCAAGTTCTCTATATAGCCACAGGAGTTTAAAGAACGAGCAATATCTCTTCCAAGCGATCGAATATAAGTGCCAGAGCCGCACACAACCTTAAAGAAAGATCTATCCTCAGCATGACTTATCAACCGCAAATCATAAATCTCAACTGCTCGTGCTTTTAGATCAACATTTTTTCCGGCACGCGCCAAAGCGTAAGCACGCTTACCGTTAACTTTGATAGCAGAATAAACAGGAGGAGTTTGCTGAATAATGCCTGTAAAATCAGACAGTGCACCCTCCACCTGATCACGCGTTGGTCTGACGTGAGATTCACACATCACCTCACCTTCTGCGTCATCTGTCATCCTCTCTTGCCCCCAGACCAACTCAAAGGTGTATTCTTTTTGTTGAGCGGAGGTGTAGGGTATTAATCGTGATGCGGCACCTACAGCAATAACGAGCAGACCTCGCGCCAAAGGGTCCAATGTACCCGTATGCCCAACACGCCGCACACCTAGGCGCCGCCTTACCTGAGCCACCACATCAAACGAGGTCATACCAGCGTCTTTATTGATATAAAGCCAACCATTCATGATTCACGACAATCATCCAATAAAGCATCAATGTTCTCAGCGTAATCAAAACTTTCATCGTAGCAAAAGCGCAAATCTGGTGTTTTTCGCAACTTCCCATAGCGCGCCAAATGTTTGCGCATAAAAAATTTATCATTGTTAAGAGCCTCAAGCACCACTTCTTTGCTCACAGAGGATCCAAAAAGATTCAAAACATACACATCAGCCCATTGAAAATCCTTACTAAGGCGCACTTCTGAAATCGTCACCTTTACAGAAGACATAGCTGGGTGGCGCAAAGGGTACTTTTGCAAAAAAGCGCACAGTGTCCTCTTTACAATTTCTGCAAGCTGAAAATGGCGTCTATCAACCATGCCGATCCTTTTTATTAAGCAATTTCTGCATCCGCCGCACAGCATATGTTACAAACATTTGCGCTTCACTATTAGACATACGCTGTCTTCTTAAAGATTGCTGCGCAAACCATTCAGGACCTAAACGTTCTGCCTTCACACAAAACATGGCATCCTGCAATTCTGTGCGCGATAATCTTTGGGATTCCAAAAATGCCCAGACAAAAAGGGCGAGAGTTTTGCATGCTTCCAACAAACGCTCTGTTGAGTCATCCAAAGCATCTTTAAAATAGCGCTGCAAAAGGTAACGCTCTTGCGTTTTTCCTAAAGCGTTAAAAACACTAAAGCGCGCAATATCTTCTATCGCGTATCCATACCCGCATAAACTAAAGTCCACAAGCCACATACGATTTTCACTCAACATAATGTTATTAGAGTGCAAATCTCCATGCACAACGATTTTCTGCATATCAGAAAATTCTTTCCCAAACTTTTGCTCCCACTGCTTAAGGAGGTGATGCAAAAATGAAGATATTTTGGAAGATTTAATTTTCCTCAAACCTTTTTTTGCCAATGCGAGTAAGGTTTTTTCTCTCAAAAAGTCTGCATCGCTGAGAGATTGTGAGAATCGTTCCAGCACACTCAAAAGTTTGTCAAGCGCCCTCTCTGCACGCCAATCATCCAAGCGGCTTTCGCGCCCCTTAAGAAAGGTCACCAGAGTGGCCATCTTACTACTATCTACCAACTGAGGCGCGACACCGGATGTACACAAAGTTTGCAAAACCTTTTTCACAAAAGCGCATCTTCCTGCGCCTGTTTTGTTTTTAAAAATTCTCAGAAAAAGAGGATCCTCTTCACCGAAAAACACAATGTAGTTGCTGTCACTAGAACGAGAGGCGATAGGAATCATCAGCGTCGACATATCATCATAACCGCCGATACCAACATCTGCTAGGGTTGGCAATGCCTCACAGACTTGTGCGCTTTCTGCGCCCTCAGGATGCGCACAAGCCGCAATATAAATAAAGAAAAAGAGATAGAAACAGCTAAGATTGTATCTGGCGTATTTCGAGGCATTCCACAACATCGCCCACCTCAAATGCTTCAAAACCTTCCAAGAAGATACCAGCGTTAAAACCTACACCCACTTCACGCATTTCATCTTTTTCTTTGCGCAAGGATGTAATTTTCTGCTGACACAACACTGTATCACCACGTGTAATGCGGGCGGTCATGCCTGTTGTAAAGCTACCTTCTTTCACTGCACAACCCGCCACTCGGCCGTACTTAGAAATATCAAACACTTGAATGACTTCACCTTTTCCACGCACAATCTCTTCAAATTTAGGCACACACAAACTCTTCATATGCGCTGTGATTTTCTTTTCCAAATCATAAATAATATTTGATTGGAAAATCTCAATACGTTCTTTGCGCGCATCGTTTTCCACATTACGCTCACAACCAACGTTAAACATCACAATAGCCGCTCCAGCTGTTTTGGCAAAATCCAAGACACTTGCAGTAACGCTACCAACATCAGCGGACAAAATACGCACAGACCACTCTTCGCATACGAGATCCTTCAAAACCCATTCAAGAGCTTCTGCGGATCCTTGAGCATCTGCACGAATGATCAAAGGCAAACAGGTTTCTTGCTCAGGACGCTGCCAGAAAAATGATCGCTCTGCAGTTTTGACACCTTTCTCAAACTCTTGTTTACGCCAATCAATGATGGTTTGCATTCCCTGTGCATCTTTCACACCCACCAAGGTCGTTCCAGCACGCGGCGTATCAGGCAAACCAATCACCACAACCACATCAGAAGGGTATCCTGCCTTTACCGTTTTTCCATGAACATCACGCAAAGCGCGCACTTTTGCGCCTACAGAATCCACAACCACGTAATCTCCAACAGAAAGCGTTCCATCTTGCACCAAAACGTTACAAACCACTCCCAAACCTTTGCTGACTTGTGCATCTAGCACAACACCACGCGTCCAAGCTTTTTTGTTAGCCATAAGCCCAAGATCGGCAGCTTGAAGCTCTATTAGTTCACACAATTCTGGAATATTACGCCCTTCTGGAGCTGATATTTCAACAAATAAATTACTACCCCCCATGCTTTCAGGCACTATTTCATAGCGCATAAGAGCGTTAATCACTTTATGCGTATCATCGACTTTATCCATCTTTGTCAAAACAACAATAAAAGGAATCTCTTGCTCTTTTAAGTAGTTAATCGCCTCTTCTGTCTGTGGCTTTGGCCCATCATCTGCCGCAACAATCAGCAGGACCATATCCACAGCTTCTGCACCACGTGCACGAATAGCCTTAAAAGCTTCATGACCTGGGGTATCAATCAACGTCATGTAAGATCCTGAAGGAAGTTTTGCTTTATACCCTCGCACATCTTGCGTGATACCACCGGCTTCCTTTGATGCACGACGGGTGCCGCACAATGCATCTACAAGCGTTGTTTTTCCATGATCAACGTGACCCATAATAGCCAAAACCGGCATACGCGTCTCATCTGCCTCTAAGTTTTCACCGAGCATTTCTGTAAGCAGTGATTTTTCAGACACTTCTGAAACAATCGCAGTATGTCCCATAGCCTCAATAATCATCACTACTGTTTCTATATCCAAAACGGTATCATCACCTGCCTGCACGCCCATGTCACGCAACCAGTAAATAATTTTCTTGCTCTTAAGTGCTATAGACATAGCAACTTCTTTCACACGCATCTCACCACTAACCAAAACATTTTTTGGCAAAGCAGCGGCTGTTGCCACATATCCCTTCTTTGGCTGATGACCCTTCAAACTTGCACGCTCAGGAAATGTTGCCTTGGGTATATACATCGAACGCGTTCCATAACTGGATCGCTGACTAGTGTTGTTTTGCGGTCTTTTAGGAGGAGCCCCTTTTTTATATTTCTTAGCAGGAGCGCCTTTTTTCACATCACGCTCAACACGATAAGATTTTTGCCCATCTTTCTTCTTAGATTTATCATTATCTGAGGCAGGCTTTGGCGTTACCTTCGCACTCTCTACCACCGGAGGAACATCCATGCGGTCAAAAACTTTTGCGTGTTTTGCTTTTTCTTGCTGGCTTTTTGCAAAAAAGGAACTTGCGCGCGCAATAGCACTTTCACGCGCCTCACGCTCTTGGCTTGTTAGCTTCCTACCTGAAGCAGGACGCACATGCGCATTAATTTTTGGCTTTTCAATTTGTCGAGGCTTTTGCGCAAACGAAACCGAATCATCTGCTGCATACCCTCGTATTTCCACCTCTACACCTTGATGAGCACGCACTTGCTTTGCAGCACGAATCTTTTCAACATCCACAGAGCGGTTTAATTTTAATACCTTGCGGTTATCGGTTCCTTTTTTTTCTTCTGACATTAGCCTACTTTTCTTCAATGAGTGGCGCCCTTAAACGCATAATGATAGCTGCTGCGGCGTTTGGATCCACACCACCATTTGTGATTTCTAGCAATTCATCAACAGAAAGCCATGCAAAATCTTCAACACTATAGACCTTCGCTTTTTTCAAGCTTGCCACAATGTCTTCCAAACCATCTTCTGTTAACGCTTCTATCAAATCTGCACGCACCTCTCGAGATGCCTTTTCCTCTACGATATCTTGCTTCAAACTATCCGCAGCACGGTTCACAAGCTCTTCTGCAATTTCTGCATCCATCCCTTCAATGCTTGCCACCACTTCAGAACCAGCCGTCACAAGATCTTCTGGTTTTTTATATCCTTCCAACACAAGAAGGTGCGCCATCATTTCTTCAACACCTAATTTATCTTGAATGCGATCTACAGAATTTTTCAACTCATCCGCATTGCGTTTTTCAACAGCACTTTCGCCCATTAAGTCTAGCTTCCTCTTAAGAAGCAAACGCGCCAAACGAATATTCTGCCCAGCTCTACCAATAGCCAAGCTTAGTGAGTCATCACTCACCACCACTTCCACACGATTGGTGTCTTGATCAATCAACACACGCCTAACGTCCGCTGAAGAAAATATATTGATGAGATACTTAGCTAAATCATCAGACCATTGCACAATATCAATTTTTTCACCATGCAACTCATTGGTCACAGATTGAATACGAACACCACGCATTCCTATGCAGGAACCAATAGGGTCAACACTGGAATCGTGGCTACGCACCACCACTTTCGCGCGGCTTCCCGGATCACGAGCACAATCCACAACTTCCACAACACCATCAGAAACTTCTGGCACTTCCTGAGCAAGCAAACCCTTCAAAAACAGCGGGCTGGTGCGAGACAAGAAAACTTGCGAACCTGTGTGATCATCCTTAATACTGGAAATCACCGCACGCATACGCACACCCGGTATCGCTGTTTCACCTGGGATCATATCCTCCAAGCGCAACAAAAGCTCAAATCGCTTCACTTCGATATAGCACCCACGAGGCCCCACACGCTTCACAGTGCCTGTGATAATTTCACCGACCTTATCACCAAATTCTTCCAGACGCATCCGCGCGTCCACTTCCCGCAAACGCTGATGCAGAAATTGCCTTGCCAAGCGAGCGCTCACACGACCCAACACAACATTTGGTATCACCTCTTCAATGATATCCCCAGCTTTTTTTCCTTCATCTTTATGAGCTTGCGTCAACACAATGTGCGCATCTTCCACAAAACCTGGCGATTCCTCAGAACCTTCCGCAACTGCCGCTTTCTCGGCATCTTCCGCCGCTTCTTCTGGCAACTCTTCTACAAACGTCCAATATCGCCAGTAGGTGATCTCTCCGGTCTCACGACTGATTTCAGATCGCACAGACCAATCCTTACCAAAATCATGACGAACAACACGCGAAAGCGCTTCTTCTAAAGCACCAACAACATCTTCTATTTCCAAGTTTTTCTCATGACTCAGCGCAGTTGCAAGTTGTAAAATCTCTTGACCCATTTAATTCTCCGTAAGCACCACCGCTATCATAGCGCAGGCACTTGCATATCATTATCGCAATAAATGCTTATTCTCGCAATCCCAAACATCCGCATGGCTTTCTATCACCCTTTAAAAAGGATATAACATAGCATCGCAAAAACTTTATTAGCCGCCCACTCGATGTTAGGATAGCATATTATCAAAAAAAAAGCCCCTCACGCAAACTCTTGCCACTTTTCAGATCCCACGCTCGCTCATACCATCTGCTCTCTTTTGTGATTGTAGGAAACGAATGAGCGGATAATTTTCCCCTATAATCACTTATATCGTATTTTTAAGAAATAGCACATTTTGGACTATTGCTCTTTGCAGATTCCGCTGCAAGTTTTTTGATTTCATTTTGACTCATAAAGCGACAATAATGCAAACCTTCTGATTTTTTAACATATACAGAAAGAGGAATTGGTCTGGACAGCATGCCCACAGCGTCAATCTGGCAGAGAGAGCATCTTTGCGCCACCTTCCAAAAAGGAGTTTTGGGTACAAAAAAAACAAAACGGATCACAAAAAGATCCCCGCGATTATCTTCATTAAATGTCAGATAATCGCTATCAATACTGGCTATAACGAAGTCAGCCTTTTTAGATAATATTTCGTCATTTATAGCTTTTAGCACGCGCAAGAGCATCTTATCATTTTCATCATTATAGTTTTTTAACGCTAATAGCAAATGGTCGTCAGTATTGCTGTTTCCTTGCAGCACTTCCTCCAAACGTGATGGGTCGACTCTACACTCTATATTATCCTCCCCATTCCACAAATTAAAAGCCTTCGGAAACAGCGGAGGAAGCAGTGGCACACGCTCTTCCGAATTGCCCTCATCAAACACACGATCTACCGCCGCATGGACATTAAGCGACAGTGACAGTAACAAAAATAATACAAACATATGAAAAACCTTTTGTGTAATCTAACACATACTCATAGTGAGATCAACACATCTCACTATGAGTATGTGTGAGCGAAAACGAATGAGCTAATAATATTTCCCTGCAATCAATTAATCATATTTTTACAAAAGAGCGCATCGTGAACTCTTTTGTAAAAATATGACAGTGCCCGCAAAAGACACGAAGCGATAATGATGCATATCTTCTGATTTTTTAATATCTTCAAAAAGAGAATTTTTCACATCCATTGCCCGAAAAACTTGAAAAGATTCGTCTTCCAGCATAATAACATTGGTCACCAAAATTGTGTCTTTCCCTTTCTGCTTATGCAGAGTCAAGTAATTTTTCTTAACAGTTGAGCCTTGGCGAGAATATTTCTGTGATACTTCCTTCTTTAAATGATTTATACACCCAACAATCTGAGAATAATTGTCCACATTATAACGCTTTAACTCTAATAACAGAGCGTCGTCAGTCTTAACTATACCTTGAAGCACTTCCAGAAAATGTCCTGTGTCAACTCTAAAGCTTTTTTGATGCCGCATATGCCATAGATACTCAATGTTTGAGCATTGAGTAATCCTCTCTTCCGACGCATGTATATTGAGTGACAATAACAACAGTAATATCAACATATAAGCAACCTTTGGTACAATTTAACACATCACTCACAGAGCTGAACAAACTTTGTGATACAGAAAACATGCGTGGATCATTCTTTCATCTCATTACTTGATCATATTTACAAAATGGAACATTTTTTATTGTCTCTAACGGAACGTTTTGCATTATAGATCCTGACACATTTTTCAATTTCATCCTCACGCATGAAGCAACAGTGACGCACATCTTCTGATTGTGCAGCACATGGAGAAAGAAGATTTGTGCCACACAGCTTTGCAGCAACATAAATCTCATAGAAATGGGTCCTTTTCTTCATCATATCAGAAGCACAAGGCAAAACGCGCTTAAGGGTATTATTTTCCAGAGCACTCCTTTCATCAACCTTTTTCGGAAAGCTCATAACTCTTATACTTGTCACAATGAGCGCACTCTCATTCTCTTCCGAAAATGCCAGATAATTTTCCTCAACAATAGCACCAGGGAAATATTTCTGCCTCTCGGCCATCCAACTTTCTAGATATTGTACGCAATGAAAAATCTTATGAGAATTTTGAGCATCACAATCCTTGAAAACGGATAGAAAAGAGTCATCAGGACAGGACTCCCCTTGAAGCACTTTGTGCAAATGCAATGGGTCGACTCTAAACTCTGTATTCTTGTTCTTATCCCACAGAAAAGTAGCATTGGGATAAGTCAATTTACGAGATCCCTCACCGCTCTCATCCTTATGCCACAGAAAAGAATCAACGCAACGAAGCAAGGGCTCACATGCCTCCATGCCTTCAACAGCAAGCAAACCTACCGCATGGGAAAGTGACAGGAACAACAGTAACATAAACATATAAAACACCTTTTGTGTAATTTAACACATACATTATAGACAAACAGACCTTATAAGCACTTTGTGAGCGCAAACGAATGAGCGGATAACTCTTTCATATCATTACTTGATTATATTTACAAAATGGAACATAAAGCGTATCAGAATGTTCAGCGTTATACTCTCTTAAAGCTAATAGTAAATAGTCGTCAGTATCGACTTTTTTTTGAAGCACTTGCACTAAATGTGATGGCTTGACTCTAAACTCTTGATTACTATCCTTATGCATCAGAGTCAAACGATTCGCAAACTTCGGATTATTCGGATTAGTAGAAACACTCGGTTGCAGAAATGGCTGACTCTCTTCCCCATCGCTCTCGTCAGTATCTAAAACCCACAGCTGCATAGACATTAAGTGACAGTAACAACAGTAATATGATCATATTAAACACTTTCCTTGGAATATAAAACGTAAATGATAGAAAAGCCAGCATATCTCATGAAAAAAAAGATTGACCGATTCGTAAGATATGTCTTGGAAAATTTTTCCAGTTCAACAGATATGCCGTGGAAAATTTTTTAATTACATCATCACGCATAAATTTGCAATGATGTTTCTTTTCTGATTGCACAGCATATGAAGAAAGAGGGTTTTTCATCTTGACCGTACGATAAACACAAAAATCATAAGGAAGTCTCCTCGGCGCATCCTGCGGAGAAGGGCCGAAAGCATCATGCTCACAGCAAGGATTGCGCACAACGAACATGTCATCATCATTTTCCGGCAATACAATATTTACTCGCTCTTCACTTTCGGCAATAAGAGTAACAAAATTTGTTACAGTGAGCCACCCATTCTCATCTTCCCTCAATACCAGATAATTACTCTCAACAACGCTGCCAAAACACCAAGGCGCTGTCTGCTTTTTTGACACATCCCGCTCTATTTCTTGTAGACACTGCATAAAAGTATCAGGATCTTGATCACTATAACCCTTTAAAGCTAAGAAAAAAGGGTCGTGAGAACCTCTTTTGCTTTTGTCTTGCAGCGCTTCCCTTACAACTGATCTATCAAATTTACACTCTTGATTATTCTTCTTATCCCACAGAAAAAAAACCGGCAAAGAGAGCAGTGCTGCAGTATCCTTAACATCTTGATCATCAAACACAGCTACCGCCGCATGGGCATTGAGTGACATTAGCAACAGTAATAGAAACATATAAAAAACCATCCGTACAACTTAACACAAAAATTATAGATAAACAAACATAGATCTCACGCATTTTGGAGTTAAAACGAACGATCGGATAATGTTTACCTATAATAATCACTTGATCATATTGATATAACCACACACTCTTACAGATCCTTTCTTGGAAAATTGCTCGGAAAATTCTTGGATTTCATCTTTACATATGAAACGACAATGATGTGCACTTTCTGATTCTTTAATATATGAGGAAAGAGAACGCTCCATCTTCATTGACGCACGAGCGCAAAGCTTATATTTTCTCTTCTGCGGAGAAGGTGCAAAATCCCCATGATCACAGCAAGAATTGCTTATCACAAGCGCTTCATCCGCTCTAACATCCTCAACAAGGCACACCAGGTTACCTACAGTGAGCATCCCTTCATCATCTTCTTGAAATGCCAGATAATCACTCTCAACAATGGTACCAGCATAAAGTTCCTCTCTCTTCTTCTCTAACATTTTCCTATCTATTGCTTCCAGACAACTTAAAAACAGCAGAATATTTTGATCACTATAACTCTTTAAAGCGTAGAACACTGGTTCCTTAACCCTGAGTTCACTTTGAAACGCTTGTTGAAGCGCTTGCCTCAAAAGTAATCTTTTAAATTTATACTCTTCATTCTCCTGCATACTCCACAGAAAAAAAGTCTTCGAAGTGCACCGCTCTGTACTTTGCCCAAGTCAAATACACTTACTTCTATTGCCGCATAGGCATTAAGTGAAAGTAGTAGCAACAGCAATAGAAACATATAAAAAACCTTTTGTGTAATTTAATACATAAATCACAGATCTCACAAGCACTTTATTCACAAAAACGAGTGAGTGGATAATTTGTCTCTATAATCAATTATATTTTACAAAATAGCGCATTTTGAACTCTTGGAGCTCTTGGAGCTCTTGAAAGGCATAAAGCAATAATGATGGATATGTTCTGATTTTGCAATAAATGCAGAGAAAGGCGTCTTTCCCCTTATCTCTTTAAAAGAGTAAAAACGGTTGCCTTCAACAACAGTAGTATTTATCACCACGAGTGTTTGGTCTGGATTTTCACAGAATGTCAGATACTTTTTACGCTGAGTACCTGTGCGAGAGTATTGACTTGATTCTTTCCTGTTTAAATCACCTATACACGCAGAAAGATTTTGAGAATTTTGATCATCATAATTCTTTAACGCTAATAACAAAGGGTCTTTAGTCCCAAGGTTACCTTGCAGCACTTTCTCCAAATATAGTGCGCCAACTTGAAACTTTTTCTTATCATTCATATGCCGTAGATATTCTCTATTCCCGAATGGATCATCGCTCTCTTCCGACGCATGTATATTGAGTACTAGTAACAAAAGTAATATAAACATATAAACAACCTCTGGTGCAAATTAACACATAAATCATAAGCACTATATGAACCAAATCGCATATGCGGATAATTCTTTCGTATAATCACTTAATCATATCTACAGAATGGAACATTTTGCATCATGGATCTTACAAAGTTTGTCAATGCCAGCTTCATTCATAAAGCCACAATGATGCACACCTTCTGATTGTACAGCATATGAAGAAAGAGAGGGAGTCTCAGAAAATGTGCGACAAACAGAAAGCTCATAGTAACCCTTCATTTTCCTACTCCTCCTCAGGAGAGGGCTTTGACAAGCAAACATTTCATCACTCCTTTTTGGAAACCTCAGAGTCCTTAAACCTGTCACAACGAGCGTACCCTTCGTCTTTTCAAGAAATGCCAGATAATTTTTCTCAACAATAGCGCCAGGTAGAGCGTTCTGCTTCTCTGACATCCAACGCTCTAGACCCTCTAAAAAATATAAAAGACAGTCAGAGTTTTGATCATTATAGTCCTTTAAAACTAATAGAAAAGAGTTATCAGGACAGAGTGCTCCTCGAAGCACGCTCTTTACATCCAATGGGTTGACTCTATACTCTATATTCTTTTTTTTATCCCACAGATGAGTATCATCTGGATTAATCAATGTAACCTGCAAATAAGAATCATCTGAATGAAGCAAGGGCTCATTCGCTTCCACATCTTTAGCAGAAAAAACACCTCTCGCTGCATGGGCATTGAGTGACAGCAACAACAGTACTATGAACATATCAAACACCTTTTGTGAAACCAACATATTAATCAAACATCTCATAAGAATCTGTATGCTCCAAAACGAGAACGGATCATTTGTCCATGAATCATATTTACAAAATGGAACATTGTTTATGGCTATTGAAAAATTGTTTTATTTCCTCCTCACGCATGAAGCAACAATAATGCGACCCTTCTGAGTTTATAGCATATGAAGAAAGAGATTCTGTATTAGACAATGTGCTAAAAACATAAGCCTCATAGGCACAATGCCTTTTTCTCATCATCCGAGAAGTGTAAGAATGCCGCTTAAGTTCAGATGCTTTCTGAGCTATCCGTTCATAGTTCTCTTCCGGAAATCGCATAATTCTTACACTTGTCACAACGAGATCACTTTTTTTACTATCTTCCATAAATGATAAAAAATTTTCCTCAATAACAGCACCAAGGATAAGTCTCAGCTTCTGGAACATCTGAGTCTCTAGGTCTTCTAAACAATGCAAAAGACTTTGATCATTGTTATCATTATATCTCTTTAAAACTAATAAAAAAGGGTCATTAGGCCAGCGCTTTCCTTCAAGCACTTTTTTTAAATTCAATGGTTCAACTCTATACTCTTTATTCTTTTCTCTATCCCACAGATAAGTAGCATCATGCCGCCGCATAAAAGTATCACCTGTTGCACGAAGCATAGGCTTACACATTTTCATATCTTGATGATCAAGCCCACCGATCGCCGCATGGACATTGAGTGAAAGCAATAACAGTAATATAAACATATAAAATACCTTTTGTATAATTTAACACATACATTATAGACAAACAAACCTTATAAGCACTTTGTGAGCGCAAACGAATGAGCGGATAATTTGTCTCTATAATCAATTAATCATATTGTCACAAAATAGCGCATTGACTACTTTTCTTTGCAGGTTCATCTGACAGGGTGTTCATTTCCTGTTTATGTGTGAACCACTGCACAGGTTCATCTGGCAGTGTGTGCATTTCCTGTACACGTATGAACCGACACTGATGCGAGGGTTCTGATGATACCACGAATTCAGAAAAAGGCACAGCTGCACCCTCTATATATCCATTTGCGCAGAATTTATTTGAACCAATAACAAGAGTATTCCTTACGATGAGCTGTCTCTTCCCATTTTCCCAAAACACCAGATAACAGTCATCAACCACTGGGAGAGAAGGATAATGTTTCACTAATAGTGCATCACTCAGAGTTTTTGTACGTTCTAGACAGAGCAAAAGACTATTGTAAGTTTGAGTGTTATAATCCTTCATAGCTAATAGCAGAGGATCGGTGGTAGTGATTGTACCTTGAAGTATTTCCTGTAAATGTGATGCAGCGACTCTATACTCTTTCTGACTCTCCCTATGGCACAGAAGAGAAGAATTCTGATTCACTGTACAGAGAATACAGTACGCATCACAGACATCGATTGGAGCGATAAGCGTTTGCTGCGCACCCATTAGGGCTGAATGCCCCGCCCTTATATCCGCCCCTATATCCGTCCCTATATCAAGCACCATATTCACGACTTCACACTTTGGAACCCCCGCATGGATATTGAGTGATAGCAATAACAGTAATATAAACATATAAAACACCTTTTTTGTAAGTTAACACACAAACTATAGGCATACAAATAAATCTGATGATATAGTTTTATAAAAATTTTTTTTGATGAAATGTTTATTGTACGCAAAGTCATTATGTAAAAATTCATACACTCATCTGCAGCTTAAAAAGTTTTGTCTACCTCAATTATTTGCAACAATCATAACGTCGTTATTTGAAAGAAAAAATGCAATAGGTCAACTCTAGACTCCAGATTCTTTTTCTTTCAAAGACAAAAATCACCTGAACGAAGTGAGGCCTCACACGCTTCCACATCTTTATCATCAAATATATCTCTTGATGCGCAAAAACGAATGAGCAGAGAATTTGTCTCTATAATCAATTAATAATATTTTTATAAAACAACGCATTTTGCACTCTTGCTCCTTACAGATTCTCTGATTTCCTCTAAACTCATGAATCTACAGCCATGCAAATGTTCAGATTTTTCAATGTCTTGAGAAAGATGATCTTCTAACTCCAGCGCAGCGCCAAGAATATAAGGAAGATCCTGCCTCACCTCTGTCTGATCAGTGCACAAAGCATCATAAACAGCATTAGCATTTGTTAGAACAATATCATTTTTATGCAATCTCATATACTTTCTCTCAACAACTGTAGGATAAAGATAAACATGATTTGTCATACGGAGCACTCCCTGACTATCTTTTCGCAGTGTCAGATAACTGCCCCCAACAGTTGTGGTTAAAAAGAAAGGTTGGCGCTGATCTAACACTCTCTTCCTTAACTGTTTTACAGACTCGGCAATATTTTGATCATTCCGATCATTATAATCTTTTAAAACTAATAACAGAGGATCGTTAGTCTCGACTTTACCTTGAAGCACTCGCTCTAAATATGCAGTATCAACTCTACACTCGTGCAGCGTCTCTATATGGTACAAAAAACGATCTTCTGCATAGGTTAGAGGCAAGTAAATATCTTCTTCTGTCATATCACGCCAATCAAATTTAACCAATGTCCCTGCATAAATACTAATTGGGAGGAAAAGAAGAAAGATAAACATATAAACAACCTTTGGATCATTTTAACACAAACATACAATAAATCTGATTAAAAAACTTTTGATTATAAAAAGTTTTTTGATGAAAGGTTTATTGTACGCAAAGTCATTATGTAAAAATTCATACACTCATCCACAACTTGAAAAGTTGCTCCAGCGCAATTATTTAAGCAGCAAAAAGCTTATGGAAACTAAGAGTAGATGACATCAGAAAATAAAGTTCCGTAACATTAAAAAATGCTAACGAAGAAGAGAGCAAAACACTGTAGAGATTTTTTGAGAGAGTTTGCATGCTTTTTTTTCATAAGTGGTTTGCCAGCCTATAGGAAAGGGTTGCGAGGACATAAAACCTTCCGCCTGTAAAATTTCCATCCCGTGCTCTAAGTATTCTTGACTATCTGTACGCCATACAAAAACACCATCTTTTTTGAGCACACGCTTTACGTGCAGCATAAACCCATCTTGTGCCATAATGCGTCTTTTATGGTGACGATTCTTTGGCCAAGGGTCAGGAAAAAAGAGAAGGACAACATCAACAGATGCATCAGGCAAAGCCTGCAAGACATCCAGCGCATCTCGCAGCAAAATCGTCATGTTTTTTATTTCTGCTTCTTTCATTGCGGTGCACAGCTGCGCCAATCCATCATAAAACAAATCACAAGCAATAATATAAGCATCTGGGCGCATAGCAAGATAACCTAGCGAAGACTCACCACGACCACACCCCACATCCAACACAACATGGCCATACTCTAATGTACGCTCTAAGCATGCTTGCATATCTTCTTGTTGATGCTGGTATGCCTCAAACAATTTTTGCTTTTTTTCTGAGAGCTTATGCGCTTTTCTTCTTCCCCAAAACATTTTTTCTTTTCTTATAAACAAACCACTGTGTATACAACACACTAAAAACAATTATACACCAATAAAGAATAGTCCACAGCGCCGTATAGCGCATCCATGGCGTTTGTGCACAAATTTTTTCTGGCAAACGCTGTTTTATAATAGCCTCAGGCCCGGTTATGCGTGATAGTGTACGACCGCAAGGGTCTATACATCCTGTTGCACCGTCGTTAGTAGAGCGCACAATCGCACGACCTGCCTCAACAGCTCTTATGCGCAAAACAGCCCAAAACTGCCCCTGTTCTTGCAACGATGAGAAAAACCAACGCTCATTGCTCACATTTAAAATCCACTCCACTTTTGGATCACAGCAAAAAGAAATAGCTCCTTCGTAACATACTCGTGGCAAAAATGGAGGCAAACGCTTGCCATGCACATCATGCGCAAAAGCGTAAACAGCAGGTTTGATACCTTGCATAATTTCTCCAAAACCTTGTGCGATAGCTTTCATGGAATTCGGTAAGTAGCGCGCAAATGGTAAATATTCACCAAAGGGAAGAAGAGTGATCTTGTCGTAAAAATTTGTATACCCTGGCGTATGATGAGAAAAAACTATCATACTGTTCGCGTAAACGGACGCTTTGTGCTGCGTCATTGCTCCCACAAACACGGGACAATTCAGCGATCGAAGAAATGCAGCTGTCGTTTGATAGTGCTCCGGGGGGTGACCAAAAAATGCCTCCGGAAGAATCACAGCCTGAACATCTTGAGCCAGATTGCGCATAGCAGAAAGACAGTATAGCTTTTTTTCAATCTCCACAGGAGCGCGCTCCATATTAGAGTAGGTGTGCACTAGCCCTACAGATGCGTTGGTGTAGCAAGTTGGATGAAACGCTAAATGAGCTGTGCCCACAACGCATAATGCAATCCATCCCAATCCTGCTTTTTTAAGCAAAGAAACGCTATGAGCATGTAGTGCATACACACTTGCCAACATCAGCGTAATAATAGCCATATTGGCCAACGGGCCTCCTATATAGAAGGCAAGCTGCACAAAAGTAAGAACAAGACCTCCCCATAATTCTAACATCTGCACCCACTCCAAGTTCATAAGGGCCAAAACGCTCATATAAAAGCACCACCACATTCCAAACATAAAATAGCGCATAAATCCAGAAAGGCGCCACCAAGGAAGCATCCATGCACACACCGCCGCCACCAAGGCAATAAGCAAGGGAAAGCCAAAAAAAGGAAGAGTATACCCCCACCAAGGAGGGTTAAGGCATCGGAGAGAGAAGGAAGCCCATAATAGAGTGATTTGCCAAAATCCATAAGCAAACATTATGGAGTGTGTTTTAGCAGAGCTATGAGGTCGCAAAAACAGAAAAAACGAAAACCATACCAAAAAGACGCCACCCCACTCAAGGGTAAACGCGCCTAAACCCGCAAGGCACCCTTGAGCCCAGGCTATTATTCTAGCGCATATGCAGGTTTGGATTCGCAAGGACATCCCTTTCCTCTAATAATCCATGCTTGTGCAGCTCATAAGCGGCCCATGCGGTCATAACACCGTTATCGGTACACAGTTTGGGTTCAGGTGCCACAACCTTGATAGAGTCAGGAAGTGTTACACGCATAACTTCACGCAAACGCTTATTGGCGGCCACTCCACCAGTCATAACAACTGAACGCGCCAAAGGCTGTTGTTGCAGACACTTGCGCACTTTCACAGCCAAAACAGAGGCTACTGATTCTTGAAAAGAGCAAGCTATATCTGCTCGCAGAGCATCGGTCATTTCTGATTGCTCAACATACCGCGCAACCGCTGCTTTCAAGCCAGAAAAAGAAAAATTAAGATTGTCCGTGTGTATCATAGGTTTGGGAAAAGGAATGCTAGGCTTTCCTTGTCGCGCTATGCGCTCAATATGCACACCTCCTGGATAAGGAAAGCCCAACAAGCGCGCCACTTTGTCAAAAGCTTCTCCCACAGCATCGTCTTGCGTGCTGCCGACATCAATGAGTTGGTTAGGAGCCACAACATTGTAAAGCGTGGTGTGTCCACCAGAAATCAAAAGCGCCACAAAAGGATACTCCAGTTCAGCTTGCATGCGTGCAATCAGTACATGCGCTTGCAAATGGTGCACACCATACAGAGGACAACCCAACGCTCTACTCAAACCACGAGCGTAGGCACAACCTATAAGAAGGCTACTGATCAATCCTGGTCCCTCTGTAACTGCAACAGCATCAATATCACGCCAAGAATAGTTTTGTGTTTCCAAAGTATGCTTGACCAAAGGGGGCAGTACGCGCACATGTTCACGCGCAATAACTTCAGGTAAAATGCCACCGTGCGGAACACATAATTCCGCATGCGATGCGAGCCCTTGCGCTAGAATAGCACCCTTGCTATCTACAAGTGCCACACCCGCTTCATCACAACTGGTTTCAATGCCTAGAATATTCATATTTACGCGCCATAGATAGCACAATTGCCACACCACAAAACAAAGATATAATAGCGGGTGCAAAAGCACACTGATACGCCTCCTTGCTATAAACCAAACCTTCCATAACAGGACCAAAGGCACTCAAAATAAAGCCCACCAAAATTACAGCAATAAATCCCAGGATCATCACCATAGCGTTCAGTATAGCGGTATGCGCGCCTATTTTTTCATAAGAAAATAATAAACTCACAGAGCGAAGTGCCGTGATTTGAAAAGACGCACCCATACCCATAAACACAAGGAGCACTATATAAACATAATAGTGAAATCCTTCTGAGAAAAAGAGCAAAATGAGGAAAGACCCCACCATCAAAAGTGCGTTAACAGCCATAGTTTCCATCAACCCAATTCTTTGGCTCACAAGGCGCTCTATCAGCCCACCTAATAAAAAACCCAACCAAAACATGCCACCCACAAACGCCGCATCTTTATAAGACAAATTGCAAGAATGCTGCAAAAACAACACTCCCCATGTATCACCCATAATATAGATGGGTGTTGAGATCAAAGCTGTGGCCCAACCTATAGACAGAACCTGAGTATCAATATACTGAACAAATCTTTTGGGGTGCACGCCGCTCCATGAGAATTTGCGAATAACTCCTTTATCAAACCCACGCAGAAAAAACAAACCACAAAAAATCAAACAACCCGCATAGGAAGCATATCTAAAAACTTCCTGCCATTCGTTGTTTTCCAGAAAAGAAGCTACACCATAAATTCCGACCAAACCTCCGCAGACAGATGTGACAAACGCTAGACTATAGTAACGGGAAAATTTCTTAATATCCATTTGTGTTTTTGTGAGTTTTGTAAGAGACAAGAGCGCTGTAGAAGAGCCAACACCTATAAAAAATCTGCACACAACTAAGTATGAAACACCAAAATATTCTACCCCTGCGCTACAGGTAAACAAATAACAAAAAACAAGGTGGCAAAAAACACCAGCCATCAAAACACGAATGGGACCCACCGTATCCACCAGCATACCAAGAACACTTTGGAGGGAAGCATATCCTACATAATAAGAAGCCGCAATCATGCCAAAATCTTGCGCGTGTATGTTAAAATGTTTCATTACAGAAAACGATAAACCATTCATAACAGTGCGCATGAGGTATTGGTCTATTAAAAATAGAACTGCCACATACCACAAAACATAAGAGCGAAAGCAAACTGATTTTTGCATAGCTTATTATGGCAAGGATCCGGAAGCATGTCTATTTTTGATATTTATTTTTGCGTTTATCTTATAGCGCTTTTCTGCAAAAATAAGCAGCATTATACCACAAACAACTAACATCATCAGGAACATATTGGAGTAAATATACTGGTGGCTAGCAATCACTTTCACTTCGGATCCAAACGTTTGTGCACCAATAATCCATCCATAAAGAAAAATGTATAAAGCAACAGTTATCATCATAACCATACAAGAAACACTCATACAAACGCCTTCACGCCCTTTCGGTGCAAGGGCAACAATAGCGCAAATCAGAGATACCAGCAACACACCACTGGAGCCAATGAGGACAGCCATTAGCACAATGTAATAGTGTGGTTGTGTGGAAAGCATTGTACACCCTGCAATTCCAAGAAACGAAACAATTGCTGCAAATAAAGCCTTTTTGGTAAAATCTACATGAGCAAATTGTGGTTCAATACATGCACTCAAGAAACTTGTCACAGATAACAAGATAGAAACATTCGCAGCATCGTTTCTATACATACCGCATCCTTCAAAGAAGAAAGACACCCCCCAATTATCTGAAAAGACGTAAAGCGGTGATAGCAAAGCCGCAGTCCCCAAACTCACAAAAATAATCTCTGAACGCATACTCTTTCTGAAAGTAGAAAGGTTCAAAAACCTCCAGGAAAAAGGCTGATAATGGTTCATAGAGTGTTTACGAAACGAGAACATAACAATCCATACACACAAGTCAAGCAAGGTAGACAGAAGAAAAAATTCCTTCCAAGAGATCTGGTCTTGAAAGACCATCACCAAGAAAAGTGTGAGTGGTCGCATACACATAAATAATATATACGCAAAAGAATAGTATGGTCTAAATTTTTCTTGAGGAATTTGCGCACCAGTTAATTTGGTCACTCCGATAAAAGCGGTGGCGCCTGTAAATCCCGAAAAACCGCGGCATATCACCAAATAGAAAAGTGCCGAATCCCAAAAACCTACATATACAAAAAACAGGCTCATGATAGCGTGCAGAGGAACCGAAACAAGAAACACTTTCAAAGGTCCTATATGATCCATCAAAGCGCCAGAACAGAACTGTATCAAACTATATCCCACATAAAAAGCGCTTGCTATTAAGCCAAATTCCGCGGGAGACAAATGAAGGTCTGCTCGGATAGGAAGAGCAAGAGCATTCAGCAATGTACGCACAACTCCATGCGACATAAGAAAAAAAACCCCAGCACCCCAAAGCACACAAGATCCTGATTTTACACCTACCATATGACAGCCATAGTTATTCCTTTTTTATTAACCTATATCTTTACAACAGGCCCTAAATACCTGATGCATTAAAATTGACCTTAGCAATTGATTATACTTTATCCTTTTTTATTTTGTGAGCAGCCAATCAACCAAACATCATATCTGGGATGATCAAGTGCCGCTATAAAAGGATAATTAACAAACATCCATTGACTAAAAATAACTGAGGGTTCTCCGTCCTCTACTATCCCCTTATCCACAACTTCCACAAAGCACCTTTCCTGATCAGGGTAAAAAGAAGATGCAGGTGGAGCCTCACACTCATGCACTTTGATCTGCAAGCGCCGCACATCTATAGAAGCCTTTACCGATGTGTTTACAACCCACGCTTTAGTTGTCACTTTATCTAAAACAGCCAGAGAAACAAACTTTACTGGTTCACACTGCAGCGCTGTGCACACAAAGATCAAGATATAAAAATTACGCAACCTTTGGTTCATTAGATTTTAAGAATGCTCCCATAAGAAGTTTTTCAAAACTGACCGCTCCTGTTGTAAACATAATTTGCCCACCATTTGGCAACACATCGTCCTCATATCCTGGAGTCAAGGAAACATATTTACCTCCCAACAAAGAGCGGCTTTCTACTGACAAGTTGGTATCCGAGGATAAGCGCACCTCATCAGCAATTCTCAACACAAGACATGCACGATAGGTATCGTGATTCAGCTTAATAGCTTCAACGCTTCCCACTTTTACACCACTCACGCAGACATCGGCACCTGCCGATAGTCCTGAAGCTTCAGACACATTAGCAATCAACGTATAGCCTTTTTCGCTGTGTCCATGCTCACTGTACGCATAAGATAACAAAAAAACCGCTGATGCTACCACTATTATTCCTACAATCGTTTCTATAATATGACGCATTTATCTTCCCTATAACACAATAACATGAAAAATTACTTTTTTCTCTGCAAGACCATGATATTCTTTATTTGGTAAATATATGATTTGTATAAAATGGCTAAGGAGTCACTCAGAAGACTTTGATACAATGATGAAGAAGCGGCGCGAGGATATAACTGCGCAGACACTTCTTGCATATGATCTTGAACAACGCAATAACACACAAGCTTTGGACAATCTTTATCGCACAAAAAAAGCTATTGCACAATCAGGGGAATCTTTGGAAGACAAGAAACGTAAAGCTTCTGATCTTAAAAATCAAATAACAAAGCAGGAGCACATCACGCAAGAAAGCTCTCAGAGGCTAAAAAATGCTTTACTCCACACGCCTAATCTTTTACACTCGGACACCCCTGATGGCACAAGCGAAGAAGATAATCTAGAAGTTTGCCGTCATGGCAGTATACCTTCTTTTGATTTTAAACCTAAACACCACAGCGAGTTTCAGCACCTTGGTCTTGATGACGCTGCGGGTGCCGCTTTATCAGGGACGCGATTTTCTGTGTTGCGCGGACCCATTGCGCTGCTACAGAATGCGTTAGAGCGCTTCATGATTGACAAACAGCTAGCGAACGGTTACGAGCTAATCTCGACTCCTTTTTTAGTGAAAGAACAAGCCCTTCATAACACAGGACAGCTTCCTAAGTTTCGAGATGATTTGTTCTATACACAAACGGATCACTGGCTTATTCCTACGGCAGAAGTCACGCTAACCTCATTGGTAGCGCAAAGCATAATAAAAGCAGAGGATCTTCCTTTGCGTCTTATGGCTATAACCAGCTGTTTTCGGAAAGAAGCTGGTGCAGCGGGAAGACAAACAAAAGGCCTCATTCGCCAGCATCAATTTACAAAAATTGAGCTTGTGCATATCACACAAGAAGGGCACGGATCTCAAGAGCTAGAAATTTTAACAAACAACGCTGAATCTATTTTAAAAAGTTTGGATTTGCCTTTTAAAAAGATCCTTCTTTGCGCAGGAGACATAGGATTTTCAGCTATGAAGACGTATGACCTTGAAGTATGGATGCCAAGCCAAAATGCCTATTGCGAAGTTTCAAGTTGTTCTCTTTGCGGAACGTTTCAGGCGCAACGCATGAAAGCACGATATCGCGTAGGTGATGTCAAAATACCTGTTACGACACTAAACGGATCGGGATTGGCCGTAGGACGTACTCTGGCCGCTATTATTGAAAACTATCAAACAAAGGAAGGGCGCATTACCGTTCCCACAGTATTACGCCCTTATGTAAATAACGCTGAGATACTTTAGCTTATTCTGTCGTTATTTCTTCTAAAAAGAAGTGTTTACGGCATACAGAGTGGTGACGCTCGCTGCCGCCTATTAAGATTTGAGGGCCTTCTTTAGTAACTTTTTCGCCTATAACGCGCAAATGCATCGAGCACGGATCTCCGCAAAAACACACACCTGGAATCTCTAGCAATCTATCAGCCCATACAAGAAGATGTAACGATCCAGAAAAAGGCTCGCCTTGAAAATCTGAGCGTAGTCCATAGCAATAAACATCAATATCAAAAATATCTACAATGTGTGCTAGTTGCTCAACATGCTCTTTCGTTAAAAATTGCGCTTCATCTACGAACACCCCTTTAGCATCTCGGTGATCTTCCATGTATGTTTTAAAATTAAAATCATCTCCGTAACAGACTGCTTCTTTTTCTAAGCCAATGCGTGAAATGATTTTTTTCTTTCCAAAACGATTATCTAAGCGCGTAGTAAACAGCATAACCTTTTGGTTATTTTCACGAAATCCGTGAGCGTATTGCAAAAGGCTTGCAGATTTTCCTGTATTCATTGCAGCATAATAAAACGTTAAATTTGCCATTTTTCTTCCAAAAAAAAGAGGCTCTTGTGAGCCTCTTTTTGTTATTTACATTATTCAGTATTTTCTTTTCTTGCTTTCTCAAACATTCCGCTCAAACCGCGAACAGCAGCAATCCAGCCCACTGCAATCAAGAGTGTGAAGACAGCCAAGTAAGGAGCAATAGTCAGCTGTGTACTTCCTGGAATCGCAACTAGTAGGATTTGCTGAATAACTCCTCCTCCAGATTTTCCAAGACGTCCACCTACACCATCAACGGCGGCTTTACCTTGCACACGCATTTCTGGCGAAAGTGGAATGTAAGCCATTTCTTTTGTAGGGTCAAAAAGTGAGTACTTCACACCCTTTGTCAGTACATTCTGTATTGTACCGACCACAACCGCCAACAAGAGAGGTGATGCTCCAAGCATCATAATTATAGAAAGTCCTGCCAATTCTTTTGAGAAAACCACAAAAGAGAAGAACAAAACACCAGTAATAAAAAACACAATTGGCGTAATCAAAGCGCTTGTTTTCCATGTAGTGCGTCGCAAAATATTAGCACCAACAATCATAAGAATGATCGTAATGACACCTGTTGTTTGTGAAAACAGACCCATAAACGCGGTGTACTCACCCGGATCCGGATAAAGCATTTTTAGTTGGCTCTTCCATGTCACTTCAACAATGTTGATACCCATACCGTACCCTAAGATAATCAAGCTCAAGCAGCCCAAGTATTTAGAAGAAAAGACCACTTTCATGCTTTCTTTAAAGGAAAGCTTAGCTTTCTTCTTCTTTTTGGCACTCGCTACATCTTTTGGATCGTATAGCCTTTTATCTGTCAAAACATTTTTTTGCATCCAAGAGTAGGTGTACATAATCACAACACAGAACACAATGACAGTGCCCATAATATATTGCAAGCTAGCTTCCCAACGCTGTTCAACAGAAAGGTGACGGGTAACATGCACAAGCTGCTTCAGACATTCACCTGATGCAATCAATCCAAAGTTTCCGATCAATCCAAATACTGGGTAAACACGTTTTGCTTCACTCACACGTGTAATATCGTTGGCAAACTGCCAAAACAAAACTGACAAACCAACCGTTCCAAAGAGCTCTGAGAAAACATAGAATAAAGAATACGTCCAGTTAGCAATCAACGGCAAAAACCATTTTAAACGAGGGCTTGATTCTTGCATCGCTTGCAGAGTGGCAACGTCCATGTGTAAGGATTCACGCAATGGAAACAACACATAACTAAAAAGCGCAAAGAAAACCAAGAAAACACTCATTGTTATATAAAACAACGCGGGACGCTTTAATATTAAGCCAAGCTTTCCATAAATAGCCATAAACAAAATGGCAAATGGCAGTGTCCCCCATAACTTCAAGAAACTCACTGCTTCTGCACCAGAACCAGGCGCAGTAATAACCAAACTATCTTTTAAATCTCGCAAAATCGTGTAATTAAAAAGCACACCAAACATCATAATTGCGAGTGGCAATATTTTCTTATTTTCGTAAGCGTGAACTGGCCAAAAAATTGACCTCCACCCTTTAAAATCTTTTACTTCGGACATCCAATACCTCTGCACTTAAAACGGTCAACAATAACCATTGGTAATATAGCAGGTTTCAAGCTTTATGTCTAGAAGTTATAACCAAGCTGCATGCGCAAAACATTTTCTGAAAGCGCAACTCTCCACAATCCGCTACTTTTATCAGACCAGCGATGCTCTGCAAAAACATTATATGCATAAGAGATTCCTATGTGAACATTCGGGGTTGCAAAAATATCAAAACCAGCACCGAACACACCACCGTTCAAGGCATACTCCCTCTTACTTTCTTTGATAAGTGCACGCTGTGTTTCTTCTGATTCATCGCTCTTAAGACCTGAATATTGCTCACACCACCGTCGCAAACCACCCAACACTAAAAAGGCACGCACACCATGATTAACCATCAAACCTGGCTTGATCAGCATACCAACATCCCAACCAATTTTAACGTCTATACGACTTTTATCGTTCTTCTCTGCCATAAGTTTTTGCAGAATAGTGTCACGCATAGAGCACTCCACTTCTGCAGATAAAGCAATGGGATTATTCACAAAGAGGTACCCAGCACCAAGCCTCCACCCCACCATTACACGTCTGTCTCGGTATATATCCGGCGCATCAAGATCTTTATCCTCTTGGTCAGGCGTAGCTTTAAAATCTATCAATGTTGTTTGAATGCCAGCATCCAAGAAAAACCCTGTGTTCACGTGGGTTTGAGAAGATATTGCGCTAGGACCAGACATTGGTGATGTCATAAAGTTCATGAACAGTGAAGCATTCACACCTTCCCAGCGCACGTTCTTTTTCGTAGGCAGAAGAATCTCAGGAACCCAGTCATAACCCACATCTACACCAACCGAGAAACGATCGGATATCGCGGACTCAACACCCACCGCCAGCATATACATACGTACAGGATCGCAAGGCTTCACCAATTCGTCTCTGCCTGCTAAATAGTGCAAAAACCAAGCAGTACCAAAAGCGGCACGACCATACAAAGCTGCCGCCACTCCAACAGGCACCATAGCCTTTATGCCACCCGCAAGCGTGATGCCAGGCGCCACTGACTCGTCTCTCTCGGAGTAGAAAGGTGTCCCTTGCGATATGCCTGTCACATCACGCAGGCCTGATCCTGTTGTGGTTCCAAGAATTTCAAAAACAAGCTTCATGTCTTCGTTAGAGTATACAGGAATACCAGCACGCACACGAATAGTTGGCTCATCGGTTAAGTACGCTGGCAGTTTAGCACCTTCATAAAACACTTCACCCATTGAGTATCCCACATCTACACCAATAGAGAGTTGCTCTCCCAGAGACACTCGATCACTCACACCACCTTGATAAACCAAAGACTGTGTTTGCAGGTCAAGCTTTTCGGCATTTTCCATTGGAAGTTCCCGAACACCATAGTTTGCCAACCACTTGGGCGATTGATAACTTGGATCTTGCACAATAGAAACACGCACTTTATATTTACCGCCTTCGGCAATATTTTGCACATTCAAAAGATGAGCGCCTTTTTGCAACGTCAGGAGAACCTTGCTAGCATTTGTTTGTTTGTTGTTAATAACAGAGTAATTGACAAAAAGCCCTTTTTGCACAAAATCATCCACGTCAACGCGATCCCAATCAGTGAACGGCATGCGCACCACAATCTCTCCGTTATGATTCATTGTGGCGCTGCCTTCATAAATATCAGTCATGTGAAAGTCAACATGCGTTACATCTGTCAGTTCATGCACTCGAACCTCTTTAATGGATCCACCGCGATCATTTTGCATATCTTCATACTGCATTTCTCGTATGACTTCAGGGGTTAGCATGGTTCCCATACTCGCAGGAACACGCACCGTTGTCACAAAACTTGTACCCACTACTTGTGCAGACTCCAGCACAACAGGCACTCTAAATATTAGCTGAAGCGCATCATGACCCTCATTATGGTTTTCTAAAATTTTATAGCCTGCAAGAAGGTGGTAATTTCGCTCCGGCACAGGAGACATAGCCCAATCCAGCTCTGACGGACCTTCCATGATAATTTTTTTACCCGAATCATCAATTGAGGTGTTAAAATCAATAGGAACGCTGGTAGTAAGGATAATACGCGCGCCATCATCATCCACCTTCTCGAAAATATCACGCACCACCAATCCTTTGTTAATTTTCGACATACCGCCCATACGACCACCAGTCCCTCCTTCGTCTCGTTGAGAGTCTTGTAGCGCTATACGTATACGGAAAAGAGGGCTGATACGCCCACCCTCCTCTTGATATGTTTCATCTAAATCTTTCTCAATGCTATGGTGCATAAGATCTATTTTCTTGCGGAACTTCACAACAATTTTCCATTGATTTTTTCTGCGTTTTCCTGGCGTAGCACGATAAGAAGTCAGCAATGTTCCTGCCTCTTGAGGACCTGCCTCCCATCGCATATCTGCCATCCACTGTACATCATCCTGAAAAGTAATGACCATGGTTTTAGGATTCAGCATCATAACTTCGTAACGCGCATTTTGCGTTAAATCAAGAATAAATAGGTCTGTTCCGTCTTCTTCTTTTTGAAAGCCAAGATCCACCACTCGTGGCCCAAGAGCATGCTTAAATCCCGTCAAACATGTCAAACACGCTATCAAAATCAAAGGTATAAACTTCATGCTTTATCTGACACTCCTGTGCCTTTTTTGATAAGATTTTGATCAGGCAACGCCATACCAGCAGTCACCACAAAGCGCATACCTTCTTCCACTGCCATATCAAGAATATGCAGCTTCTCTTCTTCAACTATTAATAAAATTCCGGAAGTTGGGTTAGGCGCGGTTGGAATAAAAACGCTACACCACTTCACATCTTTTCCTAAATCTTGTTTAATTTTCTGAGGTGCATCGCCAGTAACAAAACATATACACCAATGTTGTTCACTAGGGTAGCGCAAGAGGGCAACTTTTTGAAGTGATTTTGATCCTTTGCGTACAAGAAAAGCCTGAAAGATTTGCTTGCTCGTTGCGTACACTGCGCCAACAAAAGGCATTTTGGCAAGAATGCGCTCACTCAATCGCCACAACCATCCCCCAAACACTGTGTGACTAATTATACCAACGAGGAAAAAAATTATAAAAGTCAAAATCAAACCAGCGCCCGGAAAACCATCCGATATATCTTGAAATCTTGGAAAAAATCTCATAGCCAAATCATCAAAAAAGTTGACGGTAGATTGCAAAAACCAAATAGTGACACACAAAGGTATCATCACTAAAAGGCCTGCTGTAAAATATGTCTTAAACCACTTAATATTCATTTGCGTGAGCCTCTTCTTCTTCTATTGGATCTTGATGGAGCACCACCTGTGCGTTGGGAAATTCTTTCAAGATGTTTTCCTCAATTTCATGAGCTATATCATGAGATTCACGCAAAAGCATAGATCCTTTCATTTCCACATGCACTTGTATAAAAAGATCAGCGCCTGCGTAACGCGTTCTTAGTTTATGAAAACCACCCACATCTTTGTGGCTATTAATAATCTTTTCAAGTTGCGCACGCACATGAGGCGGAGCTTCCATATCTAGCAGGCTCCCCAAAGCGCTTTTCATGACCTTCCAAGACGCTATCACCATATACAGCGCAACCGCCACACCAAAAAGCGGGTCTACATAAGGACATATATCAAAATAACTAAAAATCAGAGTGGCCATAATGCCCAAATTAAGCATCAAATGCCCTCGAGCGTGCACAGCATCACTAGACACTAGCGGTGAGTCTGTTTTCTTGAGCGTTTTATTCTGGATAAACACCAAAGAAACTGTAATCACTGTGGATAGCAAAATAAGCATAATACCCAAAAAGTGCTCTTTAATGGGCTGAGGGTTGGCAAATCTCTCTAAAGACTCCCACACCAACCAACCACTTCCGTAAACAACAATGCCCACCTGCACTAGCGCACCTAGAGATTCAGCTTTTCCATATCCATAACGATAATATGCGCTTGCAGGCCTGTGCGCCATCATCATAACAATGAGGTTCATCACCGCTACATTCCAATCAAAAAATACTTCGCAAAGTCCTGATAAGTAACTAATAGCACCAGTCTTTTGCCACGCAAAAAACTTGATTATAACAATCAATGTATTAGCAATCAAGGAAGCTTTCATGGCCCTCATAGATAGGGCTCTTTCTTCCATACGTCCAGTCGTTTTTATGCCATGTTGACACACCATAAGCTCACATCTCTCCCTGGGACTAGTTTAGTCTAGCACAAGGCGTCATGCTAAAAAACTCAGGCTTGTCATACTGCGCACACTTTCTTTACAAAAGGCGATTCACCTGCAACGCTCTTCCTTCATGGGCGCGCGATCGTAGTCATCGTATGCCAATTGTCTCCCACAGAAATGTTCACCGGGAGACTCACTCTTAAATGCATCACAGCTTCCATAACAGTGCGCAAAATTTCTGCAACATTATCAACATCCTGCTTACGAACCTCCAAAATAAGTTCATCATGCACTTGCAAAACAAGAAAAGCATCATAATCACACAACGCCTCTTGTATACGAACCATTGCAATTTTCATAATATCGGCATTACTGGCCTGCAGAGGAATATTAATAGCTTGACGATGAGCGTGCGCCTTTTCATGAGAACGCTCAGAAGAAATTCCTGGTAAATAACAACGCCTACCCACCACTGTTTCAATATACCCTGCACGCTCTGCATGGCTCTGCATTGCCGCAATATATCCTTGAATTTCAGAAAAGCGACCAAGACACGCCTCCAAAAGCTCTTTGGCCTTCTCTTTTGTTACCTTAAGCATAGTAGCCAAAGACGATGCGCCCATACCATAAATCAACCCAAAGTTTACCGTCTTTGCATAACGCCTTTGCTCCTTAGAGACTTCGCTTTCAGGCACATCAAACACCACAGAAGCGGTCGCGGTATGAATATCTTTCCCTTGCTCAAAGGATTTCATTAACAGACCATTGTCTGCAAAATGAGCCAGCAATCTCAGCTCTATTTGCGAATAATCACACACCAAGAACTGATATCCTTCACGCGCAACAAAGGCTTCTCTAATTAAACGACCCTCTTCTGTGCGTATGGGAATATTTTGCATATTAGGATTAAAAGAAGAAAAACGCCCAGATAACGTGTGTGTACTTGTAAAATGCGTGTGAATTACAGAATTGATAGCTTTCTTTTGCAAAGGAAGAATATAGGTGGTTAACAGCTTGCGGCTATGCCTCCAACGCAACAAACTCTTCACAAGAGGGTGATCGGCAATGGCCTCTAAAACTCCTGCATCTGTAGAGCGACTCTTTGATTGATTTAAAAGCTTTTTCTGGTCATACAGCACTGTCGCAAGCTGCTGACTGGATCCAAGATTAAATTGACAGCCAGCATGCTCAAAAACATCCGCTTCATCTGCTTGCATTGAGTGTATTAATGTTTTTTCCAAACTTTTTAAAGCTTTTGCATCAATCTTCACACCCCTCTCTTCCATAGAAGAGAGTGCATTTAACAGCGGGAGCTCTACTGTCTTATACCATGCGATCAATTTTTGTTTTTGCAATCTTTGTATACATAAATCATACAAATCAAGAGCGCACGCACTTACAGCGCATGCAATAGAGATTTCATCGCCCTCACAAGATCCCAGAATATCCATCACCTCTGGCACGCGGTGCACATCCTTCAAGGCAATAATGCCAAAACTTAAATAAAGAAGCACTTGCAGATCATCGCACCGCGCAGCGCTTACTTCATCAACAAAACTGCGCACACTCCAAACAACCAATTGTATTTCTTTTTGTTGTATAAGCGCTTCCACACACTCTGGAATCACAGTACATTCGTATACCTTTTGATTGTGGGTACTAAAAAAGTAGTTTTCTCCGAAAGGAATACACGCCAAACGACTCGCTAGACGCACTTCTTCACAAAACTTTTGTTCGTGCTCATTTAAGGAAAAAACCTGCTGACATACAGCTTCCTTCTCTTCTTTTTGAATAAGGGAAAAAATCTTATTTTTCAAGCTAAAGAACTCATACCGGCGCACAACATCATCAGCGCTCTTTTCCGTAAGACCTTTCCAGAGTGTTTGCTCTATCGGAAGCGTTTTTTCCAAATCATCACGAAGCTCAATTAATTTTTCGGCCACAGAACGAAATGGCTTAAAATTCTCAAATGCTTTTTGCGCAGAAGGAGTCAGTGCATGAATGTGCTCATAAATACCATCAATATTCTGATATTTATGCAGAAGTTTCAGGGCTGTTTTGGGTCCAACACCACGTACACCAGGGACATTGTCGGAGGAATCACCAACCAGCATAAGATATTCTTTGATACTCTCTGGATCAACACCGAACTTCTCATGCACCCCAGACCGATCTTGCTTTTGCATGGTTGAGGGATGCAAAATATACACGCCATCACCAACCAACTGTGCCAAATCTTTATCGCTTGAAACAATAACAGCCTCATACCCTTTACGTGTTGCTTCCTTCGCGTAAGAAGCAATAATATCATCTGCTTCATATCTCGGACAAGAAACATGCGGAAAATTTAAAGCATCTAGCATTTCGGTGAATCTTTCAATCTGCTCGATGATTTCAGGAGGAGCCTCGGAACGATTTTGCTTATATTCTGGATAAAGATCATGCCGCACACCTGGCCCAGGCGAGTCCAGCGCAATCAAAATGTGCTCGGGAGATTCTTCTTTGATCAATTTGATCATGCTGGAAAGAAAACCATAAAGAGCACCAATGTTGAGGCCATCTGATCTTGTTAGAGAAGGAATCGCGTAAAAAGCACGAAAAAGCAGACAAAAACCATCCACTATATAAATTCTTTTCACGATTTTTTCAAATCCTTTCCAAGAAAAATGTCGAGTCCAATTGCTGTTTGCACAAGATTACTCTCGACATTTAACGAGCGACTTTGAATCTTATTGAGAGGAATTTCTGTTAAGGCAGAACCATCCCAACCAATAATAATGTCACTTTTCCCCGCCTTAAGAGCGTTAACCGCCGCCACACCCATACGACTTGCTATAATTCTGTCAAACGCCAAAGGCGCGCCACCACGCTGCACATGACCTAAAATCACAGAGCGCACAGAGTGTACTTGATCACACAAATTTTCTTCCAGAATATGTGCTGCGCCTCTGTAACGCTGATTGCCCATCACACCCACTTTATTCTTTTGTACGCCTTCAGGAAACGCTGCTTCTGAGATAACAATAGTCACAAAACCGTCACGCCTCTTACGCTCTTGTATCGCTTCTATCAAATCTTCTATTTGGTAAGGAATCTCTGGTATCAATGCAATATCTGCACCGCCCGCAATAGCGACACTTAAAGGTAAAAATCCTGCATCACGCCCCATCACCTCAACAATAATAACGCGATCATGACTCATAGCCGTTGTACGCACTCTGTCCATAGCATTCACACCTACCTGCAAAGCGGTATTAAACCCTATGGATTCTGTATCAAGAACATCATTATCAATGGTTTTGGGAATCGCTATCACCGGAAAGTTTTGCTTCGATATGATACTGGCCATGCCCAAAGTAATATCACCACCCACAATCACTAATGCATCAAATCCTTGGCTACGCAACACCTTTTCACATTCAACAGCAAACTTTTCGCGCTCCACACCCTCTGGAGGAAGCCTCTTTACTCTTGTTTTTAAAAGCGTACCACCTCGCTCTAAAACAAAGCCTTCTTTGTACCAAAAATTGCTTTCTAGTTTTTCAAATTGACCTTCATGCAGGCCGTAGAGTCCACCCTGAACTCCCCAAACTTCAGAATCATGGTTCCTTGTAGCGTTCACAACTACAGCGCGCACCGCTGCATTTAAGCCCGCACAATCACCGCCACCTGTCAAAATCGCTATCTTCACACATCATATTATCATTTATCACATTGCCTTAACAGGTTATATATGGTTTAATTTGGTAGTGCTTTTATTTGAAAAAAATATTTTAATCTTGGAAAAAAAGATCAAGGATTTACGCGCTTCAGCGCAAAACGATTCTTCTCTTGAAGACAGCGTAAGGCAATTGGAAGCAACACTTGCTGACAAGATACAAAAAAAATACAAAAATCTCTCCACGTGGGAGAAGGTTGAAGTAGCACGCCATCCTGAGCGGCCTAAGGCGACAAGCTATATTAATCATTTTCTGACACAACAAACCCCCATTTCGGGTGATCGCTTATTTTCTGATGATCAAGCTATTGTGTGTCGCATGGGATTTATTAATCAAACACCCGCAATGGTTATTGGCCAAGAGCGAGGGCACGACACACAGTCACGCATTAAACACAATTTTGGTATGCCCAAACCAGAAGGGTATAGAAAAGCTCAACGCGCCATGCAACTTGCAGAGCGCATGGGAATTCCCGTTGTAACGCTCGTGGACACACCAGGCGCTTACCCTGGACCAGAAGCAGAAAACAGAGGGCAAGCTGAAGCGATAGCTCGATGCGTTGATGTCACACTTTCCTTGCGCGTTCCTGTGGTATCTGTGATTATTGGTGAAGGCGGATCTGGTGGCGCACTTGCGCTCACAGCTGCCAACACAGTATTCATGCTTGAGCAATCTGTATACTCTGTCATATCTCCTGAAGGGTGTGCCTCCATTTTATGGCGCGACAGCGCAAAAAAAGAAAAAGCTGCTGAAGCTCTTCAGTGTTCAGCACAACACCTTTACAAGCTCAATCTTATTGATGCCATACTGCCAGAACCCATTGGGGGTGCTCATCGTCATCCAGATAAAGTTGTACAAAGCGTCAAAAGCGCCATACACGAAAGCTTGCTATCGTTCCAACAATACTCACCCGAGCAATGCCGCGCTCAAAGACGTGAGAAATTTCTTTCTCTTACACGCACACAGCCTTGTTAGATCTTTTGATCTTTCCCGACTGAACAGCTCTTTCGAGATTTGCCATACCACCAATATAAGAGTTATTCAGAAAAATTTGAGGAACTGTACGTGTTTGATTTAAATGCAAGCCACTGAAAGCTTTTTCCTTCAATTGTTCACTAGCGCCTTCAAGGTCATGGTACTCAAAATCAATACCTTTATTTCTCAATAATTCCTTTGCTTTAACACACCATGTACACCAGTTGTATCCGTAAATTTCTATTTTTTGTGCTTTTTGTTCTTTTCGTACATTACATACCAACACAGTGGAAGCCACAATAGCGCAGAAAAGAAAAAAGCGTAAAAAAGTTTTTTTCAAAAACATTATTCTTGCAACGATCCATCTTGATGGGCTTTCAGCAAATCAGTGTACCCACCTATATGACGCTCTCCTACAAAGACTTGAGGAACTGTACGCATGCCGTTTGAACGCTCAAACACCTCTGATTCAAGATCAGACCCTCGAGGAAGATCATGATAGACATAATCATAATCATTATCTTTCAGAAAAGATACTGCTCGCACGCAATAAGGACATATCTCACGTCCATATACTGTTATTTTTTTCATTATTTACTTCTCCGTTTTTCACTTATTGAAACAAATGCATCATAAACAAGAGGCACAACAAAGAGGGTAAAAAACGTTCCAATTATCATACCACCAGCAATAACCCATCCTATTTGACGACGACTTTCGGCACCAGCCCCCACCGCTATAATAAGCGGCACAGCTCCCATAATCATAGCCGCTGTTGTCATCAAAATGGGTCTCAAACGCAACACCACTGCCTCAACCGCTGCGTTAATAGGCGTCACTGTTTTATCTTGCCTGCGCTTTTTATTAGCAAAGTCCACGATCAAAATTCCGTGTTTTGTAATTAACCCAATCAGGGTAATAAGCCCGACTTGCGTATAGATATTCATAGATCCACCTACACACGCAAGCGTCGTCAACGCTCCTGCCAGAGAAAGTGGTACCGTAAACAAAATAATGAGGGGATCCAAAAAGCTTTCGAACTGCGCAGCCAAAACAAGATAGATAAAAATCACCGCCAACGAAAATACAAAGAGCAACAAATAGCGTGACTCTAAGTACTGCTTGGTTTGCCCCGCAAATTCATAACGCACTCCCTCAGGCAAGACTTCGTAAGCAATATCTTTGAATATCTCTACAGCATCTCCAAGACTAACGTGAGCGGCCAATTCACCAGAAAGTGTAACAGAGCGCAGCTGGTTGTGGTGATTAATTTGCAACGGTACAGCATTAGTTTTAATGTCAATAAGCTGCTCAAGAGGGATCATCATGTCCTGTCCAGTATAGCGCGACACTCCACCACGAACATGAATACGACCAAGGTCCGCTATAGACTCTCTTTCATTCTGACGCACAGAAGCAATCACGTCATATTGCTCTGTTTCTCTTCGGTAGTCTGTCAAACGACGCCCAGAAACAAAGGTATCAAGCGTTTCTGCAATTGTTTGCATATTCACGCCCATTAACATGGCCTTATCACGGTCAATATCTACGACAAACTCTTGTGTATCTTCTCCTCTATCTGTGGTTAAAAATGGAAGAATCTTTTGAGCACGCAAAGCAGACTCAACCAGCTGAGCAGCCGTATCTAAATCATTATAAGATTTTGTAGTTTCCAGCACAAACTGCACATATTCATCGGAAGCACCTGATCCCAAAATAGTAGACCCAGGCGACGCATAAACGTGCAGACCTGCAACAGACTTTAATTTCTGACGCAATTCTTGATCAATAATTTGCACAGAAGTTCTCTTACGCTCACTCCACGGCTTCAAAAATGTCCATGACATTGGATTGGGCTGCGCAACAATCGTTAAACGGCTTTCAATTTCTGGTATTGTCTGCAAGATCTCATCTGTTTCTTTCATATACCTATCCAAAAACTGCGGAGTAGCACCCTGAGGTATCATAGCGGATACGTTTATCAACCCTTGATCTTCTTTAGGAACAAGCTCTTTTGGAAGATGCATAAAGAGAGCAATACCAAGCGATGAGAGCAAAATAATAATAAACATAAATCCTTTGCGGATACTGTATATCTGCAAAACGCTTCTTTTTAAAGATTGTTCCATGCGAGGAATATACCTTTCTGCATAAAAAAGATTCAGAAAGTTTTTCACTTTTTCTGGAAGTACAAAACGACTCTTGTTTTCACGACGCTTAAAGAGAATAGCACACATCATAGGAGAAAGCGTAAGTGCTGCCCACCCTGAAACAAGCACAGCCCCAGCCATCGTCACAGCAAACTCAGTAAAGAATTTACCAACGGCACCACGCGCTAGCGTAATAGGAAAGTAAACCGCGGCAAGCGTTAATGTCATTGCAATCACAGCAAAAGCAATTTCTGATCCACCTTTAATGGAGGCATCGAGCGCAGACATTTTCTTATTTTCGCTCAAATGTCTGTGGATATTTTCCATGATAATAATGGCATCATCAACCACAAGACCAATAGCTAAAACAACCGCAAGTAACGTTAGTGTATTGATCGAGAAACCAAAAATATAAAGTAAGATCGCCGTTCCTGCCAAAGAGACAGGTATGGTCACAAGAGGAATAAGCGCGGCACTTCCAGACCATAAAAAACAGAAAACTACAATGCTCACAAACAACACTGCTTCAAAAAATGAAAATCCCACTTCATTCAAAGCGGCACTTACATAAGCCGTTTTATCGTAAGCAACAGTAATCTCTAAACCTTTAGGCAGAGATTTTTGCAAATCTGGTATCATTTTTGTTAATTCAGCGCGCACTTCTAAAGGATTCGCAACAGACTTTTTCACAAGACCAATCGCGATAGCTGGTTGCTTGTTATAGTAGGCAAATGTTTGTTTGTCAGGCTCTGGAACAAATTCTGCATGCCCTATATCCGAAATACGAACCAACTTCTTGTCAGTGGTAGAAACAATCACGTCGTTAAACGCTTCTGGTGATTTCAACGTAGCCGCAGTAGTCACCATGTACTCTCTGTTTTCAGAACGCACACGCCCTGCTGGAATATGAACATTTTGTTGCCTTAAAGCTGCTGATACATCCTGTGTGGTAATTTTAAAAGAGGCCATTTTTACCGGATCAAGCCACACACGCATAGTGTGCCCAGAAGATCCATAGGCTTCTACACCCGAAACTCCAGGCAACGCTTCAAATTCAGCCTCTAGGTGCTGCTTAAAATAATCATACATTTCTGCGGGATGTATACTGGAATCTTTTTGATACAAAGCAAGAAAAATAATAGGGGCTGCATCAGCGTCTGATTTTTTCACCACAGGGTCACGCACCCCTTCCGGCATCCTTGAGCGTACACGACCGATACGGTCACGCACATCAGAGGCTGCAGCATCAATGTCGTAATTTGGCCTAAATGCAAGGTTAATCCTACTTGATTCATCTGCACTCACAGATGTAATAAGACTCACCCCCTCAATACCAGCCAACGCTGACTCTAAAACACGCGTTAAACGTGACTCCACAATCTGAGGGCTTGCTCCTTCATACTGCGTTGTCACACTAACAATAGGAAAATCAATACGCGGATACTGCCTAATGGATAAGTAGTTATAACTCACCACACCCACAATAAGGAGAGCAATCGTCATTACTGTGGTAAAAACCGGTCTTCGAACGCAAAATTCTACTAACTTCATCTTATCAACCTAATAGTTTTGGCGGTATTACAAATACAGGGAATCCATCCTGTATACGCAATTGACCAGCAGTTACTACTTTGTCGCCTTCGGAAAGGCCACTTAAAATCTCAACGTTTCCGCCGCTACGCCCACCGATACGTACATTTCTGTGATGAACTTTACCATCTTCAACAACATAAACAAAACTATTCGTACCTCGTGTTTCAATCGCTGATTGAGGAGCAACAATAACATTTTCGTTCACACGCGTTTTAACACGCACACGTGCATACAAGCCATGGCGCAAAGTTGCGACATTGTTAGCAAGCTGTGCACGACAACGCACACAGTGCTGCGTGGGGTGAGATTGCGCATCTATTTCTGTCAACTGTGCTGAAAATTCATATCCCTTAGCACTGTCTACAGAAAATCGCACCTCATCCCCTTGATGAATAGAGTCTAAGTATTTTTCTGGCACACAAAACGTTAAATGCAAAGGATCTGTACTTGCAAGTGTCACCAACTCTTCCTCTGAACGAATAAAAGCACCCGGACTCATAGTGTACAAACCAACACGACCATCAAACGGAGCTTTAATCACCGTTCGATCTAATGCTGCTTTGCTTTTCGCAAAATTTGCTTGAGCCACAGCAACTTGAGCGGCAGTTTCTTCAACATCTTTAAGAGATTTGGCAGCTTTTTGCCTTAACGCTAAATCACGCTTATATTTTGCTTGCGCTAAGCGCAAACGGGCTTCAGATTCCTGAAGTTCTGCCTTTGCCATAGAGTCTTCAAAAACAAACAGTGTATCGCCCTTTTGCACATCAATGTTTGGCTTTACCACTATCTCTTTTAAACGTCCTGGCAATTCTGTCTTAAGAGCAACATGTTCTGGAGCACTTAATGATCCTGTCAAAACGGATTCTTGTTCAAAGGAAGTCAGATGAACTTCCTGCACTTCCACCGGCGTTGGAGGAAGTGTACTGCGATCAAAGGCTTTTGTCTCTTTTCGAGAAAACTTTGCTACAGACCACGTAACTAAAATCGCCAAGAGCAGCGTCGTTTGAATAGCAAAAAAGAAATGCATCCATGTGGAGCCAATGAGCTTCATCAACCCGACAATCACACCTTTAAAAACATTTCCTACTTTTTTAATAAAAGACGGCATCACACACCTCCATCCATCATGGAATCATCTACTATATTACCTTCAGGCCTTTGCAACCAAAGGCTTTCTAAATCATAAGTGACACGCACTTCAGGGATAAACAAATGTATGATTATCTCATGCATATCTAAAACCACCCACTGAGAACTGGAATCACCCTCTACAAAGCCCCGCACACCATCTTTACGGAAACTTTGAATAACTTTTTCAGCCATAGTCCACAAATGTCGTGTGCTCGTACCCGAAGCCACAATCATATGTTCGACAATAGCAAAATCGGGCATTGTGAGAACTTGAACATCCTCTGCCTTAAATTCATCAAGTATATTTTTTGCTTTCTCTAACAAATCATCACCTTATGCCATACACTAACACACCCTGCCATAGAGCGTGCAAATTGAGAAGTTATGCCCAGTCATCAGTCACATTTTGCAAATCAGACAGCGATTGGCGCACTACCACATCTACTGATAATACCATTAGTATGACTGTACATAAAGGTACACCAAACAACAAACTTATTAAAGAGCCCGATGAAAATATATCATTTATATCATAATCACACCGCGCCAGAAAGCAATAAAGCGCCAAAAGAGTAAGTACTATACCGGTTAATCCAAGCAACGCCCCCTGCCCGCCCAAACGCCATGTGTGCCTTTGAAATTGTCTAGAAATATAAATTGGTGTCGCCCCCATAGAAGACATGATCGCAATAATTCGCCGATTAATCATGAGGCTCGTTTGAGAGGCAAAAGCAATCACAACAATCGCGCCAAAAACAATCAAAGCGATAAGAGCGACTCCCATAAGGCTAATAATACGCACTAAACGTCCGGATGCTTCTTTTTTTTGCAGAGGCGCACGCACCTTTACTGTTGGACAAACATGCACCAACACCGATTGCATTTGCTGCGCTGAAAGCGTGCGCGCGCGCACAGAAATATCAATAAAGATCGGCTCAACCATAAAATCTGGAGCTAATCGCGCAAGATCAACACTTTCGGTTTGAATGAATTTGTAACTTTTTACTTCTGGCAAGGAGTCAAGCCTTTTGCGCAACGCAGTCACCAGCATAGCACGATCTACCGAAGCATTGTCAACATCGTCAAAAAGCACTTCAGCCACCATATGCCCTGTGTGAGCACCTTCCCATCGATCCATAAAGTGCTGCGCCACTAAGACACTTAGAAATGCGACAAAGATCGTATAAACCATCAGCCCCACTAAGTAAGACATGAGCCTATCTACGCCGTACGTGCGCAACCACAGCCTTGTCCCCCACACACTCATCCTCTCACCAACACAGCCTTTTTATCTTGCAGAAGCACTTCTGTGTGCCCAAACTCTTGCGCTAAATGCCTGTTATGAGTTGCCAAAATAATCGTGACACCAGCTTTTTGAATTTCCTCAAATAGGTAAAGCAGTTTCACCGCCATTCTGTCATCAATATTTCCCGTTGGCTCATCAGCTAACAAGATTTTAGGCTGAGCTACCACAGCTCGCACAACAGCAACACGCTGTTGCTGACCACCCGAAAGCGCGCAAGGCAAACGGTCTGATTCATCCGCCAACTCAACCCAATCCAACAAATCCATAGCCTTGCGATGCGCAGTGTCTTCCGGAACTCCACGAATACAAAGAGGCAGCATAACATTCTCCAGCGCTGACAAGTGAGGAAGAAGGCAAAAATTCTGAAAAATAAACCCAACTTGTCTGCGAAAAAAAGGAACATCCTCTGCACGTATGCTGGCAACATCCTGATCAAAAACAGAAAGTCTGCCACCAGTTGGCTTGCATGCAAGATAAAGCATGCGCAAAAGGCTTGTTTTGCCAGAACCGCTTTTGCCTGTCAGAAACACAAATGAGCCTCGCACCACATCCCAATTCAGATCAAAGAAGACCTCTGGGCCATCTGGAAAGCGCAAACCCACACTGCGCATACTAATAATATTTGATGCTCGAGCCATCTGCATGTCACCTCATTCTAGCACCTCAATGCAGAAATTTCATGTTTACACATCACAAACCATTCGAAATTTTGTATGATGGAGTATGGAAAGAAATCAATACACCATCGTGTGCCCATCATGCCAAACCTTTTTTCATATTGATGAGCAAGTTATTGGCCCTCATGGACGCACTGTTCGCTGCACTTCTTGTAGAAAAGTGTGGTTTGAAAAGCCACAGCATAAGAACCCCATTAGTTCTGCCAAGAAGCTTATGGATTCACAAAAGCCCTTGCGTCAGATAGAACGTCTAGCGCACGTACCCGCAAGCAAACGCAAACCTTTATATCAACCTTTTCCAGAAGATTTTTTACTTCGCAGAAAAAGACGCACACATTACATTCGCTTTATATGGTTTGCTTTTTTTGCTTTCTTGGGCGTCATCACTATTTTTGCTTTATACAAATACACACCTACTTTGCATCTCTCAGAACGGCAATATAATGTTGTTTCGCCTTCATGGACAATAGAAAACTCGACAGAGGGTGTGTGCGTGCACCTTCAGGGAAAAGTGGTTAATATGTTAGACAGCGCCGTTTCTCCACCAACCATTACAGCCAGCCTCTCCTACTCTTACGACGGCAATAATACAACAATGCCTATACAGATGAGCCCTTTCATGAAATCATTTTCACCAGGGCAACTTTCCCCTTTTAGCAATAAAATCATCTTGCCGGTAGGCACAAAGGTGCAATCTGTTATATTTAACGCTGCATAAATTTATTTGCGCGCATCATAAGGTCAGTCCACACCTTTGCGGTATGGGAACTACCTCCTACAAGCACACCATCTACGGATGTACTCATAAAACTTTCAATGTTTTCTGCGTTCACCGAACCACCATACACCACTTCTCCAGCTATCTTATAACGATCCAAAAGCTCATGCGCACCTTCCACAACGTCAACTACATGTTCTAAGGATGGGGTCACTCCTGTGCCAATCGCTCCTATCGGTTCATACGCCAGAATCATTTTCCTCACACCTTCAGACATTTTTAAAATGCACTCTGCATGCTGCGCAGGTGTTTTTGTCACATCCGCTCCAAAGCAAACCACCGGCACAATTCCTACATCAGAACATAACGCTGCCTTTTTTGCCACACCTGCATCTGTTTCATGCAGCAAGGCCCTCACCTCCGCATGCCCAAGCAAAGCGTAAAACACGCCCAAATCTTGCAAGTCTAATATGCTAATCTGGCCCGTCAAAGCACCACTCATCTCAGAACTCACATTTTGTGCACCTAAGTAGGCAGGTGATTCAGCCAAAACATACCGAGCGCGATCTAAGTAGGTAAAAGGGGGGAAAACACTCACATGCAAATGAGGGGAGAAGTTTTCACTTGCAACAAGAGTGGCTGTTTTGACCAAAAGTTCTTGCGCTGTAGTGCCTCGCACCTGCATTTTCCAGTTACCTAAAATATAAAATTTTTTGTGTTCTTTCTGCATTATCGCTATCCTGATTAATTTAAACATACACTCATGACAAAAACACTCTCCTGTGGTATTAATTATAGTAAGGTAGGAAATTGCATGTTACATTTTTTTCGTCAACACACCTCTTCTGTCATTGTCAGAATCATCTTAGGACTCATTGCGTTAAGTTTTTGTTTTTGGGGAGCTGGATCATTTATGAAGGAAAAAGGATCTTCTGAAGAGCCTGTTGCGTTCATTAAAAGTGATCCTTTAACTCTTCAATCCATTTTGAGACAGATGAGTGACAACAACGTGCCTGAACAAGAAAGAGAGGATGTCTATGTCCGCACTTTGGAACAACATATTCTACAAAAACTGTATGGATATGAGGCTCATCGACTCGGGTTAGTTATTCCTGACATCTTGCTACGCAACAGCATTCGCTCTTTACCTTTCTTACACACGGATAAAGGGACTTTTGACAGTGACAAGCTACAAACTTTGCTAACAAACGGTTCCCTGCAAAAAGAAACGCTTCTTCTTTACACACATTCTCTGCTCATGCAGAGAAAGATGAACTCCCTTTTCTTTTCAGATTGTCACATGCCAGCACACATCTCTATGCGCTTATTTGATCAAATGGCCACCACTATGGATACAACATGGTATCCTATAGACGCACTGAGCACACAAGAAAGAATTGCTATGGAGAAATCTGTTTTTTCTTCTCAAGAATTCAAAGATTTTGTTGCTAAAAAGCGCAGCGAAGCGACTGTACGCTTTGTCCCTGGTTTATCAATTCCACACAGAAGAGTCTTGCATGTTCTTCACGTTTCCAAGCACTATTTTGAACTCCCCTCTGTCACAGAAGAGGAGCTCAAGGAAGCTGTTGAGGTACGCTTTCTGCCTTTAGACGAGTATTCTGTAATGCAGTTAGAGGCAACCTCTAAAGAAGATGTGGAAAAAGCACTCAAAGCACTCAAAGCAGGAGATCCTCTTCCAAAGGGTGTTCAGAGCATTTTTACACAATCTTTACAAAATAATATGCCCGATTGGGCAAAACCTGCTCTCTCCCTCAAGGAGAAAGAAAACTCTGAAGTGACCAAAAGCGATGACGGCGTACACTTTCAAGTGGTATACGTTCAAGGCATCAAGCACATTGAAAATAAACCTACAAGCAAACAAGAGCTCGCCAACCTTAGGAAAGAAATAGCACTTTCTAAGCAGCAACTCGCCGCCGATCAGATGCGCTTACAGCTTGAAGAACGCCTGACGGATGAAGCATCCTTACGCCAAGAAGCCAAAGGCAATAAGCACGTCCGTTTTATAGAAATGAAACCCATTGACCGCAATGGACTCACAGCATCCGGATTAAGCACAGAACACATGTACTCTGTACCGTTAGATCATGAAGCAACAGAAACTATCTTTATGTCTTCATCTCAGCAAATGGAACCCCCTCTTACGCTTAATGACGGAAGCCATTTGTTCTTTGTGGTTCAAAATGTCATGCCAGAAACGACCGTTTCTGATACCGAAGAAGATCTCAGCTTGCTCATTGCAGAGTTTGCGTACATCAAAATTCAAGCTGCTTTGCACGAAAAAATTAAGTCAATATCCGAGGACTTAAAAAAGAGAAATATTTCTGATCCTAGACAAGCTGGTTTTGATACAAAGCCAAGAACAATCAACGATATTTCCCTTCTCAGGTCATCGTTAAATGCCGATATGGAGTTGTTAGAAATAGCTGCTCTGAACCCTGGAGAGCACGCACCGCTTCTATTAAAAGCACATCCGCTACACAGCTTTATTGTTGTTTTGCATGCAAAGCATAAGCCTTCATTGGCCACACATGCAGAAACCTATAAGAAATTTAAAGCTTGGCTTGAATCATCCTTCTCCTCTGAGCAGAAACGCGCTTGGGGAAAAAGTCTATACAGTGAGCACGACGTAAAAATTGTCACGCCGCATCTTCCAGAAAATGCTGATAAATGAAGCTAATGCTCCAACAATTTTTACTTATCTAGCGTAGCCACCAACTTTTATGTAGCAGAAAACTTGTGAATGTTTTGTCTTTTTCCAGTTGTTTATGCGTGAACAACACCGGAATGATCTTACGTAAAAATTGTGATACGCACAAATGTTCAGCTAACTCGCTAACCTTTTTCCATCAATCTCTTATACATACAAACTTGTAATGTTTTGTCTTTGCGCAGTTTCTTCGTAAATGTGCATGCACATACCAGACCTTACGCAACACTGCGATTTGTTCACAAAGTTAAGCTAATGCTCCAACAATTTCTGCTTCGCTAGCCTTTTGACCATCAACTTCTATGTAGCATGCAAATTTGCGAATATTTTGTCTTTGTGCAGTTATTTCTGCGTGAATGTGCATACACATACCAGGAATGACCTTACGTGAAAACCGCGCTTTGTTCACAGACGCAAGCAACATTAGAGCGTCTGTATCTTCCGCTTCGTATCCAGCAAGAACAGATGCTAGCTGCGCCATTGCTTCAACCTGTAATACCCCAGGCATAATTGGCTCTTGTGGAAAGTGCCCTTGCAAAAACGGCTCAGTGTTGGTAACACATTTCCAGCCTTCAATTTTCACATCTTTTGTAATAATGCGCGCCCTGTCCAAGAGAAGTATTGGATAACGGTGCGGAATAATAGCTTTAATAGCTTTCAAATCAAGATCAGTGCTCATGTTTCTCCTTATTCCAGTCAAGTATATCTTTTGTTTGCTCAGCAAGCATCTCAAATACCACTTGAGTTAAATCTTTTCCTGGCGCAACATAAAACGCCTTATTTCTATCAAAAACGCATTCTAGCTGGTTTTCTTGAGCAATTTGCGCAATAATAGCGTCACACTTTTCATGAATTTGATTCATAATATCATCAAATGCGCGCCGTGTATTGTTACGAACATCATCCGCAGCACGCTGAGCGTTCAAAATAGAGTCTTGAAAAACTTTTCTCTTTTCTTCAATAACACGGGCTTGCTCATAGTCTTGAGGCTTGTCACTCTTGGAGCGCTCCAAAACCTCCGCGTATTCTTTGCGAAGACTTTCTTCTCTTTCCATCAAATCTTTCTGACACTTGCTCAAATGCTCTTCAAGAGCTTTGCGTACATTCTTTGTAGCCGGAAGTGTTTTAAAGATATGATCTTTAGAAACCAGTGCCCATTCATGCTTGGAGAAGTCGTGATTTTTTTGCACTATAAAAGTGTAAAGCAAACATCCCACAATAACAATGAAAAGGGCAACGTATCTAATTTCTTTTTTCATTCTATAAAAAGTCATCTCTTGCGGCTGACATAGAACGCATACCAAGGTTGACTCGCTCTTCATCATCATTCTTGTGCTTCTGCAAAGGAATACCATAACTGACGGACAGGACACCCATTGGAGAAGCCCAACGCAAACCCAATCCAACAGAAACACGCAGTAGCGAAGCATTATCAAACGCGTTTGAAGGCAAGTTTGCGTAGCGGTCCCATGTGGTTCCACAATCTAAAAATATGAATCCTCTGAATCGCGCTTCTTTAGGTAATCCAATAGGAAATAGAAGCTCCAGTGTACCATGTATGGTCGTATCACCACCAACAGGTTCATCAAATGCTTTCATTTTTGGCCCAACACCCCATTCACGGAATCCACGCAGTGAGTAAGGACCACCCAATCGGTAACGATCACAAACACGCAAACCATAACGATCTGACCATGGGCGTAACATACTGGCTGACCCGCGTGCACGCAATGTCAAGATATCAGAAATTTTGTGATGGTAATCACAGTCAAACGAAATCTCCCATGTCTTCACATGCCCACCAATTCCTGCTACTTCCACATTTAACAAGGCAAACAAACCTTTTGTCACATCAAAGCGACGGTCACGTTTATCGCATGCAATACCCAAGCCTACCTTAGAAATAAAGATAGATGATTTAGGCCAACCGTGGCGACCAAACGTTTCTTGCAAGGATTGTGTTAGCAGTTTTTCCTTTGAAAACTGACCTTTTTTAATACTGTATACACGGCTATATTTTGTTTCAAAGCTCTCAGAAGAAATCGCGTAGGTCGGACGCAATGTCCAATGCCTACGAAGAGGAATGCCCATAAATAATCGTAAACCTCGGGTATAAACGGTGTAAGCATCACGGGTTTGAACTTTACTCACATCACGTGCTGTTTTTCCGCTAAGATGCACGGTTGCTCCAAAAAGAAGATTACGGTTTAAAAACGCTGGATCTGAGAAGGTCACACTAGTATCCCATATGTACGAACCCATCGCCGCTTGCGTGCGCAAAAGGTATCCTTTTCCTAGGAAATTTGGTTCATCAAAGTATGCTTCTGCACGTGTACCAGTGGACCCAGAGTACGTCATACGCAAACCTAACGCTCCTGTCGAGCGCTCTTTCACAATAAAGCGCACGTCTACAGCATCTGGCTCACCTGGCACGGGATCTTTCTCACACGTTACACTTTCAAAAAATCCTGTATGCTCCAATGCTTGTGTGGATATTGTTATCTGCCTACTATCCAACAAATCACCTTCCCAGACTGACAGTAAAGGATAAAGTACTCTATTGTATGTACGCTTATTACCTTCAATAGAGACACGGCGCACGGTAATGCGGTGGCCAACATAAGCTCTGTATATCACATTCACTTCCAAAGATTTTGGCAATCTGTGGTGCATAGTTTTAATGTGCACATAAGGATAACCGTGCTTAGCAAACCAGCTCTCAAGGCGATCCACATCTTCCAAAGCTTGACCACGACGATAAGTACGGCCTTTTCGCAGTACATATTTTGTCTTTTTAGGAGAAGGTATACCAGAAAGTGTATTTTCAAGCGTAATACTCTTCACGCGATACGGCCGCCCTTCTTTTATGTTATAAAGCAAAGTAAAGGCCTCTGTGAGCAAAGAGAGTTGTGCGCTCATTGAACTCAGTTCAAAGTCTAAATACCCATGGTTTTGGTAGTGGTTTTTCAAAATCTCTGCATCGTTATGTGCGTTTTCAGGATTATAGAGTGAGTCATTTTTCAGAAGACGCCACCAGTAAAAAGCTTTGCAGGAAACAACACCTCGCAAATCAAAAGAAGAAAAATCTTGATTCCCTAAAAACAGAACGTCAGTAATTTTGGCCGCAGGACCTTCTTCAATTTTAAATATGATATCAACACGGTTTTGATCTTGGTAAACAACTTCTAGCAAAATACGTGCTTTAAAAAATCCCATTTGACGATAAATCATAGAGACCCGCAAAAGCGACTTTCGTAGCTGGTCTTTAGACAAAATTTGTCGCTCTTTGATACCTAAGTCTTTTTCAAGAACGGCGCCATCCACAGCGCTGTTACCTTCAAAAGTAACGCTGTTAACGCTTGGAAGCTCGCATACTGATATCACCAAGCCTTCCGCATCATAGGAGGCATTAACTTGTGCAAACAAATTTGTTTCGTACAACGATTTCACATACGCATCTAAAGCCATTTTATCCAAAAACTCATCATTATAAGGAGGCAATTTATTTAAAATCGCATCCTTAGATATACGAACATTACCTTTGATGCGTATCTTTCCGTAAACTGTACAAACAAGTAGCAATAATATTAATCTTAACAAAATCATAACTCTCTCTAAGCAAATAACTTCTGCACCGACTCTAATTGGCAAATATCGCGAATGTTTACAAAAAGAATCACCGCCATTAGCAGACCAAAAAATCCGTAGCTAATTATTTTTTCTAAAAATATTGGAAGAGGTTTACCTTTGCGAAAAATCACAGATATCCCTAATAATAGCAAGTGTCCACCATCCAATGCAGGAATAGGCAATAAATTAAAAATGCCCAAGCTCAAAGAAATCATAGCAGAAAAAAGGACAAAGCCCGCCAAACCATCAGACCAACGCTTTGTCGCAGATTTAAAAATTGTAGGCATGCCTCGTAAATTACTAATATCTCCAGAGAAAAGAAGAGAGAGCAATCCCATCATCCTTTTTACTCCAAAATAAAATACACGACCACCATAAACGACTGCACCCCATGTGCCTGCCCCCTGCATATCAAAACTCACAGCTTTCTCATGCAAAGATGTCTCTGTTTTCAAGTGTACTTCATGCGTGCATCCATTACGCTCTACCGAAAAGTTTTGCATTTTTCTTAAACACCACTCTGGGTTTGCAAAATCAATCGCTTTGTTTTCAATACTCAAGAGCTTATCGCCTACCTGAATTTCTTCAAAGCTTCCTGGGCTAACGATTGTGCTAGAAGGCGTTCCACAAAAAAACGAAAATATAACAAGTATCAAAAAACTCAAAACAATATTAACCAAAGGTCCACCTAACATCACCATGGCGCGTTGGTATGGCTCTTTAGCGTTAAAAACACTTTGGGCATCAACTTTGCCCTTAACGCGATCCGGAATATCATTAAATGTGTATGGGAAAGTAACATATCCCCCTAAAAATATAGGGCTTAGTCGCCATTCTGTGCCATTTTTATCGGTAAAGCTCAATAAAGCCTTACCAAACCCTACAGAAAATTGGTTTACAAAAACACCGTAACGGCGCAAAAACACCCAGTGCCCCCATTCATGAACAATAACCAATACTGTCAAAAGCAGAAGCCCCGGCAAAACAGCATTCACCGTGGAGAAAAACACATCAAACATCTATAGAACCCTTTCAAACTCACCAAATGATACCATAAAATATCCATCTACATAAAGTAATAAATGCAATCCTGGCATCGTAAATATATAACCATCAAACCTGTCCAACACACCACCGTGGCCTGGAAGCAACTTACCGGAGTGTTTTACACCGTGCAGGCGCTTAAACCATGATTCAAACAAATCACCGCACACTGCTAATACTCCTAAAATAAGAATTCTCCACAAAATTCCACCGGGCATCATGTCTTCAAAATAGTAGGCGTACGCAATCACACTAATAACCATAGCGCAAATCAAACCACCAAAAAATCCTGCCCATGTTTTATTTGGCGATATTTTGGGAAGCAGTTTGGGGCCACCAATCCATGATCCCCAAAAATAACCTCCCACATCCATTGCGGCAATAATCAAGGCACTCCATACCACCATAAAAAATCCATTTTGGCATAACGCCAAGCAGCAAAAAACAGACAATATAGGCAAACCAATCACCAAGGATCCCAGCGCCACCTTAAGCATACTAACGCCATAAATTTCTCGTAAAAATATTGTACTACTTACCAGCAAAAACATAACACCTACCGCCAAAAGTGGTTCACGGAAAAAGACAATTAATAAAGGAATAAAAATAGAAACTGATTGAGTTAAAAAATAACTCCAACGCAGACAAGAAGAAATACGCAGCCATTCATGCATCATGCCTAGAGCCACCAACACCATCACAACCTTGATGCCCCAAACTCCAAAAGTCAGCATTCCACAAACAAAGCCTATCAAAACAACAGCTGAAACTGTGCGTGACTTAATATCAGAAAACATTACGCACCATAATTTCTCTTTATATTGTTATAGGAATCCAGAATTTTTTTAAGGTCTTCAGCACCAAAATCTGGCCAATGAGCTGTGGGAAAAAAATAATCAGCGTACGCACAATGCCAAAGCAAAAAATTACTAATCCTTTGCGCGCCTCCTGTGCGCACAAGGATATCCACATCGCCAAGAAAATCTGCCTGCATAAAAGTCTGAAGCACCGATTCTGTCAGTTTTTCAGGATCACCACCGGAACGCGCCCATCCACGCGCCGCTTCGACAATATCCATTCTGCCACCATAACCAGCCGCCACTTGAATAGAGATGTTGGTATTATCTTTTGTATTATTTTCAATTTCCGTGACTTTTCTGCGCACACCTTCTCGAAAACCAGAAATATCACCTATTACACGTATGCGCACGCCATGCTCAGAGGCAAAATTTGTAAGCTCTGCAAACATTTTTTCAAAAACATCTTCAAGAATATTCAACTCTTTCACATCACGCTTCCAATTTTCTGTAGAAAAGGCAAAAAAGGAGGCTTTGGATATATCATACTTCAAAAGCTCCAAAAGAACTGTTTGAATATTCAAAAATCCTTCTCTGTATCCTTTCAATAAAGAGAGGTTGTTCTTTTTTGCCCAACGGCGGTTGCCGTCCATGATAAATGCAATATGTTTTTGCAACGTAAGCCCTACACCATTTGTATGCGCTTTTCTTTCTCAGTCAACAGCACATCTACTTTTTCAACAAAAGTATTGGTTTCTTTTGTAATGCGATTTTGCAACTTTCGAGATTCATCTTCCGAAAGATCACCTTTCTTTTCATGCGACCGCACAGAATCTATTGCCTCTCTGCGAATATTTCTCAAACCAACACGCGCCCTTTCTGCTTGCGTTGATGCCATTTTTATAAGATCTTTTCGCACTTCATCGCTCAAATCAGGCATCATGATTTTCATGTTATTGCCTTCTGTTACAGGAGTGATGTTAATAGCTTCTGCAATGGCTTTTTCCACACTTCGGATATTACCCGCATCCCATACATTCACCCCCAAAACGCGCGCTTCTAGAACCGAAAGTGTCGCGACATGCTTCAAAGGCGTTTTAGCACCGTATACCTCTACCGTCACTTTATCAAGCAAAGCAACATTAGCACGACCTGTACGCAGTCCTGCTAAATCTTGTTCAAACACCTCTATGGCTTTTTTCATGCCACATTGCAATGCTTCTACAACTTGTTTTTCATCCATTTTTTACTCCTGCGTTATCAGAGAGTGCGGCACCTTCATTTCCAACAACTGTGGTAATGTGTGTTTAGCACGATTGAAAACTACTGTTGGCACACCGCTCTGCCCCATTACACTGTACGCCGCTAAGTCCATAATATTCAATTCATTTTGGATTGCATAGTGGTAAGTCAGTGTATCAATTTTTTGCGCTTGCGGATCATCATGAGGATTGGCAGTATAAACGCCATCCACAGATGTAGCCTTCACAAAAAGATCGCAATGCAGCTCACTTGCGCGCACAGCGGCAAGTGTATCTGTAGAAAAGTAAGGCAAACCTGTACCGCCCACTAAGAAAATCACTCCTTCATGCAAAGACTGAAGGCAGTCTGAAGCTTTATAAAGAGAAACTTGTGGAGCCTCAAAAACACCGAACACTTTACTGTTCAAACCACGCGGGAGCATATAAGCACTCAAAACAGTGGCATTCACATACGTTGCCATCATGCCAGCAGCATCCATTAGAGCACGCTCTGCATACTCATTTATGGTGCTGCGACCTCGCAAAATATTACCAGCACCACAAACGACAATCAATTCACGGCCAAGCGCACAAATCTGCTCTATTTCATCAACAACATCTTGCACTCTGGCAACATCAACAACACCTTCTGATCCTAAAAGAAGCTCTCCCGACAACTTATAGAGAATTCGTCTACCATCTAAGTACATTAAGACCCTTTAATTGCTAAGCTAGCAAACCCTTCAAGCCTTGCTCCATCTTGAGACGCAGACACTGACTCCATGACTGTCTTGGAAGAGTCAAAGAGATAACTTTGACGCGCAAAAACAACTGTATCCATATAAGCGGCCATACGCCCTTCAATAATTTTTGGCAAAATATGCTCTGGCTTACCACTCTCACGCGCACGCTCTTCTGCCAGCGCCTTTTCACGCGCTATAGAGTCTTGGTCCACATCTGCATCAAAGCAGAATACTGGCTTACTTGCCGCAACATGCATTGCCATCTTTTTTGCCAAGTCTTCCAAATCATTGGTGCAAGATGGAGCAGAAATTGCAACCAATACACCAATACGGCCAGCGCGCATCGATGCTTTATCATGAACATAAGATCCCACACTTCCAGATTGTACAGAAAGATACTTCACACGACCAAAGGTAATATTTTCACGAATCGACCCAACAAGGTCGGCCAATGCCGCCTTCACTGTATCACCTGCGTAAATAACCTTCTCTAAGTCTTCAGCGCTTTGACATTTGTGCTCAAACGCCAACTCTGTCATATCATCAACAAATTTTTGAAACTTATCGTTACGCGCGACAAAATCAGTCTCAGCACGCACTTCCACCAACACACCTTCTGCGCCAGATGCGTAAGCTCCAACTAATCCTTGGGAAGCTTCTTTATCACCACGCTTCACCATAAGAGCAAGCCCTTTTTTACGAAGCTCATCCACGGCCTTTTCCAAATCTCCGCCTACAGCCTCTAAGGCGCTCTTACAATCTGACATTGGCGCGTGTGTTTTCTCACGCAAAGCCTTAATGTCTTCTAATGCTATCTTTGTCATTTCATTCCTCTTCAAAACTATCACTTACGCAGATTTTGGCGCCGCTTCCTTAGCTTCTTCCTTTTTCGCAGGAGCTTTTTCAACCTTCACGGCATCTGCCTTTGGAGCTTCTTCCTTTTTCGCAGGAGCTTTTTCAACCTTCACGGCATCTACCTTTGGAGCGCTTTCCTTTTTCGCAGGAGCTTTTTCAACCTTCACGGCATCTACCTTTGGAGCGCTTTCCTTTTTCGCAGGAGCTTCTTCAACCTTCACGGCATCTACCTTTGGAGCGCTTTCCTTTTTCGCAGGAGCTTCTTCAACCTTCACGGCATCTACCTTTGGAGCGCTTTCCTTTTTCGCAGGAGATTGCTCAACCTTCACGGCATCTGCCTTTGGAGCGCCTTCCTTTTTCGCAGGAGCTTTTTCAGCCTTTACTGCATCTGCCTTTGGAGAAACTTCCTTTTGCGCAGAAGCTTTTTTAGCCTTTACTCCATCCGCTTTTTTACCAGATTCTTTCTTAGACTTCTCAGACATTTCCCCTGATTCCTCTAGTGCTTCAGCGCTTGCCTGCCTCTCTGACTCTGCGATAAGACCATGCAAAATAGCAGCAACCGCTTCTCGGCAATACAGCTCCACTGAGCTACGAGCGTCATCGTTTCCAGGAATAGGGTAATCAATAAAGGTTGGGTCAGCGTTTGTATCTGTGATTGCAACAACGGGAATGCGCAACATACGCGCTTCATGCACAGCCAACATATCTTTATGAGCATCCAACACAAACAGCATGTCCGGCAAACCACCCATATTACGCAAACCTCCAAAAGATCGCATCAACTTTGCCAAATCTCTTTCCACAAGGATACGCTCTTTTTTAGTCATCGCTTGAGCGCGCCGTTCATCCGCAAGAAGCTTCTCCAGATTTTCCATACGGACAATAGATTTTTGTACAGTCTGCCAGTTTGTAAGCGTTCCTCCCAACCAGCGCGTATTAACAAAGTGTTGCCCACATTGCTGCGCCGCCAAAGCCACAACTTCTGTTGCTTGTCTTTTTGTGCCCACAAACAAAACACGTCCACCACGCACAACTACGTCAGACAAAGCCTCCATTGCATTTTGGAGCATAACAAATGTTTTTCCAAGATCAATAATGTGTACATTGGCTTTTTCCCCATAAATATATGGGCGCATTTTAGGATGCCATCTTTTTGGATGATGCCCAAAGTGAACACCAGCGTTTAATAATTCATTTAATGTTGTTGAAGTTTTATACATTTTGTTTCCTTTTCGGTTTTTCCTCCATGCCCCTCAAATCAACACCGAAAGTTTTTTGAAGCATGTGCGTTATGGTGGGTATAGCTGGATTCGAACCAGCGACCTCTACGATGTCACCGTAGCGCTCTAACCAGCTGAGCTATACACCCCACCTTATCTTTGACATTATCCCAGAAAAAGCGCCTTCAAGCAACATTTCTGGAAGACTTATAGACATCTAAAATATTTTTAAGCGCCTCTCTTTGCTCAGAGCGCGGAACAATCTGATCTATCATACCATGCTGAAGCAAATACTCAGCGCTTTGAAATCCTTCAGGTAGCTGCTCAGATGTTGTACCGCTAATCACACGAGCTCCCGAAAATGCCAACAAAGCGGTCGGCTCTGAAATAGAAAAATCACCCAGCATACCAAATGATGCCATCACACCACCGGTGGTAGGATCACCCAACAGAGTGATAAACGGCAAAGAGTGCTCACGCAATTTTTGCACAGCAATAGTGGTGCGAACCATTTGCATTAAAGAGACAAGACCTTCTTGCATACGCGCCCCCCCGGAAGATGTACACACAATAAATGGACAACCTACATCCAAAGCCTTATCTACACCCGCGATAAAGCCTTCACCCACAGCAGATCCCATTGAACCACCCATGAAAGAAAAATCCATCGCGCTTATCACAACCTGATGATTCATCAAGGACCCAAATCCTGAAAGCAAAGCGTCTTGCAATCCTGTTTTTTTGCGGGCAATCTTCAAACGATCCGCATATTTCTTTAAGTCTTGAAATTTCAAAGGATCGTGCGGGACAGAAGGCAATGCTATCTCTGCGTAACCACCTTCATCAAAAAGCATCGCTAAACGATCTTTCGCGCCAACACGCAAATGCTGCTCACAGTGCTCACAAACCCATAAGCGCTCCTGGCAAGATTTGGTGAACAGCATTTGCTCACAAGCAGGACACGCTTGCCATAACGCATCACCACCATCATCTTTCATTTGTTTTTTGCGAATTTTGGGTAAAGCAACGTTTGTGATCCAATTCATAAAATACCTTTTTATTTAATGTGCTAATTTGTCCGCATACTCATGGTTAGTATCACGGTGACGCTTTTCATCTTTAATAATCGCCTTAATCATAGCATCTAATTTCACCTTTCCAGAAAACTCCCAATATTGGTAGGCTATCTCTGGCGCAGGAACATTTTTCTTTGGCTGTTGTTTCAGCACCAGCAAATACTGCTCATAAACTTCTATGGCGTCTTCCTCAAGATATCCAACAAAGCGGTGCGCCGATTTACGGCCAAACACATATAAAAGAAAAAAAAGCAGAACAAAAGTAAACTGCATACTAAAAATGATGATTTTATCAAAAAGGTTAGGCCTAATGAGTGCGTGCAGGGAAAGAAGGTGTTGGCGCTCTGTTTTCGCTTCCTCCAACATAGTTTGGATCCATCCCTCATCATCACGAATGCGGCGTAAACACGAAAAATGCAGAAGAGCTCCACCCACCATACCTGGCACAGCTGCAATGGTTTCACCCAGCAGCAAATGATGCTCTAAACGATTGCGAAAAATAAGATCACGAGGTGCCCGCAAAAAACACATCAGCCACCATGCAGCTTTATCTGTCCAATTTTTTGGCTTGTAGTGTCCCTTACTCACAGGGACATTGTAACACAACTCAGCATTTGAAAGCCAAAAACACCATGAAGCCAGATATAAATACGACATAAAGAAGCTTGATCAACCAAACATGTTTTAAAAGCCAATCGCGATAGCGCATTCCAAACTTCACCATCAGAAAGGAAACAAAGCAAAAACGAAGAGGACGAGAGACCAAAGTTGCTAACAAAAAAAGCCAAAAATTATATCCCGTAAAACCATAAACCATCACCGCCAATTTAAATGGAAATGGCAAAAAAGGCTTCAAGAGCATGGCGTAAAAACCATACTCATGAACAAGATTCGCAAAAGCATCAAAAGAAGTATTGAGACAGTAAAACTCTATAATAGGTTGAGCCAAAACAGAGAAGAATACTGCGCCCAAGACATAACCAACAATCCCACCACACACCGATGTGAGCGACACCACAATCCATAAATGATGCTTCCATTCTGGCTTTTTGATCAGAAGAATCATCAGCGCTGGGTCTACAGGCATGGGTGATATAAAGCTTTCCAAAAAAGATGCAAAACCTATGGCAATAAGGTCACGATAATGTTTACTCTCATGCATCCTCTGGTACCCCCGGGGAGACTCGAACTCCCACGTCAAAAGACAGCAGATTTTGAGTCTGCCGCGTCTACCAATTCCGCCACAGGGGCCCTGACTGTCAATATTAGCACGCCTCCCTCTACAGCACAACCGATTGCCAAGAGGCCAAATGTATGTCAAAATTACATCGTGTCGGGACGTGGCGCAGCCTGGTTAGCGCGCCTGGTTTGGGTCCAGGAGGCCAGAGGTTCGAATCCTCTCGTCCCGACCAATAAAGCATTTTCTGCTTTTTTTCTTTAGTGTTTTCTTTTTTAATATCAGCTTTTTCGTTAGACACAATATAAAAGCACAAACCAATAACATGCAAAATGCTCATTAAGCTAAAAAACTGAAGCAGAGATTTTGTGCCGCACACATTGACATACTTTAAACTTAGTGACAGCATTTTTTTGGGAGTAACTATGTTCATTATTTTAGCTTTTTTTACAACGCATATATTTGCCTCTGCGGCACAAGAGGTCAGCGGGATTACGGTTTTTCGCAAATCACAGCCTCAAAAGGCACTTCTCACCCCCCAAGAAGACGGTGAAATGAAGGAGCATCTCGAAGCAATGCAAAGAGCAAGAGCGGCAGCACAAGAGGCAAAGAAGAAAGCGGACGATCTCCGATTTCAAACTAGCTCAGCAGCAGCGCTGTCTCAACAACTTTCCACAACAGCAGATTATCAGCTGGGTGAAACAACAGCATTAGGCCGTGTTATACTACCAGAACATAGTGCCCACCTTGCCAAAATCGGCAGTTTCTTCACCTTCAAACCAGATGAAAACACTGCATTATTTGGAGAAAATATAGCAGGTCTAGAAATTAAGAACCCCTTTGATACAAAGGACAAGGCAGGGGCAATGCAATCATCAAATGCGTTTGCGCGCTTAAATAATTATATGCAATATTACTTCCCTCTTGAAGGCGCTATGACCAATCATTTCGAACCTATACTCAGGAATGTGCCGCATATTCAATGTTTGCTCACACACACAGTCCCTGCTGATATCATAGGAAAATTAATGTTTCAACAAGCTTCTCGTTCACTTCAAGGAAATGGAAATGGAAACACATGGATGCACATACAATTATTGCAAGAATCTATGCGCAACGCTGCCCCTGAAACAACTGGTCGCCTTGATACCTCTTTATCCCCAAGTGGTAAATTCGTATTCACAATTAACGGCATAAGCAAAGAGGTTCCAAATGAAGTTATGGCTGCAGGACTCTATCTTGTCAAAGGTTTATCCGGTCGTATCGTTGAATTCACCCCAGATGGTGTTACAAGCTTCTTGTCCACAAGAGTATTGGCAGTAAAGGAGAAAAAAATTACTGCGTTACAGCGCAAAACAAGCGGTCAACTTTTAGGATATATTGCCTTCGCGCTTTTTCGCGATGCGCAAAAAGCTGCCAAAGCAGCTTCAGCGAAAGAGAAAACAAACTTAGACACCCTTATAGCGACTGATACACGTGGTGCATATTCATCTCGCACACAAGAAGCATCCGTAGCAAAAACAGAACAAGCACCTACGGATCAGAAAGAATCATTTTTCTCATGGGGACAACCATGCCTCCTTCACCCTGGATTTGTTTTAGAAGACTGCAAACCACACATGGCTAAAAAAAGAATCGACGATCAATTGAAGTATCTGCAGGATAAGAAAGAAGCCTCTCTAGACAAACGCGTTCATCACCTTGCAGCTTATCGCTTTTTGCAGAGCGAAAGCATGACTCAAGCACCTCAAGTCGCAATTCTCGCTAACTCTAGCATATCTCCTGGTCCATTCTTCGATGCGGCACAAAACCCTCATTCAAAAGGAAGCGAATATGCAGAACATGAAGAAACGGATGGTGAACCGGAGCTCGATGTAAGTAATTTACTGACCCGTGAACATCTATTTCACACTGAGGACACAGATAGCACAGAACCAGCAAGCTCTCAGGGCACAGCAGAGCCAGCTGTCGATCTTTTTAGCAGAGTAGCACACGCTCAAACGCTCGAAGAAATGCTTAGCCATATGCCGAAAAACGCTCGAAGAAATGCTTAGTCACATGCTTTCAAAAAGTGACGCGCTTATTGCTAGCGCGTCACTTTTTTACATTAAGCGGATTTCGTTTATAAGATATGCTCACTGCGATTGCCCATAAACATGCTGCTATAAGCACCTCGATGGTATTAATAGATCCCAAAACAGCTAACAACACAAAAATAAGAGAAGCCCAAGCTATGGGCTTTTGCTTTTTTAGCTGCGGAAAATCTGTCATTAATCCACCAAACAAAACGGCTATTACCGCCGATCCGTAGCACACCAAGACACTGAGTGATGTCACAAGCACAAACATATCGCGCCAGTACACAAGATCAAATGATGCAAGCACTGTTAAAATGCTCATACATGTACCAGAGAGCATCAAACCTATAAAGGGTGATCCAGAACGTTCTTTTTTGCACACAGCAGGCAAGAACCCTGTTTGAGCCAACGATTTAGCCAAAGATCCTTGCAAAAAAAACCATCCATAAATAGAAGAGGTAATCATCACAATAACCCAAACCGAAAAACATGTATGCACCCAGTCGCCATAAACGGCCGATAGCAGCATCGGCATAGCTGTTTTGTCATTAAGATCTGCTCCTGCGGGAAGCAAAACAATAGCCGAAACAGCAACGCTGACATACAAAACAACCACTATCATGACACCAGTAAAGGTAGATGACTCAATGTATTTGTTTCGAACGTTTTTGACCATTGTGCTCACACTCTCAATTCCTATGAATGACCACATCAAAATAACGGATGCGCCCATCACTTTAGAGCAAGAGGATTCTGGCATACTCCATGTGTACGAAAGAATATCTGATGAATGTGTACATGCCCACATAACAGCACCACATAAAGGAAAAAATTTCATCAAAGCTAAAGCGCTTTGAATCCATCCCACTTCTTGCACTGACCGTATTTGGGTTAAAGTGATACACCAAATGAATGAAAAGCCCAAAAGAATATATTGCCATTGCGGCGCAATTCCCAATACTTCATCGATCAAAAGCGCAACGATATACGATGTTCCTAAGACAGTCGCAAACCAATAAATAGCCAACACCGCATTACCAAGAATATTGCGCCCTGTTAAATAAACGAAGGACGCCGGCCCACTAACTGAGGGAAGTACACGCGCAGATTTCGCAAAAAACATCGCTAGAACAAGTGCACCACACCCAACAAACACGCTTGCTACTACTCCTATTATACCCATGTCATGAGCGATTTTAGGCAATACAAGGACGCCAAGACCCACCGTATTGCCAACAAGCATCCACACGGCCGGCCAAAAGCCGATCCGTTGGGGTGCATTATTTTTTAACATATTCCTCTAGATATTATTCATCAATATATTTAGCGATAATATCTGCATAAGGATCTTTCTCTTTTTTTAGGGTATTTCCTGACAGGGTATTTCCTGACTCTGCAGTACGCTTATTACCTTTTGTAGGTTTGATGTTACCAATATTATCGCTCTGATTTTCTTTTTGCGCTACATTTCCATGCACAGGACGCGAGGAGCGCCGCCTTCGACCGTTGCGATCACGATCATTTCCATGACGATCACCACGATCACCACGATCACGATCATTATGACGATCACCACGCGCGTTAGAGCGCTGAAAGGTTATATCGGGGTGTGCAACAATCACAATAGGGTTTTTGCCAACGTTATAACGAACCCAGCGCACAACGGCTCCCTTGATAGCAGCCGCTACAGCTCCTAGAGACATTTTACTGCTGGCTTGTATACATTTTTTCACACATACACCAAGCCCTGCATCCAGCTCGGTGTCCTCCCAGACACCGCAAGCTGAAACATAAACGTTATCAGGAGTAGCTGATCCACTTAAAGGAATATTGACAACCACGACTCCTTGCGTTCCCATTCGGTCACGCGCACGCAGGACGCTGCTATCCATAGAGATAACACGCTTTCCATCCATACCAAACGTTTTCACTTCAGCTTGCATAACGTTCTGCACATCATCTGTTGAGCATTCATACAGGTGGCCGTTTTGCGTGCGAACTGAAATCATTTTTGCTTTTTCAGACAAAGCTTTTTGCGCCGCCAAGTGATAATACTCTCCATGCACTGGAATCACCACATTTGGCTTAGTCCATTTGTACATTTGGAGCAATTCAGCACGGCTTGGGTGTCCAGAAACGTGTACAAGAAGATCGTCATTGCTAATGACATGTGCATCGCACAACTCTATGTTATTCTTTAGATCAGAAATTCTCTTTTCATTACCTGGAATATTACGAGAAGAAAAGACCACTATATCGTTAGGAGTGAAATTGATAAATCGATGCCTTTTTCCTGAAATCATAGACAGGCTAGCGCGATCTTCACCTTGGCTGCCAGAGCATACAAATGCTATAGCATGATCTGGCATATCTGCCGCTTCTTGCGGCGTCACCACTTCTGGAAAATTCTTCAAATAATTCAAATCGTTTGCAACAGTGTATGTTTTGCTAAATGATCGACCTAACAAACATAGTTTTCTTTTATGTTTTTTAGCCGCTGCCGCCACACTCATCATGCGCTCTACATTAGAGGCAAAACACCCCACAAAGATTCTCTTCTTTTTGTTTTCCGCGAAAATCTTCAGAAGGTTCCGGGCAACTTCTGTTTCAGACCCTTGATGCTCTGGTGTGTTAACACTGGTAGAGTCACACACAAGGATATCAACTCCTTCGCTTTTAATTTTCTTAAAGTCTGATTCTTTCGTAGGTCTACCTAAAATAGGCTCCGGATCAATACGCCAATCACCTGTATGAAAAACCTTCACTTCTGGCGTTTTGATATACACACCGGCCGCATCAGGAATCGAGTGGTTCACAGGAACAAATCGTACCGTAAAGTTTTTAGATATTTCTATATCTTGTTGAAGCTTGACAACATTAACGTCACCATCTTCATAAGAAACTCCATTGTCTTCAAACTGATATTTGATCATACCTGCTGTGAAGGGTGTCGCGTAAATAGGACAGCGCACATCTTTCCAAAAATGATGCAGCGCACCATAATGGTCTTCATGCCCGTGCGTAATAATGCACGCCTTCAAATTCTTTTTCAGCCCAGCTAGTACAGTGTGGTCTGGGAAAACAATGTCAACACCTGATCCTTGATTAAAGCTTACGCCCCAATCAACGATGATCCATTCCCCTGAAAATCCATAAAGATTAAAGTTCCTTCCAATTTGTCCAGAACCGCTAACAGGCCAAAAATATAGCCTATCCTCTCGTAATTTTAACTTCATTATTCAACTTTTGTAACGCAGAAAGTGTTTTTATCACCCCGCCTCTATGACTCATTATACCACTAGTATCGCACAATCGCTATAACTTCAAATTTGCGATAAATTTCCTATTTTTACAAGTATTTTTTCTCCTTTTGCATGCACCATAGCTGCGCCACAGTTGTGAATTCCCACAAATATACCCTCAAAACTACCTCCTGGCCGCTCTACCTTAACGCATTCATTAATATACAAGGCATTTTGGTTCCATTCATCGATTAGGCAACTTTCTGGTTTCGGCTGCACACACCACGCTTCAATAGCAGAAGCAAAACTATGTATAATACCTTCCTTACATGCCACAAAACCGGATTCATGGCGTAAAGATGTGCTGCGCTCACAAGGCGCATGCACAACATTCACACCAACTCCAACGATATGCCACGGATAATGGGTTTCAATGAGTGTGCCCGCTATTTTTTTATCACCCACATAAAGATCGTTAGGCCATTTTATCTGCATGGGACAAAATTGCTTTAATACACGCACCATCATGACAGAAGCCAAAACAACCATCTTCTGAGCACTGAGGTCACTGCGCAAACAAACACTCATATGCAAATTTTCCTCTTCAGACAACCATAAACGACCAAACTGCCCTCTTCCGGACGACTGCTTGCGCGCTACAAATGTGTGAGAGTGGCATGGATTTTCTGATACAAATTGACGCCCTATGTCCATGGTGGATGTACAAGAAGAGTAATAGCTATAGCGCATAACCTTTTCCTAACAAAAAAACACCCAAACCTGCAAAGAAAAAAAACAGAGCTGCTTGCACAGCAAGAGCGCCGCTATTTTTTCTTACAACACTCCGCACACCATAGCCTTGCAACGCAAAGCATATGCAAATACTAAAAATTGTAAACGCGATACTAACATACAAAAGCGCATGGCCAAACAAAAGAGTGTTAGCTGGCAAAACATAGAGGATCAAGCACATATGTTGCAAATATAAGGAACATAAAAGCAACCAACTGGCTTCTTTCCATTTTTGATAACGCCTCAGGCTTAAAATTCCCAAAAAGAACAAAATAAACAGCGCAGAAAAAAAACAAGCGTGAATAATATGGACAGTATAAAAAGAGGCAATGATCCACAGCCATCCGCACACCATCATCTGCTCCCAAACGCTTCCGCGTTTATAGAGATAGGTTACAATACATGCAAGAAAAACTAATATCCAAACAAAATGGATGTGCGCAACTTGAGCAGAAAAGAACAGCGATACACCCACACAAATACGCAGTATCCAATGCCCCATTTCTTGTGTGTCAAAGCAATATTCATAAGAGCGCTTGGACTCAGGAAATGGCGGCATCGCAATAAAAGGAATGTATAAAGCGCACAAGAGATAAGACCAACGATCCTCCAATACCACCTTCATTGAAAGACATTGATGCAAGAGCGCCATTATGACCATAGCAGTCATCATCACTGTCATGATAAAAAATGTTTGAAGGATGTCTTGCTTACTGTGCACGTTTCTCCACACCGAAACGCTATAATGCAAGAGGAAAAGCACATAGGTCATACCTATCACAGAGGTGATGCTGTCTAAGTGAGCACCCCACAGCGTTAGCGTCATCGCATACAGCAAGCAGCGCTCTAACCCCCAAATTGATAAAGGAAGAATCAGCAAACCTATCGGCATTAGTGCAGAGAAATACTGCCCTTCCCATACAGACCACGCACACACAGAAAACAACACCACTCCCCACAAGGTATGCCGCCATTCCTCAAAAAAAGAGGCATTACCAAACAACCGCAGCGTGAGGGTTAAGAGAAGTGCTGCAATGTAACACAATTCAACCACTGTACCTTACCTACCAAAATTAACCCACACAAACAAACCAGAACTCCTACATCCCATCGCATTCTTTGGTTATGGTGGCGCTCGAAAGTGCACACACACGCCAAAAGCATCATCATCATTAACCTCAACAGAACAAACCCATCACACTGCAGCACAGCAATCATAGCAAAGAGCAAAAGCGCCACAAAAGGAATACTCATACGTTCTTTGGAGATCATACAATCAAAAGCATTATACAGCCATAAACTTATACCAGCCATGATAACCACACAAGAATCTTGCGCTATCACACCTATCACAATTAAAATAACATGCGCAAGAGAGAGAGCGCGCGCCACAATGCACAAAGCCACAAACAAGGTGCTTACAAAAAACATGCTATCTGGCAGCTCTAGCACCAACGTTTTCATACACAACAACGCAGAGTACAAAATAAGTGCAACTTCCAATAGGCAGCTCTCAGTCCATTTTATGTTGTTTTGTTCATTCGCAAACAATGTCCCAATCAAAGCAATACACCAAGCGTAAAAAGCCCCGCGAGAAGGATCATAGTCATAATAAACTGTTGTAAGAAAAAGGGCTTGGTGCATAACACCCACCAAGCGATACGGACTCCATCCACGCAATCCTTGCCTGACAGTGTGGCACATCACACCCCCAGAATACGCAACCAAAGACCACCAATCCGGCAAAAATAGAGAGATACACAAAAACGCAGACCCCAAACTCAAAAGCAATTGTCGCTTATAGAGAAAGGATCCACAAGCATAAAAGCATATAATACCCAAAGCTATATTATAAAGGGGCATAAACCACCCACAAAAGCGCGCATAATGTCACGGAGAAAACCACTAACAAAAATGTTGTTTTGGGAGAGGTGTGCGATAACGAAAGCACAAAAGGCCAACGCCATGAGAGGCGTGGCATTTTAGGTGTAGAAACAAGGCGCCTCACGCCTTGCCCGCGCACCATCCATCCAACAAAAACAGTTCCTATATAAAACAAAAGCATACCAACAAGCGCTAATTTTTGAGCACCTTCCCATGCGCAAGGCAACACTTTAAGCCACAACATAAAAGCACCAACCACAACAACAAAAAGCGCCACAAACGCAGCAGTGCATGACTGGATGTTTACTCGATTTTTAGGCCATACACACGCACGCAACCCCGCCCCTTGCGAGACACCTAGCGTTGCTAGCACAATCATTTCCAAAATGCGTGCACTATGATGAGGGTTGTACGATATTAAAAGAGGGGCCCAAACGCCTCCAACACCCATCAAACAAACATAGTTGCTCAGAGCTTTGTATATAGGTTTCAGCGGCAATGCTCCAGCACACCAAAAAAGGCATGCTGGCTGCAGAGCAATCAAACCAAATGCAATTCTCCAACAATCGTATAGCACCACCGCATCGCGATAAACGTAACACACGCCCATAGCCGCCACCATGTTATACAGCATTGTTGTTTGAAAATTTAAAACCACTGCGCTAAAAAGCGCTCTTACAAATAAAAGCATTGCTCCACCACACGCAAGCCATGGACTCAAAACATAAAATTTTTCGAAAATCATCACCACAGAAATGCTCAAAGCCATATAAAATATAAGGTGATCTTTTGATTTGCATGTGTTGCACAGCGTATACATCAGTGCAACCCCAATCCATACACAGGAAGATGCAAGCAGTGTTGTTTCAGCGCATCCCCAATAATAATTGGTGCCCACACAGACACAAAATCCCAAAAAGAACGCTATGGTTTTCGGCCTCTCAAAGTTCTTGTGCACAAGCATCGCAAAACTACACAGTGTAAACACAACGCTGTATACATTTGAACAACAAACCAATCCTCCCCAAAGAACAGAAGCACTCAGTGCACACCACACCACATCCTTCATGGAGAAATAAATAAAAGAGGCCAAACACACTGACCCAAGAAAAAACAGCGTATATATATCACAAAAAATACGAACGTCTATCATTGCTTCCTCACAAAAAATGCACACACCATTAAGGCAGCAAGCAGATAAAAAAGCATAAAGGTCACTAATAAGAAGTGACCTTCAGGCCACCAGCTTGTGAGTATGTTGGCACAACACGCACTCATAGCAACAAGAGTAATATAGAAAACGCGTACAGATCCGCGCATAACAAAAAAACCGATCACACCACAAAGGAAAAGAGTCAGTGAGATTATTTCCATATCTTTTGACCTTCTTTGTTTTTTAGTGTGTTCAAAGAAGTCTTTTCACTTTCTTGCAAGCAGAGAAGAAAAATCGCGTAAAACATTGCCATTAAAAATAGGAGAACTTCTCTATGATCGCGCAAAAGAATCATAAAAGCGTTGTGCATTTTCCTCGCACAACACGAAGAAGTGTCGTGGAAAAAAATCGTAGCAACAAAGACAAAAATAACCGCAATCAGCGCGCGCCAATCACCCCAACAGTCCTTCTCTTGCGTTAAAGAAAACGCAATGATAAAAAGCAAGCTAAAACCAAACGCAAACAACAAAGCTAGCATATCCTGACCTGAGAGCACACATTGAAGAATCATGCCCGTAACAGTAATCATCTCTGCAAAAAAGCGCTGCCTTCCTTTTGTAAAAAAAGAATACAACGCGCCAAAAACAACTAAGGCACAGGAAAAATTCAGCATACTTATCATGATTTACGCTTTCCCAATTCCAACAATTCTTCTTGATTCAAAACCTGTCCATACACAACACTATCAGCTTGCAGAGGGATAAAATCAATAGCGCTCACTGGGCACGCCTCCACACACAATCCACAATCCACACAGCGCCCTGTATCAAAGAGAAACTCCTCCACATTAGTGAGACCGTCCTTTTGCACAGAAGCTTCCACACTTATAGCAAGTGCCGGACAAATATCTGCGCATATTCCACAACCAACGCAGCGACCTTCTTGAGTAGATTCATAACGATGCAGCACAGGCAACCTTTTGACAAAAGGAATAAATCCCTTCTTCTTGATGCGTTTCGTCAAACGCTTAATCAATGCTTGCATGCGTCCCCTCTACTATCATAACATGCGAGTGACTAAGTGAGATACAAAACCCCCATACGAAAAATGCTCATGGCAATACCTAAACTACCAACAACTACCATGGCTGCAAGTATATAGATCGTAGTTTTAGTCCAAGAAAAGACTGCTGGTATAATTTGATGAAGTGTAGCACCAATCAAAACGTAAATAACGCTAACAACATACCCCCAAGGCTGATTCAGAATGTTTCCTAAGGCAAAAGCCATGCCTGATTGATACAGGTAAAGAAAAAACGGCTTTTGGAAAAATCTCTGTTTTTCTTCAGCAAAAATATTATAGGTGAAAACAGAATCCATATAAGGAACAAACATCATCACAATGCACAACACCAAATCTCTCCCCATACAATCTGCACCATACAAATAAACACCAAACACACAACATCCTAACAATGTTCCAAGAAACCAAGATGCAGTCCTTTCTATAAAAAATATTTTTTCTCCTTGAGATATGAGGGCAACGAACAGCATCATCGCGAATCGCAAGCCACAGAAATAAAGAAAAGCTGCTCTTTTTAAACACAAATGCGTTAACACACCCCATACAGCAATCAGCGCACACGCTCCAATAATCATAAAAAATAATCTTTCTACAAAACGCAAAAACGGCCCCAAAAATGTATACTTGTATACAGAGATTCTTATTTTCTTATGAGAAGAAAACATTTTTTGTATGGCATAAGACAAAAAAACATGGAGATATAAACACAGAAAAAAATGCGCACTAGACACTACCATACCCCTTCCTCTTCGTTATGCCATAACATTTTTTTTGCATTCTTCTGCAAATTCTGGGAAGCCATACTAAGAGAGTCTGTGGCATAATAATGCTTTAAAGATGTACCCCATGTCTCTGGCACAACCTCTACGGGTGTCAGAGTCGATTTATCCTGCACGCGCTTTTCTCCACTTTCTCCATAATGCTCTGCATAATATCTGTAGCACATCTCTCCTATTTCCAGACGATCCTGAGCGTAGTACTGCGCATCAACGTTACGCATCATTCCTTGCAGAAAACCAATCGTATCGCACATGCCCTCTAAAGGTTCCACGGACTTTTGCGCACGCAGCAGTTGTCCTTCAGCATTAACGTAAAGACCATTTTTTTCTACATGTGAATAAGCAGGTATCGTCACACGCGCTACGTTTGAAGCAGCTGTTTTATGTGTGCCTTGATAAACAACAAAACACTTTTGATCTATCCCTGATGGCACATGGTCAAATCCAAAAAGAAAAGCCATTTTCAAATATCCTGTCTGCAAAGATTTTTGAATTCCATATCCCGTTAGCCCATCAGAACCTTGATCGCACAACTGCATATCATACTGTCCAACAAATGTTGTGTTTGGCGGTATAAACGCAATCGGGTTCCAAGATGGGTCTTTGCTATGCGTCATAGCCACAATGCGCACCGCTTGATAAAGAGCATCCGCATAGTGCGAACTTAAAGCGTCATACCCACAAATAAATAATGGTTTTTGCGCTTTCAGGAGCATATCCATATATGGACTTGCTCCTGAAAGCATCGCGCCCAGATGCGCAGATTGTGGCCCAACGTTTTTTCCATAGGGCATAAAAAATGGGTGGCTCATGGCCAATATAGGGGTGCCATTCTTGCGATAATGATCCACCAGCATTGTATGCAGCAAAGGCGCCTCTTGTATAGGCCTTAAACCTACAATCACTATGGCATCTGCTTCATACAATCTGGATAGTTTTCCGCCGAATGTATATGCAGAAGAATATTTAGAAAAAGCCATAGGTATTTTTTTAGAATGGCTGCTAATATACTTAATACCAAACTTTTTCGAAAATTTCTTTAAAACAAATAATGTTTCTAAATCAACAAAGGGGCCAAGCAGTAAGCAAGAGCGGTCGCTACCTGCTCGATCTAAAATATCGCATAAGTAATGCGTTATCTTATGGAGTGATGAAACAATTTTTTTATTATTTGCGCTCACAGTTGACTGAGTTAAACGATTTGCACTAAATCCATCAAATCCAAAGCGCGCTTTGTCAGAAATCCATCGATATCTTCCCTCTTTTTTAAGTGGCTTTACAAAAATAATCCGGTCATCAGCCACCCCTATGCTTAAAGGTGTTGCACAACCATCATGCAAATCTAATCCTTCAAACGTCTGTATTCTTTTAGCGCCTATGCCACGTAACGTCATTCTTTCTGCAATAGCGCCCACAGGGCACACATCGGATAAATTACCTGAAAGAATAGAGGGAGAGTTCGCATTTCCAAAACCCAACAACTCCAATCCTTTCTCCATATACCCAACGCCGATCATATTGGATCCTACAACATCTTGAGCAAAAGAAATACACAAGCCACAAGATATGCACCTATTCATTGATGTTGTCAGAAATTGTCCAAATTTCTGCTCTTTTTTAATATGTGAAAACTGCATAACCTGCTCATTGCACACACCATAGTGCATCACCGCATCTTGCAAAAAACATTCTCCATTTTTAGGACATACAGGACACTCCAAAGGATGGTTGCGCAGCAAAAATGTGAGCAGACGTTGGCATGTTTCTCTCACTTTTTTATGCTCTGTATCAATATACATACCAGCGGAAACTTTTAATTTACATGCAGCCATTACTGATTTTTCTGCACGGCAATATACAGCACAAAACCCCGTACAGTGCACCGCTTTCAAACCATTATGATAGCAAGATTCGGATAAAGGATTCCCAGCTAAAATACTAGCGTGCAAAACATTATCCGCTAATGTTGAAACCTCAATGGGCTTACTATTAATGTAAATGGTTACCTGCGACACTAAAGGCCTCTCCATTTTTTATGCAAAAAACTTCTGGCTAACTGCGCTGCAAAAACACCGTGCGAGCATAAAGCATTATTCTCTATAAAATCAATATTTTTTCTGATTTCTTTTTCCGGAGCATCGTCGTTAATTTGATCACGCACATAAGAAATACCACCATGACAAGAAGGGCACATGCCACAACTTTCTTGTTGATAAGCCATGAGAGATTTGTGAACAAAATCTGACAAAGAGTCTTTCTTTTCTAAGACAATAAGACTGCCACCAGCCAAGCTAGATCCCAACTTTTTCAAACACCCTTCATCCAAAAATGCTTTTTGAAAAAACTGCGCTGATAGAGGTTGTGAAAAAATACCACCAGGAAAAATACAAAGCACATCACTCCAAGAGTTCTGCACACCACCAGCGTAATTTTCAATGCATGCAATCATACCAGCACCATACTCTTCTTCAAAAACAGTGGGATTTGACACACGACCAGAAATAGAAAATATTTTTGTTCCCACACATGGCTCCACACCTTTATCCTTCCACCACTTATACCCTTTTTTTAGCAAACCTCCCAATGATGCAAATGTTTCCACATTTCTCACAAAAGCAGTCTTTCTAAAAAGTTTTCTATTATTTTCTGGTAAAGGGCGCTTTCCTTCTAGATGAGCCAAAAGAGCAGTATCTTCAGCGCAGGACAATAGACCACTGCTTCGCCGAATGCTAATGGTAATAGCGCTTGACGATTGAGGTCCTATCAGTCCTTTCTCATAGGCTAGTTTTCTTGCCTTTCGCAACGATTCATAGCTTTTTTTGGCATTTCCATGCACAACAACACAACCATGATGTGACCTTGTGGCTAAACACACAAGCGCAACACCCATCAAAACTTTATGGGGCTCATATTCTGTTAAAATATTATCTTTCCAATGGCCCGGAAAGCTTTCTGCTGCATTTGCCACAATAAAGCTTTTTGGCAATACCGCCATCAAATCATTCGTAAAATGTGAAGGTTTTATACCTTTATCTAAAATGGGAAACTTTGATAAAGCATCCTTCAGTTTAGCTTCTGCATCTGGAATCGTACAGGCTTCTATAAAGGGTGCCCAATCTTCTTTTGCAAAACTCCAAAGATACGCAATAGTGTTTTTATCCACTATGTTCGAAAAAATCCTGTCACTCTTTTGCATCTTTGTCTTCCTTTTGCAAAAGATCACACAAGCTTTTTGCATTTACATTTCCGTAAGTTTGTTTCAAACCTTTTACCACGGGAGCATACTCACATTCACCAAGACACATTGTTTTCTTCACAGAAATGGACAGATCATTCTGCTGAACAAAGTGCTTGGCAGCGCTTATTAGCGCACACGGGGCCATCAGGGCACATAATGAGCCGTCGCATATCTGCACTGTGTGTGTTTCCAAAGAAAGAAGTGGAGAGCTCGCAATACTTTGCCACACAGAATTTTCTGGCAAAGATAAAAGATTGGCTACGAGGGGCACCACTTCTTCAGTGAGGGCACCCTCTTCTTGTAGCAAAAGCAGAACGTCACAAAGCGCGCGATCGCTGTCACCTAAGAGATCATAGGACAAAATGTCTTCAATCTTTTCAAGAAGTACTTTTGAAATATAAGAAAAATCTGAAATAGCACCCACCCCCTACTATACCCTGAAACTGTTTAGCGATCAGCTTCTGTTGCAGAAAATCCTAGTGATGCTAATAAAACATTCTGATCTTTTAGCGCCACACCCTTGGATAGCAACGGCCAAGCAACAACATGAGGAAGTGTGGAGGGTCGTATTTTGACTCTCAAAACACCTGCCTGATCTGATGCAAGAAATATCCCTTTTTCTCCACTGGGACCTTCTATGCTTTGGTAGCATTCACCAGAAATTTCATAACCTTTTTTATGCAATCGCGAATGCCGTATCATTGCAACTGGCTTCGTCCATATATCGTTTTTTGCAAAAACGCACACCCCAGATGCGCTCACATACTCTGGGTCTGTATCCCGCATCATCTCCAAAGCTTCGCGCACCATGCGGCCACTTTCTCGCACTTCCTCCATCATAACCATGATGCGTGCATACGCACCGCCACCCGAGTGCGTGACCACTTTAGGTTTAATGTAAGCATAAGCATCATACGGGTGCATCACACGCACATCATAATGGCTTCCTGTTGCACGCAATACAGGACCAGTGCAACCCAAAGACATTGCCTCTCTTTCACCCAGTGACCCCAAGTGAGCTGTGCGCTCATAAAATGTACGCGTACCTACGCACCATTTTTCCGAGAAATCTATAAATTCATCCGATTTCTTCAACCATAAATGTAACAGATCAGCATGTTCACTGACATCACTTTTTACTCCGCCTGGAAAAATATAGTATCCATTAACATTTTCTTTAACCAAAAACATCACATCAGAAAAAATCTTTGCGAGAGAAAAGTATAGTCGACCTAAAATCAAAAATGATGCTTCTTTAGCTACAGTAAATATTGTGCGAATATGATGCATTTGCCTGACAATTTCGGAAACCACTAAACGTGCTAGCTCGCAACGCTTTGGCACCCGCATGCCCAACAAGGCTTCCACCACTCTAGCCCAACTATACTCCTGCAGTATGCCTGCGTGTTGATCCACACGACCCATATAAAAAGGGTACTGAAGAAATGTTTTTTCTTCCAGAAGCTTTTCAATATTGCGGTGCAAAAAGCCTGTTTGCAAAAAAGATTTTTCTATGACGCCATTTATTGTTTCAGCGTGTATCAAAAGCAAATTACTGTGATGTTCATGCGGCCACACAACAGAGCTGTTTTTATCAGAGAGAATAGGGACTAAATGTCGCACTACTGGCTTATCATACATATCCAAAAAGGTCACACCATCCATTTCCCAGACTTCTTTTTGCAACAATCCTGCATTGAGGAAATATTTCTTCAAACTAGGAATAGGGTCACCATTCCATAAAAAAGAAATCCTATAACGCATAGCGTGTACACTGCTATAAGCTATGTAGGTGATAGTTTTCTCTTTTGAGTAACAAACAGATAAAATATCCAACAAAATATTTACACGCAAGGTATCATCGCTTAAAAGTTGAGCTGTTGCTAACAAATCTTTTTGTGTTAAAAAAAGAACAACAGCATCGCACGCCACCGATACCTGCACACGTATTTTTTTATATTGCTTGATATAAGCAACCGCTGCATCATGGCTCATCACCTATACTCCATTAAACGCTCAAAAGCCTCGGTGACTACATCTTTCGTTACCGGGCAACCAGGCAGTATTACATGTGGAACAATACCTAAATCAGGAACCCATTCTCCATAAAGGTGCTCTCCTCCAAAACCCAATCGAATAAGGGCGGAAGGCTTTTGCATGTTTTGGTAAATGTTTTGGATAAGAGGCCACGCCGATACAGGAACAGACCCCGAAATAACCAAAACATTGGACTCCTCTGGTGGCGTATGGTTAATGCCAAAACTATCATCATAAACATGATGTCCACAGCAAGGAAGGTTTAAATAAAAAGGTTTGATAACATGAATCCAAGTCATAGCGGGTCTCTTCTGCGCATCATCCGCATAAAGATTAAAGACTTTGCGGTTAGCAAAAAAGAAAACAATACTACAAAAAGATGATCGCACTCTGTAATTGCGACAAAAATCACAGCCACAGTGCACATCAAAGCGACGCTTAAATTTAATAACATAATTTGTTGCATCACCAAATGGCGCAGCCTATCTTTCCACATCACACCCTCCACCCTAGTATAACGGTTTAAAACTTCACTCCAAACCCTTGTGGATTTATTTTTAATTTGCTATAGTTATATGTATCGCGGGGTGGAGCAGCCAGGTAGCTCGTCAGGCTCATAACCTGAAGATCGCAGGTTCGAATCCTGCCCCCGCAACCATCTAAAACTTCCCATAACGCGACAAGTTATCAATCTCTCTAGACATGCGTTTTTTCGTCTTCTTAGCGCGAATCATTTGCTCAACAGGCAAAGCATTAAAGAATAGGAACCCTCGCACATCTTGCACCAAATCACCCTCATCCGCCGTAAAGTATCCTCCCGCACGCTCTAAACCCATCTCTTTGGCCACCTCATCCACAAAACCACCCTCCAACTCATCGCCTGGATTCATCTCAACGCTTGTGCCAAATTCATCATTATGCGCCGCAATCTCGTTACGCTTATTTTCCAACTCTTCAATCATAGCTTTCATTTCTGCTATTTCCTGCGCATGCTGCTCTGCTTGCTGTGCTGCTTGCTGCTCTGCTTGCTGACCCGCTTCTTCCAAAGAAGCCCCTATTTTTTCCGCCATCTCAGCATTCTTCTCTTCTAATTGCGAGCGCAAATCCATAAGAGCATTGTCCAATTGCTCTACTTTTTCCTCACCTTCTGGACGATCATGGTATGTCCAATCTGCGCTTTTCTCTTCTTGCTGCTTGTGCTCATCCAATATCGCAGATACGGCTTCAGGACTATAAGCAGGCTCGGGCACAGCATCCACCACCTCCGGATCCGGTGCAGCATCTGGTGCTGGCGTATCGCCTACCATTTCTGACTCTGGCTCTGGTGCAACATCTTCTGCTGGAGAGTCTTCATCGCCCTCTACTGTTACAGCATCTTCCGCACCTTCTGCGCTATCATCAGCAGCACTAGCAGCCTCTGACCCTTCTGCGCTATCATCAGCAGCACTAGCAGCCTCTGACCCTTCTGCGCTATCATCAGCAGCACTAGCAGCCTCTGACCCTTCTGCTTCTTGTTCAGACGCATCAGGTTCTGTGTCTTCTTTTTTATCATCCGTTTTTTCCTCATCCACGTACTCATACTCGCCTGCATCAGACGAGTCAGAAGTGGTAGGAGAGTCAGAAGTGGTCGACGAGGAGGAGCTAGGAGGCAAGGATCCACCAGAAGATACCGCTCCTCCCATGACATCTACACCGCGCGCCCCGGCTGCACCACTACGCGCAAACTGCGCTTTTTGCGCTTCAGACATACGTGCAAACTGCGCTCTTTGTGCTTCAGACATAAGCTTCATATTCTGCAACTGCGCTCGTTGCTGATCTTTTTGATGTGACAGTGCTTGTTGCTGCGCTTTTTGTTCCTGCGCATCCTTAAAGCGCTTTTTCGCCTCACGACGCTGCCGAGCAGCTTGAATTTTTTCTTTAATAGATGGTACGCGTCTTGACGCAGAAGTCATAATACGATTTAAACGCCCCCCAGAACTCGTCACACCATTCAGTTTATTCATGTGAGATTGCGATTGGCTAAATCTGCTTTGCGCTGAAGCAACATGACGACGAGCAGATAAAATAGAATTAGGATTACCTGCTTTTTTTGCAGACGCTAACTGCGACTGAGCGCGCGACAAACGTGCAGAAGATTGTTGCAAATTACTTTGGGCCACACTGGTTGCGCGTGCTTTTTCACGCTGCACACGATTAGCGGTATCAGTAGCGTTTTCCGTTGCGCTGCGGGCATTACCTAAAGAGGCGTTAGCTTGATCGCGAGATTGTGCCGCTTTTTTCATATTTTTTTCTGCTTTTGCTTGAGCTTTTTTGGCCGCTTTAATTTGCTTTGGATCCCCTGAAGCCTCCGCTTCTGCTAAGCGCGCGTTTGCTGTCTCCATATCATTATCAGCTTGTGCATAACGTGTGTCAGCATCACGCTTAGCGCCTTCTGCATCCGCGAGCTTGGCTTCATTAGCGTTAGCGTTTTTCAGATTTTTATCAGCCGCATCTCTTTTTTTCTCAGCAGCAGCAACAGCTTCTGGATCACCACTGTCGCGCGCTTTTTGTAAATCTTCATCTGCTTCGCGCTTTTCACGATCAGCTTTTTGTTTAGGAGATTCTTGCTCTTGCTCTTTTGCCGCCCGTTCACTCTTTGCACTATCTAAGTCTTTTTGAGCAGCTTCACGCTCCTCATCTGTTTCCGCTTCATCCACACGCTTTTGCGCAGCCTTTTCTTTTTCTTTACTATCGTTTAGGTCTTTTTGCTTCTGCTTTTCTTCTGCGTTACGCTTTTCAGACGCCGCCACATCAGCCTCTGCCTCCGACGCTTCACTCTCTCTTTTATCTGCAGCGTTTTGTTTATTATCACGACGCGCACGCGCTGCGGCAATCGCCGCTTCATCTGGCGGATCTTCTGCCTCCAGATTGTCCAACTCATCTTGCGAGTCCTTCAGCTCTTTATCGGCTTGCTCTTTTTTTGCATCAGCCTGAGCTTTCTTATCCTTATTTTCACGATACTCTTTATTAACTTTTTCTTGTTTTTCACGTTCAGCGCTCGCTTCATCCAAATCTTTTTGAGCAGCTTCACGCTCCTCATCTGTTTCCGCTTCATCTAAGCGCTTTTGCGCTTCACGCTCTTTTTTCTTGGCATCATTATAAGACTCTGAATCTTCAGGGTCGTCTTCTGTTTCTTCTTCGGTTTTTTCCTCAGCCTCTGCATCCTCTTCTGCTTTATCGGCGTCTGCGGCACCTTCTTCGTTTTCTTCTGCAAATAAATCGCTTAAGCCATAGTCTTCCTCTTCAGCGCCATCAGCATCATCAGCATCATCAGATCCTGTTTGGCCATAATCAGACCCTGTTTGACCATAATCACCAGCTTCACAAGGAGCGCTTAAACATAGTAAGAGAAAAAATATTTTTGCCCAAACATACATGATCCTTTAATTTTGTGCTAGAGCTAGCCCCCAAACACCCCCGTAGCGTTGCTTGATCACATCACGCTTCTGTGCGTCAGAAAGCCTCTGTCCTGTTACACCGCTGATTTCCTGGTTGTAAAGTTTTTCCAAGATTTGCATCAAAGTATCTTGATCTGGGCATTCCCAGCCAAGTGCTTTGCCTTTTGCTAGAGTAGCTAAATCCTCACGTCTGAAAACATTTCTGTTGATTGTATTAAAGTCGCCCCCTATTTTTTCTAACGCTAATACCCATTTATCCCAAACAGCTTTCGCTTTGTTTAATAAATCATTACTCTTATCTTCTGACAAAGATGAAGCATACCAAGCATACACTTCCTGCAAAGGAATGCCATCTTCATCAAGATGAGAGCAGCCTAAACCATCAACAATTGCAGCTTCTATAACCTTAATATTCACAGAGTCAGATTGCTGCACAGATCCGCCAGCAGAAAAAGCTTTTGATAGACCACGACTTAGACGTGATCTAACAGAAGCCTTCTGGCCTGGCCTGACTGTATGTTTAGGTGACACAGAAAGAGCGAACTTCAAACGACTTGCACGCACCATATGAGATGCATCTGTTATAGTGTCGTGAGGAATATTCCAGTTGTCTCGAATCATACGATCAACCACATCATCTATAGTTTCAAGATCCACATCAGATAATTTCAAAATATTTCCTAAATGTGATAGGAACATCTTCCCGTCTTCCAGGTCAACAGGGGAGTAGTTCGGCATCAGATATTTCTCCGAATTCTGAATAAAGCGTGTGTCTGAGCTCTCGAGAAAATCAAAAGCCTCTTGCATCTTTGCCTTCTTTTCAGCCTGGTGAGCCAAACGCCATTTTCTAAAAGGTTCATCAGCTAAAAAGTCGTGCATCATTTGCAAAACTGCCAACTCTTTTACAAAACTTCCTAGAGGGTTAGCAGACAACTGCTTACGCAAAGCGCTTTGTCCTCTCATCTTACTACTTGCTGTTCCAGAAAGAATAGATTTTTTAAGCGTAGACAAAGTAAATAAATTGTCATCCATATATTCAATCGTTGCCGCTTCTATAGCGCTAAGAAGCTTAATGATTTGGCTCTTAATACCTGGGTTGCGCTCAGCAGCTTTCTCTAGAGCTGAAGCATTCTCTGTCCAAAACGCCATCATTTCCTCTCGAGCGTCTTCATGCGTTCTATCAACACGCTTCGCTGCACGCCTGCGACCCATGGCTCGAACTGAACGGCGCCTCAGATCAACATTTTCATACTCTTCCACAAACTTTTTAAGCTTTGGTCCATCAGTAGGGTCAATGAGGAAAATATTATCTCCACGCTCCACCGCCTCAATTCTTCTTATTTGCACGCGCATTTTCTTAGATAAACCTGCGGCCAAATCTGAGACCACGTCACTTTGAGCAGCAAACCCTGATCCGGTCATGCCACGCGCCATATACGGCATTCCTATGCCTGTGGCATATCCTGAGCCTGCATGTCCTATACCGGCATATCCTACACCTGCGGCATATCCTGATCCTGCACCATTAGACATTGATTGCTGCATTGACTCTGTAATTTCTAGTTGTTGCGCTAATGCCATCAACTTATTTTTTTTATCCGCCAGCTCGTCTGGGGGAAGGTACCACAGCGCTCTAGAGTTCATACCTGCAACAGACTGTTCCAGGTTTTTTGCCTGGGCAACAATTGTGGCTGCATTCGCTCTATTGGCTAACTGCTGCTGCACATGAGCCTGCTGATACATAGCTTGATGGTGCCCCACCTGATAGTTGGCATTATCAGAAATTCCGTTAGCACCCTCAAACGCATCGCCACTCGAATGAGAAGACTCTGAAAGAGCTCCTCCAGCACCGATTGGCGCACCTGTCATGCCCTGTCCTGGAAATCCTTGACCTGTCATGCCTTGTCCTGGAAATCCTTGGCCTGTCATGCCTTGTCCTGGAAATCCTTGGCCTGTCATGCCTTGTCCTGGAAATCCTTGGCCTGTCATGCCTTGTCCTGGAAATCCTGGGGCGAAAGAATTTCCTGACATTCCACCAAAAGAAGGGCCTCCAAAAGGGGCCCCTGACATGCCTGCATGATACTGGACTGGTGGTTGCACCAGCACACCACAAATACACGGAGCACAGACAAAAATTGCCGTGAAAATTTTATAAAACGATAGCATAGCCTCTCCACCGCAATTCTAACACTACGAACCACCATATGTAAAATATGGAACATTGACCTGTCGCTCAGAAAGTGGTTAGTATATAAATCATGAATCATGATTCCACGTGGACTACTCTGCTCATTCAAACGCAAGAACAAGATGTACAATGCAACCTCTTTATTGATGGCCTGTTCACCAATGCAGTTGAGCATGCAAAACACGGCGCCTTTCTCAATGCTAAAGGAAAATTCATTGCTGAAGCAGTGATTGTTTCTGCAAACAAAGAAAGCATTCTGCTGTGCACTCCTATATATTCGCTGTCCGACCTCACAGAACACATCACTCATTATGCACTTTTGCATCCTTTGACACTCACACCACATACACACAGTGTCGTGCGATCCATGGAAAAAATTAAAGGCACGCACGCCTTTCGTGATCCACGCCATCAGGGATTAGGTTGGTGGTCATTAGCAGATTACAAAAAAGCAGATACTCCAACACAACACTGGAGCATCACAAAATCACGCTATCTTATTGGCGTCGCGGAGGGAGAAAACATACCTCCAAAAAGCATCATTCTGCATTATAATTTTGATAAAATGCAAAGCATAGCATGGGAAAAAGGATGCTATCTTGGGCAAGAGTTAATAACGCGCACACGCTTCACAGGGTCTATCAACAAACGGATTTTTGCGATCACAGGAAAAAGTTTGCACCCTACCTGCGCAATTCTTGATCAATCTAAAAACTCTATAGGATCTGTCCTTGTAGCCCACAATAATATTGGCCTGGGCATGTGTCTTGCAAAACCTCCCGAGGGACTTCTGTTTTCAGATGGGTCATTCCTAGGATTAACACCATTCTCACAAAGCTGACAATCACTAAGCGCGCAAAACAAAATATTTGTAAGGGCGCTCTTTGTGTGTTTTTACAACTTGTTTTCCTTTTTCCATCAAAGGCACAAAACCAGCACTTCTGGCAACATTAGCAGAACCTTCATTATTCATTGTCATAAACAAGATCAGATCTTTTTTCGGCCAATATTTATGTGCAAATTCCACCAAAGTATGCAATGCAGCTTTTCCAAACCCTTTACGCCTTGCGTGAGGAGCAATGTTATAGTGGATTGCCATGTTCTTGGAGTAAAGACCACAACATCCACAAAAGTTGCCATCTTCATCTAAAATCACAAAATTCAAGTCTACGGCCGCATCGTCTTTCTTTTGCAGTGATTCTTCAAAGTTTTGCCAATGATTTTCCTCACCTTTTCCAATTTCAACAATAGTTGCTATATCAATGTCTTTATTATCAACATTTTGCCTAATAACATCAAAGTCTGCTTTTAGCTTACGCTTTTCTACATCATACATACTGTGATACGGCATTAAAAAAATTGTCTTTCCGGATTTTAGTTTGCCTGTTTGCACAAAGGCATTAACATAATTTGGCAAATCACGTGGACAGGCAGCACGGTGAACGCCCACAGCCTGAAGGAAAGAAAAAATAAAAAGTACAAAAATAAAAAGCGCTCTCATATACCACCTAGTGGGTTATTATCCCACATATAGGGTTTTCTGAAAAGAGTATGATTGCTAGAATGATAATGAGGAATCATGCACGACCAAACTTTGCGCCATATTGTACTAGACACAGAAACAACAGGGCTTTCGCCGAAAACAGAACGTATTATTGAAATTGCGTGCGTAGAATTGAAAAACTTTGTACCAACAGGAAATCATTATCAAGCATACATCAATCCTGAGCAACCTATTTCACCAGATGCCGAAAACATTCATGGCCTCTCTTCTCATTTTCTGCAGGATTTCCCACCTTTTGCACACTACGCAAAAGAAATTTTAGATTTTATTGAAGATTCACCTCTTGTTATTCACAACGCACCATTTGATATAGGCTTTATTGAAGCAGAATACAAACGCCTACGCCACCCTCTCCCTAATTTTAAAGTCATTGATACTCTTCAATTAGCACGAAAAAAATTTCCAGGCGCTCCAGCAAGTCTTGACGCACTTTGTAAAAGGTTTAATATCAGCCTTGAACAACGCAGCATGCACGGAGCTTTGATTGACTGCCAGCTTCTTTCAGGCGTTTATTTGGAGTTGGTAGGCGGATCACAACGCTCTCTTGCATTCAAACAAGATGTGCAGCAAAAAAATACTGTACAACATATTTCTCGCTCATTTCCAAAACGCAATTTCCCAGCACCAGAAGAAGAGATCAAACAACATAATCAGCTTATTGCAAGCCTCAAAGGCGCAGTGTGGAATAAAGGCCATTCTGAAAGCTAACGTCAGCAAAATCATATCTTTCCTTGTTGCCAGTTAATCATTGACTAGTGGCATCAGATTCTGGCACAATTACTTAGGTATGTATTTTCATCTATTTTTATTATTTTATGCGACGTGCGTCTTCGCAACACCAGCCGGAGCTCCTCCTCAAGAATCTCCAAAAGTTCCCCTCGTCATTTCAAGTGATGATATCGCTGAGACCCAAAGTAGCGATTATCGATTTGATTTCAATAAGCCCATCTCTTTAGAAGAAGAGTGGCAAGACACTCCTTCCAGGCTAAATGTCAGTATTGTCGCAGTTGTAGGAGATGTCGTGATCACTTCCGCAGATGTCGCAGCACGCGCCATGCTCTTAACAGAAGGGCGATATCCACACCTTTCAGCAGAAGCACAAAAGGCTCTTAAACTATCTGCTATGGAAGCACTCATTGACGAAAAAGTCATTTTGCAGATAGCAGCGCGTACAGGTTCCGTTATTTCCAAAGATGAAATCACATCCGTAGTTGAACAAATGGAAAACTCTCCTGAGTACGGTCCTGGTCACTTCACAAATCTAACAGAAAAATGCGATGTGCCCATGGAACACGTTCATAATATGTTGCGTGGCGACATACTATGGAGATCTATTGCCTCTAAGGAACTCGCAGCTCTGCAAAAAAGAAAAGCCGTTACATTGTACAATGCTCAGGACGATCAAATTCTTCTTGAAGAAATTGCCGTAAGCAAAATCGGAAGTCCAGATGGTTTAGCCCAAGCTGTCAGTCAGGCACTTGCAGAAGGTGTACCATTTGCAAATCTTGCAGGACGCATTTCTTCAGTGCCATCTGCCACCCAAAACGGACGCGTAGGTTGGATACCAGACAGTATTCTACAAGATGACATACGCACACTTGTTGCAAAACTTCCATTGGGAGGCACAACCGAAGTGATTGAAACCGCTACACACTATTGCATTTATCATGTCATCGGAAAACGCTCTTCTGAAGAAGCAGCAAAAGCACAATGGCTTTATAATGTCACAGAGTTAAGCGTTCCTCTTCAAGGCACTTCTGAGCAAAAAACTGCTCTCATCCAGCGCCTTAACGTTATGAAACTTCCATGCCAATCATCACACGATTTGCGCCAAATGTCTCACCAAATTGATAATGCTACCCTCACAGTGCACGAACAAGAAGCGCTGGATAGCTTCCCTGAAGCTTTGCGCAACTCTGTACAGAATCTCCAGGAACACACACTGTCACCAGTAGTAGCCCACGATAACGCACTACATGTTTTCATGTTAGATAGCAAAAACGAATCTGATCAAACAGCCGACAGCACCCGATCTCTGATTGACGCCTCTTCTATTTTGAGGCAAAAAAAGGCTTTTTTACGTGGACATATTTACATTGAAATGGTCGAAAGCTTTTAATCATTATGGACGCCATCAAACCCTCGCGACATTTCAGCCAAAATTTCTTAATAGATGAAAAAGTGCAAAAGAAAATTGCCTCTTCACTATCGCCTTCTCTTCACGACACACTCTTAGAAATAGGCCCTGGCACCGGCGCACTCACTCAGCACCTTGTACACCAAAAAGTCAGGCGATTTGTGGTCGCAGAATTCGACAAACGGTGCGTTGATGTCATTACAGAAAAGTTTTTACATCATGCGCATATGCACCTGCACCATGTGGATATCCTTAAATTCAACTGGCTCACCCTTCCTGATGACCCTTTGTATATTATTGGCAGCCTTCCTTACCACATCACCTCAGATATTATTTTGCATGTCTTACGTGCCCCACAACTGGTAGAAGCCAACTTTGTTGTTCAAAAAGAAGTGGGAGAACGCCTCACAGCCAAGCCAGGATCTAAAACTTACGGACGCTTATCTGTCTTACTCCAACTTCTAACCAATCCTAGCTACCTGTTTGACATCAGTCCCGAATCGTTTTTTCCAAAACCAAAGGTAACGTCCGCACTCATATCCATGCGCAAGGCTGTGCCTCACTTTGTTACAAAAGAAGGCATCAGGTATATGGAGCGACTGACAAACCTTTGTTTTCAACAAAGACGCAAGCAGCTGAAAAATATTCTTAAAGGATCATTTCCACACGCGCAAGACTCATTGAACCACCTTGGCATCACAGAATCTGCGCGCCCAGAAACATTAACTCCTGAGCTTTTTTATCATCTCAGCGTGCACATCTTTGAGCGTCATCGCCAAAAATAATAAATTAAAGTTTTCCTTTTATCAATTCTTGGTCAACCAAGGGTTTCATTCCTTTTGGCAGAAACTTTTCAAGTGCTGCATAATCCAAGGAATCGCTTAATTTTGTCACATAGGCTTGCTCTGAGCGTATCTGATCAATCCATTGCAGCTCTTGCGCTTACATCCTCAACAATCCAAAGTACGAGCCAAACTTTCTACACAATAGGTACGCTTATGCGTCAAATGGCGCAACACCAAACTCTGTGTAACATGAGGAGAAAGCGCAGATGATCCTTCAGGTCCATCTGCGATATGCAACACAAGCGCACATAAAAACAACACCCTTTGTATATAAAATATATTGAGCATAGTAAGTACATTTTTACCATGTTTACGATAAAATCAATATATTATGTTACTAGCATTCTTTTCGGCAAAAACTGCTACTGTAAAGTCATCAAAAACCTATGCGGAACTTTGAACATGCATAGGGAATGATGCGAAAGCATATGAAAAACAACTGTGGTGGCTTAGAGTGCATCCTGAGTTACATATCGGCAGCGCTATCAAAATCCTTTTCACTGTTTTATCTTCTATAGCGCTTACTGGCAGATTTCTTCCTTGATTGATTTAATTTCTGATCTCTTTCAATCGCCTTTACAGCAATAATATTTGTATTCGTAAACTCAATATATTATTCATATGTCACAATACTATACTATTGTATATTTTTAAATACTGAAGGCTCTGCCTCCCAATCCTTAACTGTATTTTTATTCAGAATGACTATCGCAAAAAAACATTA
>MPNG01000017.1 GCA_002238905.1 Alphaproteobacteria bacterium bin98 | reverse complement strand
CTTTTCATAGCATTCAGGGCATGCGATTTCACAACTCGCTCTTTCTCACAACTCGCAAGCAAATTATTAAGAGCACTATCCGTTAAAGGATTATGGTACAGAGAGCTTGGTATCTCACCCTTGGCATCCATGCACGCTTGCAACGTTTGCACAACATCACGGGAAACCCCAAACCTTGTCAAACAAGCCATGGCAGCTTTTGTTTTATGAAACGCCTCATCCTCTTGAGTGTAATATTCTGGTATATGCACCCACCCTTGCTTCTGCACAAACGAATGAATTCCCCATTTCAATCCATAACTTTTTTGATGCAAAGGAGACACCGCCACATCCACACTATCAACAGAGAACTCTCCCTTGTCATTTTGGTATATACCAACATCACTTCCTCCACTCATAATCGCACGCACTATAAAGCGTAAGGTTGCTGTATTCATACCATCACAGTTGGGGAAAACTTGCACATACTCCAGATTTTCATTAATATATGCCGCTAGGCCCTGTATGCTAAAGTTTATCTTAGGTCGACTTCCTGAAATCATCTCTGCAATCATGATCTTCTCTGCCAAATAACATAACCACGCTGCTTGGACATTTTCTTTCCTTATCGAAAAGTTTGCCATACGCTCCATCAGAAATTGTACAGACCGATAATAATTCTGATACTTTTCACCTGAACACAACCGATCATTCTGCATACCCAACATAAACCTTTCAAGGGCTTTTCTGTAAATATCTGTATGGCAGAAAACATCTTTGTAAAACTCTTTGTATTGGAACGACCCTGACATAAAAGGGTTCAGAGAAGCCGGCAAATAATTGCAGCACTCATCAAGAAAATCCATCTTACAACCAAGGTACTCTAGCCTTGCTTTGTTTTGCATTAAAAACATAATATTTGCGCAAAAAGACTGCGGAAAAGGCCCTTGTTTCCAATGGATCAAAATTTTCTTTATCTTAGGATATCTTTCTTCCTCTCCTTTTTTTGGTTGCCACCCTGACAGAGTATAGCGATCGTCTCGTGATTGTTTTAATTCCCAACAGAAAATGCCACACAATCTTTTCATAACTTCCGCTATCTCGCTTACATATCGATCAACCCTAAAAACAACTTTTGTTCCTAAAATATCTGCAAAAAAGGGGTATGTGTAAATTTCATTTGTCCAGAATATGAGTGGCATAAAAGCTTTGTGCAACCACATTCGCAATCGGTAGTTTCCCATATCATCCACATCAAGTGTCGGAAAGCGTCCTGCATCCAGAAATGTCTTTATACTCACAGCAACCTCTGGTTCAGGCACGAAGTGATAATCCAAAACTGGCACTTCTTCCTCTGGACAATACATATCTGCGCGTTGTTCAATTTTAACTGGCGTACGTGCTTTCTGTTTTTCATAAAGACGCTCGCATATACCTTTCTTTTTAGGTATACTGACCTCTCCCTCACAGGCATCCACACTTGGCGAGATGACTGGTTCAGGAGAAAAATCATCTTGCATCACTGTATCCGCAAGTACCGGAAATAGCCTTGAAGTCTCGCTCGCACAAAATTCAGAAAACACAGCATCATGTGAAGAATCGCTTTCAGAAGATATACCAGCGCGCGCATTCAAAAACACCAGGGATAATAAAAGTAAATGTTTCATTTTTTCTTTTTATCTTAATAAAGATTTTGATTAATTTAACCCTCTCTCCAAACCTAAATCTCTTAAATTATAACACTATTTTTTATTGTTTCTTTTGCACACTAAGCGCAAAAAATACAGATATAAATTCTTTATGATCTACAAAGAGGAAGCATTTGCCATCTCTTATTCTGAAATCTTTGATGCATATCTCGTCTTGTTGTTGCAATAAAAATTGCCCTGTCCTCTCAAAATGTCTGTGACCCATTTGAATGGAAACACCAAGAGACTTTTATACGTAGCTGGAGATATGCTATTTTTTACTTCAAGTCCGCACCTTCTTCTTCAAGTCGTGTGATTGCATCTTTATGACACTTAATTATTGCATCTTGCCAGGACTACAAACGTCAATATTTTGGCTCATTGGAAGACATTTTTTGCATTGCTGCTTTCCCATGACGCGATCAGTATATGAGAGCATCATTGATTTTGCACGGACTTCTATCCTGTGCTCGCGATTCTGCAAGCAACATATCAATGAACTTCAAAATCGCTTCTTCTACACACTCTAAATCACAGAGATTTTATTGTGCAATCAACCTTTCTTTTTGGATAATAAAATTTTCTTTTACAGCCGATATACGCAGAAAAGAAATCTCAACGCTTAAAACTCTCCCCATCATGATCAGTACACCCCAACACCTATGAGTAAAACCATCACTATTAATAAAAAAATTTTGCACTTTTTATCTCTTCCAAATATACATAGTTTAGTTATTCAAGCATAACTATTAGCAAAAGAAAAGTTTCGCACGGAAAAAATGAGTTTCTATCAAAGCACACTTTCCATCTCAAGATCGTCGTGCCAACAACTTGGCATCAAAACTTTTTCGACCATAGAAAACCGAAAAACGTTTTCCTCTTCACAAAGAACTTTTGTTTTACGAAAACTCTGATCACCTTTAACGTCTTGTGTGGGTAGTGACACCCACCCTTTCTTGACCACATGCGGATGCACTCCCTTTTTCAATCCATACATTTTTTCAAACAAAGGGAAGACCTCACCTCCTTTCACAACAATGTCTTCTTTGAGCTGGAGATCGCTTTTTCCTTCTTGCATCAAAGTCATAAGATCGTTCAAGGCTGCTGCATTCATACCATAATATTTAGGACTAAGCTGGAGATCGCTTTTTCCTCCTGTTATCACAGTGACAAGAGCGTTCAAGGTTTCTGTATTCATACTATAATGTTCAGGACTAAATTGTACATATTCCAGCCGATCATTAATATATGCCGCTATACCTTGTATGGAAATGAATAATTCAGGTCGCTTGCCCAAGATCACCTCTGCAATCATGAGCCTCCATGCTAAGCTACATAGCCACATTACGTCAGGTGATCCTATCATACTATCCGTAAAAATTTGCATCAATACCAGAGGACGAAGATAAGACATCACATAGTTTCCACATACCAAATGACTTTCGCTAAATCTGATCACTCTTGCTCTGTAAATCCTTGGTTGATAGTGCAAAGCCGATTGGTAAAAAGCTTTGTATTTGAGATCACCTGGAGCAAAGGGCTTGAGGTGAGAGGGTAAAGATTGACCGCACTGCTGAAGAAAATGCATATCACACCCAAAACACTCTAGCCTTAATTTGTTTTGCAGTAAAAACATAATAGTTCCACAAAAAGAATCCGGAAAAGGGCCCTGTCTCCAAGATCTCAATATTTTATGCATATTAGGATATTTTTTTTCTATTTCCCATCCCGGCATAGCATGTGGAGATTTCGATGATTCTGTAACTTCCCAAACAAAAATACCATACAATCTGTTCATAACTTTTTGTATATCACCAACATATATATCGTACTTAATACTTGCTTGATTTTCGTCTTCAGGAAGCAATAAAAATGGGTATGTGGTCATCTCTCTTTGGTGTAGGGATTTTTCTACAAAAAATCTAGACAACCATTCTCGCAATCGGCAATTGTGCAGATATTCTTCATCACACTGTGGAACCTTTCTCTTATTTAAAAAAGCATTGAGGGACACAACAACCTCTGATTCAGGTAAGAATTCATAAGGCAAAGAAGAATATTTATTGTTTTGAGAAGACAAGTCTTTTTCTTGTGCGACTCTCACTTTCTTATGCGATCTTTTTGCTTTATCACATGCACCATGCGTCTCTTCTTTAAAGAAATCGCAGCCTCTCACCGAGCACAATCCGCGCTGCTCACGCAAACGATATTCATATACACGACCTTCCAAATAGACATCGTGATCATGGCATGCCACTAAGCTAGCCACACACGCATTCAAAAGTATCATCATTAATAGCAATTTTACGCCCTTATCTCCAGTAATATATCATTATACAAGAGTGGGATATATATATTAGTGGGCTGTATATTCAAATATCATACAGAGTATGTTTCTGCATCATGTGTGAAAGCAGGTAGCGATACGCATGGTAAAATCATATTTTGCACCAATCTCATCACTTATGCATCTCTCCCACTATCCATCAGATCTTGGATAATACCAAAAAATCAACGATCTGCATCTCAAAATATATCAACCCAGAGGGCGCGGAATTTTCTCCCCTTCCCTTCAATTACCCACAACAGTTTTATGATTCATAGTATTATGATGGATGCGAATATTGCTTCAACACACCCCATATGGTGACAATGCCCTCAAAATAAACTTCATGAGAAGAAACTGCGCTTCGGTGATCATAGATTCCATTATAATTCCTTTGTTTAGTATTAACGCGTGACCATATTCCGCTACTTTAACAAAACGGTTACATACTTTCCATTTCTCACTATTTGTAAGTGGCATTTTTAAAAATCTCTTCTTTATAAATAAAGCAATAACAAACCTTGTGCCCACATCATTTGTGCATTATCATCATAAAGATCATAACCAAAAATATTTAAAAAACACCAATCCCGTTGCACAATACGGACAAATCGATATCATAGAGATTTTTATCATCCTTTAAAGGGCTCCCATCTATAAGGGCAGCCGCAACATCACGCACTTCTTTCATGGTATACGCGAAAGGTGGAGTCATCACTCCCAAGGCTCTCAAAAACATTATGCTCATGTTAATAGGAGCGCAGAACAAGCAATTTTCTGATTCAAGACTCATTCTTGCACAGAGAAAATCAAGGATTTGCACCTTTCTTTGAAAGTCTGCATAGCGTTTGATCTTCTGCTTTTGCAGCGCAGCTTTATCTGCCTCTATCTCTCTTGCAGAATAAGGAATTTTTATACACACCTTTTTCAAGATTTTTGCTTTTTCTTTAGCTGTGGATGCAGCATGTGCTCTGGAGCTAATCTCTTCCCATTTCTTGTGACTTTCTTGCACTTCTGTGCGCCATACTTTTTTGCCAGAGCGTCGGCAATGCAACTTAGCAGCAAGGCTTCTCATGTCTCTACAATCTCTCAAAACCACATATTTCTCATCTATCATCTTGGGTAGCACTGACCCTGCTATGTACGCACGCATTGCTAACATCAATGGATTCTGCATGGACTGCATGGACTGAAACTGATTGGGATGAAAAGGACATAGATTTTCAAACAACAAATGCTGCTCATTGCGCCAAATTACTTTTTCTAACGCCACAAGATCATCCTTTGTGATGTCTCTATTATAAGCAAAAAACTCTTCATAGTGCTCATAATCTACTTTTGTACTTTCTTTCCATGCAAGCTGCTCATCAAGCACTAGACTTTCAACTGTTTTGCTCATAATATTCAGCAGCGGTGTGCATACCACAGACCTTTTCCCACATTGCTTAAGAAAAGCATTAAGCCCTTTGTCTGTCAAAGGATCATGATACAGAGAGCTTGGCATCACACCTTTTTTACCCATGGACGACTTCAAACTTTTCACAACTTGCATGGGCACCCCCCACCTTCTCAACGCACCCATCACAGCTTTTGTTTTACGAAAAGCTTGAGTGTCTGAAGTGTAATATGCTGGTCTCAATACCCACCCTTGATTCACACAAAACGGATGAAGACCCCATTTCAATCCATGCATTTTTCTATTCAAAGGGCGTATCACACCTTCTTCAACCACATAGTCTTTGCACAGCTTCATATCACCCTTTCCTTCCGTAATCGTTATCACTAGAGCATTTAGGGTTTCTGTATTCATACCAAAACAATCCGGGTGAAATTGCACATATTCCAGCTGGTCATTAATATATGCCGCTATGCCTTGTATGGAAATAACTAATTCAGGTTTCTTGCCTAAGATAACCTCTGCAACCATGAGCTGGAGCGCCAATTCACATAACCACATTGCTGCAGGTTTTGCTTTCCTCTTTGCGGAAAGTTTGCCTTGTATCTTTTCCTGAAAATCTAAAAGCATTGCGCAAGGTTCTCGATAAGACTGTATATACTCTTGATAATTTTGGCTTCCTGCATCAAGAAAGACAATTCTCTGTTTGCAACACTCTATATTGCGGAAAACGGATTCATAAAAATCTTTATATTTGACATCGACCGACATAGAGGATCTAAGAGTGGGCGGCAAATAACGGCAGCAGCCTTCAAGAAAATGCATATCACAGCCAAGATGCTGGAGCCTTTCTTTGTTTTCCATTAAAAAAATAATATTGCCACAAAAAGAATCTGGAAAAGGCCCTTGCTTCCAGGATCTCAATATTGCCTTCATATTAGGATAGTTTTCTTCTTTTTCCCATCCCGGCATGGCACATAGAGGTTGCGATTCTTGACACCATTCCCAGCAAAAAATGCTAAGCAATTTTCTCATAACTGATTCTATATTTTTGCTGTATACATGCGCTATAGCACAATCAAGATTTGCCAAAATCGGACAAAGGGCTCTGAAACTATCAAGATTTTCAGGAAATGGGTATGTGAGAAAATCCTTTACCCAGTGAGTTGCGGTACAAAGAGGTTGATGTAACCATACTCGCAATTGGTAACTTCCTATATCATTAGGTTTCAAAAATTTGTGCTGCTTCAGAAACCTCTTTACACTCACAGAAACCTCTGCTTCAGGATATACGTGATCTTCCAATTTAAGATATACATCTCTTGGAAAATAAGGCACTTTTTGTTGTGCGCTTTCCACTGCCACATGCTCTCTCTGATCTTTATCGCACACATATCTCCTCACCTTACTTTTACGCAAAGAAGGAGAGGAACGCCCTCTCTTTTGAAGCCTCTCCGCCTTATTGACTATCTGAGAACAATAACGATCCTTCCCCTCTACTCTACTTCTGAGCGCATAAGGTGAACAAAAACCTCTGATGGCGTGCCTCTCCATACTTTTCGGCACAATCATTGGCAATAATTCTGACGGCTCACGCGCACGCTGATCAGCGGGTACAGAGCTAGCGATCGGCAAAGATACTGAAGCATTATCTGTAATATCCCTGCCATTATCCAAGAAAGAGGCGGCTTCAGATGCATGCCACACTATTATCATTAATAAAAGCAAAATTTGCATTTTTCTCCCCATCAGTGCGTTGATCAATCGCGCATCCTTTTTTCATATATATTTTGAAAGTATATCACTCTTTTGTAAAGAGAAAAATCCTTCCAAGTATACATCTGTTAAGTGATATATCTTTCTTCTTTCCACAATCACTATTAGCGAAAACAAAATATTTACCAAAGAAAAAATGGCTGAAAGTCAAAACGCACTTTCCATCTCAAGATCGCCGGGCCCCAATGGAATCACAACTTTCTTCGCGGACAAAACAAAATCTCTCTTATCTTCATGGGACACGCTTTTTTGACGCAAAGTCTTAGTGCCTTGGGTATGGTGTGTGGTTGACACCCACCCTTTCTTTGCAACACATGGGTGTATTCCTCTTTTAAATCCATACATTTTTGCACACAAAGGCTCTAGCACACCTAATGCAACAATAGCGTGATCTCTGAACATAAGATCATTTTTTCCTCCCGTAATCCGTGTCACAAGAGCATTAAGAGTATCTGTATTCATACCTACATAATCCCGATGAAATTGTACATATTCCAGTTGATCATTCAGATATGCCGCTATGCCTTGTATGGAAAGGGTTAATTTAGGTCGCTTGCCCAAGATAATCTCTGCCACCATAAGGTCCTCTGCCAACTCAAATAGCCACCTTGCTGCAGGTTTTTTGCTCATTTTTTCATGAAATTTTTCAAGCAATTCCAGAGGCTTAACATAAGACAGCATATAATCGTAATCTTGCTGGCTTTGACCCTTAGCACTCCTTATAAATGTGACAATGCTTTCTTTGTAAATCTCTGGATTATCGAAAAAAACCTCTTTGTAAAAATCTTCGTATTTGAGGTTTCCTGGCATATAGGGGTTGAGAAAGGCAGGAATCGACTTAAAGCACTGATCAAGAAACTGCATATCACAACCAAAGCACTCTAGTCTTGCCCTGTTTTGCATTAAAAACATAAGGTTGCCACAAAAAGACTGTGGAAAAGGCCCTTGCTGCCACACACGCAATATTTTCTTCATATTAGGATACTTTTCTTCTTCATCCCATCCTGGCATCGCATTTGAAGATGGCAATGACTGTCGCACCTCCCAAGCAAAAACACCATACAATCTGTGCATGACTTTTTGTATCTCATCAACATATGCATATGGCCGAAACCTTATTTGCACTTCGGTCTCACAAACTATCAAAAATGGGTATGTGATCATGTCTCTTTGCCCTTGAGATTGTTCTGCAAAAAATCTAGATAACCATAATCGCAATGAGACGTTTTGCAAATCTTTCTTATCACATTGCGGAAACTTTCTCGTATCCAAAAAGTCATTTATGCGCTCAGACACCGCTACTTCAGGCAAGAAGTGAGAATTCAAATAAGGAGCCTGATAGCTTTGAAAAAACAAATCTTTTTCTTGCTCTCGCTCCGCTTGCTGGCTCTCTCTTATTGCTCTATCACAGGCTTCCTGCACCTCTTCATCCAAAAGATTTGCCTTATCCATTACCGGAAACAATTTAAGCGCCTCGCGTGAACGATTTGCAGATTCAAACCTATCCAAACGCACATCAGGCTCATAGCATACAGTTTGGGTAGCTGCGCACGCATGCCAAGATATCATTATTAAGAATAAAAATTTTCCCATCATCTCTCCGAAGTGCATGTGCTAAAGATGGCGCTTTTGCAACATCCTCTCATCCAGCGACAGATGAAGAACTAAGCGCGAAAAAGAGTGACTTTTTCCTGCATGGACAGCACAATTGCTCCTTTGTAATCAGAAATTATTTCATTATAACACCACAGTTGTGTGACTGCACACAAATACTGTAGAGCGAACAGAGCACTTTGTCTCTTTAAGAGGTTTTGAGTATAACGTACATTGAGGACACTCTCACCACCAAGTCCGCACCTTCTTCAAGTCGTGTGATTGCATCTTGGAGTCAAGACGATCGCCCAACTTGCTTGACAGATATAAAAACTGTCTCAAGAGTAGAACTTCGTCTATATAGCGCGTCCAGCTATCAAAATCTTTGATAGCACATTCCAGGATCACAGGCTCACTTTGTTTCTGGTTACAAGCCATGCAAAATGAAGAAACATTTTTGTCTATGTCTGATTATCCAACATTCGTGATGTTAACGTTCATATGCATAAAATCGTTTAGTGCACTATGCGCATGCAAAAAAGCTGCTAGCTCTTTCTGCCTCTTAAGGTTAGAGCGCGGAGTCAACCATCTCCTGGATCGTGGGCGTGGGCATCGTGGGCGTGGGCATCGTGGCCAACTCGCACATCTTCTCTGCGGATGTCCTAAAATCAAAGAGTTTGCTTGCGAGACTCTGCCAGCCCGTATGACAGGCATCACACTCAAGATTTTTTTCCTTATAGATCTTTTGCTCTACTTCTTGCGACAATACAGCCAGGTGGTGTGTATCTTCAGATAACTGCGTTGGATCCTCTGCGCCCTCTCCCTTAAATAGTCGTGCGTATTGGTATCCTAATGCTTCATAACAATCAAACACGCTTTGTACCTCTACACAAAAAGGCGACTTGCACCGCTCATCTGTCTTCCGGCCAGTGACCATCTTGGACATCTTGGATATCTCACCTGCGGATTCTCTCAAACTAGAGAAGAGTTGGCTTGAGAGACGCCAGTCCGTATGACAGGCATCACACTCAAACTTTTTTTCCTTATAGATCTTTTGCTCTACTTCTTGCGACAATACAGCCAGGTGGTGTGTATCTTCAGATAACTGCACTGCTACATCCTCTGTGCCCTCTTCCCTCAGTCGTGCGCATTTGGATGATACTGCGTGATAAGCACGAAGCAAGCGCTGTACATTGACACAAACAGGCGACTTGCACAGATCATCTGTCTCCCGCGCAACAGCACACAACAACGCTTGGGAACCCAAAGCTAGCACACAGAAAAAACTTTTAAAAATATACAACAACATAAACACACCTCTTTAGCAAAAATAATAGCACAATTTAAAAAAATCACATATACTGGCATACTCTTCGAGCAACATGAAAACATCATATTTCTGACCATCACTACCACCGCAATGGCCTCCACTCAACATCTCTCAGCATATCTAAAAAACGCACACAAAAGGATTTGTTTAGATAGAAAGGTCTTCCAGAGACATTTGCAAACCTCTGATCCCATTATTACACCGCAAGAAATCATGAACCTCAAAGATTGATAAGCATCGGAACACTTTCCCGGATACTGGCCATGTGTTTCTTTTACCATGCAATACAAACGAATATAAGCGCAATTTTGACAAATTGAAAAAATGCTCAATTCAAGCCATTTTCCTATCATATCTGAGGCATGTATGTGCTAAAGATGCGTTTTAATATCCGCGACGGGCGAAGAACTGACCTTTCAGATTTGTTACTTTTGTCTGCATAGACACTATAGCTGATCCTTGGTAATCAGAAATCATTACAGCATAGCGATAAAAAGCTCTCTGATCCACTTCAGGATTATCGGGCATCAGCTTAGGAGCGTGGATTACAGTTTTCTCTAGTTTTGCCAGACAGTTTAGCTGTAGTTGTGTTGCTGTGCACAAACTGTGCAAATCAGAGATCTGTTTCTGCTCAAAAGCCTTTTGCTGATCCATCAATTCATTCAAGACATGATGCAACATCGGACACTTCACCCACTCTTGTACTGCAGACACCTCAGTATTAAAATGTTCGATCATTTGACAGATTTTACTGTTGGATTTTATCACCTGAGACAGGTCATGCTCCTGTAGACTACACCACAACACCTGCGAGCTCAAAACAATCATGTATAAAAACCTTTTCAAAACTTGCATCACAAACATATCCTTACTCTCTGTAAAATTCTATCACATATGGTATAAAATGTCACCAAACTTCAAAAACACTTATCCAGCAGTGCATTTCTATTGAAAAAATGCGCAATTCTGCATGCATCTTTCCAAACAAAAGGGAGAAGACACATGCCCTCCCCCCTTTTTATCACATTACGGCACACCATCTACCAGATAGCCTCTTTCTCGCTTTCAGTATTTAAATCAGATCAAAGCGCTCCCGCATCCAAGTACTCATATCGCTCAAATATGATACATAAGCGTCAATATCGGCAATATTACGCCTAAATGTAGCGCACTCCTCTCCATTTTTGGGAGATTTTTGGTGATAAATCTGTTTCAAAAAGATACAATCGCGCATTTGCCCTATTTGCAGATACATATACTCTATAACCTCGTTTGAATAAGTACTCAATTCTACGCGTGCAGCAAAATCACGGAAAGCACTGTACATATTGGGAAATTCCGACTTATTCAAAGCGGTACACTCGCTCATTAGCTTCATCTGCAGAGCTATAGACTCCTCAACCTCTTTTGAGAACTTCATAGCTTCTGAGAATCCAGCGAAATGATCGAAAGTACTGTACAGATCTGGAAATTGCAACTGCTGGGCAAGCCTTGGACGCACACGCAAAGGAGAAATCACCGCTTCTGCTTTTGCGCTCAATGCAGCAAAACTTAAAGATTGCTTCTTATTTTTAGTTACTCTACCTATCGCATCATGCATTTGATCATGCCTCAACACAACCCGAGCTTGATAAGATAATTCTTTGCTCGAATCATCTGCGCTGTGCGCCTGAAAAACAAAAAGCGTACATAGAGCTATAATATTTTTGATTATTTTCATCCTCATCCTCTTTGAATAGATCATAACCTGTAATAATCTGTGCGCAAAGCCTTACTCTTCTGAGCATAAAGGTAATCTCTGTCGTCCTGGAATACAAATTTTGATACAAACAAAACCGCAACACAATTTTCTGCTATACGAACACTATTTTTCCCATCAAACGCAATAATGATTCTAATACTAAAAGTGAAGTGATATGTTTTTTCTTACACCCTCTCGATCCATAGCGTCTTACACTCTTCCTCTAGAAGGTGGATTTCTTTCTGAAGTATCATGATTTTTTCTTTCTGAGCTTCAAGAGATGCTATGTCTTGCTTGAACGCAAATAGAGACACAGGCAAAACGACAAAACGACACCGATCAGAAATATCCTGCATCCAATCTAATGCCTTTTTTAAACCCTGACCTAGTTTGAGCATCCATCCCCGCTGTTGTCTTATTGCGACGAGACATACCGATATGAAATCATTTCCTTTTTTTTCTTCTGGATACACTAAACCCAAGCCATTTTGCTTTTCAGTCACACTTTTGCTTTGTTCATACAACCCTGTCTGTACAGTCGACAGACTAGCCATCAATGCTCTTTCGTCGTGTGAATGTAAACATTTCGTGAGTGTTTGCGTATGTACGAAAAAAAATTCAACCCTTGCACAGATCTCTACGTTTTTTTTCAGCACCTTTTTAGCCAAAGACTGCAGTCTAGCACCAAAAGTACTCCTTACCTCTGTCATAGCTTCATAGCTATTTCTTCTGATTTTCATCACCTGTGGCTCCAAAAGATCCTGCTGCCCATCAGCAACACACCACAGCGACTGATGACTTAAAGCCATCACACATAAAAACATTTTTAAAACCTGCATAAAGCATCTCCTTTTCCAAATATATAACACAGGTCACTCTTACTATAAAATTCAAAACACTACTCTTTATTTGAGAACAATACTTTTGAGCACAATCAGCACAAATTGTTTCCTAATCCTGAAACTAGGATAGTGGCCATATAGAGTACACGTAAAAACACCCAGAGGCATTGCCGTTTTGTTGTGTCATAAAGTTCTTTTTTTTATACACACCAAGAATATTGCGTCTTCTGCTTATTTCTTCAATAGCTCAAAAGCACTTGCATCCAAACCCCTCATTGCAAAAGCATTTATTGCATCATGCATGTATAAATCATTTCCAAGAGTCGCTAATACCCCTCAAGAATAGGCCTTTCTGCATCGGTCGAATTTTTAGTGACGACTGTGCTTTGCGCCTAAAAAAAATCAGCGCATACATAAAGCGATAATATTATTGATTATTGTCATCTTCATCCCCTGCTGAATAGAGCATAACCTGTAATAATCTTTGCGCAAAACCTTATTCTTCTGAAAGTGAAGGTGAGCTCTGTCTTCCTTGAGTGCAAATTTAGGCACACACCATTTTCTACCTGAACAATAGTTTTTCCCATCAAACGCAATGCTTATTCTAATACTAAAAAAGTGAAGTGATATATTGTTTCTTACACTATCGCTTTCCATATCTTTAGAGACTCTTTCGCTAGTGAAGAGATTTTTTTATGAAGTGTCATGATTTTTTCTTGCTGATCGCAAAGCTGTTCTTTCTCGCCCTTTAACTCAGATTGAGATACTCTTAAAACTACAACACCTTTTTCTAACTGAGAAGTGGTGCTGTCTATCAAATTTAATGCGTGTTTTAAAGCCCGACCTAGTATAATCATCACTGTACGCTGTTGGTTTATTGCGCCGCACCACGCCAACATGAAATCCACGCCTTCTGGACACACTAAATCCAAGGCACCTTGCTTTACAAGCAACCTTTCTTCTTGTTTATACAGCTCTTGCTGTGCTTTCTGTACAGCCGACACACCAGATATCAATCCCTTGGCTTGCATTGAATTCAAACATGCATGGAGTTTCAACGTATGCGCTTCAAAAAATTGGGTCTCTGCACAAATCTTCCTGTTGCTTGCCAGCACCTCTTGCGTCAAAGAATACAGTCTATCACCAACAGCGTTCCTTAAATCTGTCATAGCTGCATAGCTGTTTCTTTTGATGCTCATCACCTGTGGATCCAAAAGATCCTGCTGACCATCAACACACCACAGCGACTGATGACTCAAAACCATCACACATACAAACAGTTTTAAAACATGCATAACGTATCTCCTTGCCCCATCCCAAACATATAACACATAGTACTCTCACTATTACTATAAAATTCAAAACATCACTATTTTTTGATGGCAATACTTTTGAGAAAAATCAGCCCAAATGGTTTCCGAATCCTGAAACTAGGATAGTTGCCATATAGAGTACATGTAAAAATACCCAAAAGCATTGCCGTTTTTTATGTCATAAAGTTCTTTTTTTATACACACCAAGAATAAGGAAAAGAAATTGTTGGTGAGCGCAGCTCATGCGTATCAAAAATTCGGATTGGTTGATTTTTTTCTATCTGGCGAAAGCGCATACTATCTTCAAAATATTTTATGAGAGTAATTTTATTTTACGGCATAATAATATCATTAGTCGCCAACAAAACAACATATTTGACAACAACATAAAGATGCGTTATTTTTTGAGAAAAGGATTATTATTTTTATGTTTTATATTGTTTTATTATTTATGTGTTTACACGCTGATGTAGCTGGCTCTGTAGACGATTCAGATATGTCAGGCGCAAATTTGATGAAACCAATTTTTAAAGAAGCCACTCGCATAGCTATCACGCTATCGCTGCCTGAAATGCGAAGAAAGGCTTCAGAGACGCCATTTGCAGATCATATGACATCGATTACTATAGCAGACACTCAAACGGAGATCGCGGAATTGTTTTCTAAAATGACAAGAGAAGAAAAAATGACACATATGATCAAGTGGGCCGCAGCTGAACAACCTTTGTCTGACCAAGACAGATCGTTTTGTCTGAGCGTATTTTGTAAGCTCACGAATGATGGTGTGCCTTACTATAAGGCGCTAAGGAAGCCTGAGGAACTGCACGTCTTTTTTAAAAAACTAATACACCAATATATTGAACAATCCTTCATGCACACTACTAGCGCACAAACTTTCACGGGAGTGGCAAAACTGAATCATATTCTAAATGATTCTCTTCCTTCTCTTAATATACCGTTATTTTTCTATGCTTTTGCTTCATTAGAGACAATCTATCTCAAAGGATTGCGAGCGCGTTCACAAGACGAAACCCCTCAGTGCCTTTTTAACAAATACTGCGCATCTGCATTTCACTTCCTCTTATCATCTTTTCATGAGTTCTGCTTGTGGAATGTGCAAAAATCTCATGAAAACTATGCTTTGTTCCAGAAACATATGCAAAGGGTGATTGCACATTCATAATTTCAAATAGTCCACAAGGTTTTGTGCATCTGCGATGGCCGTGCGGAAAAATTATGTTTTGCAATTAATGGAAGGTTACATGCAAATGACACTTTGCATTAACGATCAAGATTTTCCAAAACTTCTTGATTTGTGACTGTTTTCTTTTTCAAAAGAGCACCACAACTCTGGCCACTTAACCATTACATATAAAATATTATCCAGATATTTTATGCTTCAAAATAATAATCCTGAGTCAATAGATCACACGCAACATGAAAGCAACCTTACTCAAAAAAACACACATCTATTTTTTACTTGATTGATGCATTGCTCAGAGAAGTTTGCGCTAATATTTTCCAAATCTTAAATCCATAACTCCACTATCCTCGCACATTCCAAATCACAAACTTGACAACGCCTCATCCACACATTAGGATATTCACAATATAGGGTACATGTAAAAATACCCAAAAGCATTGCCGTTTTTTATGCCATAAAGTTCTTTTTTCATACACACCAAGAATAAGGAAAAGAAATTGTTGGTACTACAAACCTACAAAATCGGCTAAAAAATTTGATTGATGATACACGCGGAAAGGTATTGTTATGCTCATTAGTACATTTGTGCACACACGATATATTAAACGATCACAAGGCGGATCAGCCTGCCGCACAGCGGCTTACAACGCACGTGCGTGCATTTTTTCTAACAAACTACAAACGTTATTTGATTTTAGAAAAAAAGAGGGTCTTAGCCATCACACCATCTTACTACCCACACATGCATCACCTTCATTTTTTTGCCCAACAACGCTATGGAACACTGTAGAGAGCGCAGAAAAACGAAAAGATAGTCAATTAGCAAAGGAGGTCTTAATTCGACTACCCAATACCCTCACACATCCACAAACTTTGCATAAATTAGCGCACACCTTTGTACAAAAAACATTTTGCTCTGAAGGTCTCGCCGCTCAAGTGGATGTGCACACTCCTCCTTACAACGAAAATCTCAATTGGCACACCCATATTCTTTTACCACTCAGACGCCTCACAACAGATGGCAAATCATTTGAACAGTATAAAGCCAGCGATCTTGAACCAACCATTCGAGGTAAAAGCCACCATGTCATAGCACGCATCCCTCTCGAAACCATTTGGCTTCAATTTATGGAAGAGTTTTGTGCGCAGCACAACACTCCCGTGCAAATCCCTTTTAGTCATGGAGGTTCCCTCAAATCAGAAGGGCCTCGATACACAAACACTCCTCACTCTGTCCTAAAACATAATCGCAATATTAACACAACACGAGCGCGAGAGTACGCCAACCCCCAAACTGCCCTTTCCATATTAACAAAAAATAATGATGTATTTTCGCTCAGAGATATCAGTCGATATATGGCTTCCTATATTCCAGAAGAAAGCCTACAAAAACCCTTTCTTGAAGAAATCATTCACCACAAAAATACCGTTTGCCTTGGCAACATCAAAAGCAAGCAACACTACGGTATTTTCACGCACAAGCGCACATACCAATCCCTTCATTCTCTTGATCTGTCTCATATACCGCTCATCAATAATATTGATTCACACATTACACAGAAACGATCTTGGCTTCTGGCTCAAAGCGCATTTAACGCACACCGCACCATCACAAACGCACAACTATTACCAGCAACATTTTTAAACAACCTTTCTCAAAATTCACAAGGATCGTGGACCTTTGAGCATGGATCCATCACAGGGCCCTCTTCTTTTTTATGGAAACAAACACCACACACAAAAATACATTTTTTACCAAAAGAAGATGATCCACTTGAGGCATTTTTAAATATATGGAAATCCCAATCAGATCCCATTGTTGCAGCTCCAGAACTTCTTCCTGTGTTTAATCAATCAGCGCGTGTTTATTTACAGCGCAAAGGCAACATTGATACTCGAGCTCTGTACATTGGAACGCCGTTTGGCCCACTTTCTGTTTCAGAAGGAGAGCGCATTATCTGGCACACAGAAAATCATCTCACGCCTGGCATGATTACCGCACTGGATAACACCAGCGTCACCGTCAAGCTGCCTTCAGAAACTATTAAGAGGCCCACACATACGATACTCCCGATCACCTACGCTTATGCTCTTTCCCCCACACATCAAAACGGCATTTCTTTATGCACTCCACCTCTCAGCACCTACCCAGCTCACCGCTGCCTTGTCATGAGCCAGAGGCATGTGCAAAATCCATCATCAGCGTTTCACGCTATCAGCACACCATCTTGGCACCCTCATCTTAGCATTCTCAATCCCTCAACACTTTTGCATCAACACGAGCTAGCGATAGCTGCTCTCTCTCTGCATCCTCAATCCTTTGAAGAAAAATTACACCACATCATCCAAGAAGTGAAGACGTATAATGTGCCCGAATGCATAGCACACACCATGGCTTCATCAATTCTTTTCCATCGAACATTCGACCCTCAAACTCCATATACACTCAGCCATCATGTTAAAGAGCTTCCCATGGTTATTGCGCGCTTTAAATCAGCACCTCAACCTTTATCGCCTCTTCATACTCTTGCTATTGAAACAAGCTTCACACAGCCTCAAGTGCTGATGCGCAATAATCATTCTCCATTAGGGTTTCAAGATATGTTAGAGCACAGACATCACACAACACTCAACAGCAAAATGGTTCATTACGCTCAACAAGCACATGCTTGGTCATTTGGTGATTGTAATCCACAAAAAAACTCTTGGTTGTTTTATGATTTATACAAAAAACAAGAATGGGCTTTTTATCATTTGGTGTGGAATAACACTTTACCAAAAAATATTCCTTCTGTTTCTAGTCTTTATCACCACCAAACACGTAATGCTTCGCACGAGCTTTTCAACACACCTAGTGCACAAGAAAAAATTTTTCAACATACACTGATTTACTAAATCCGATCTATCCTCCAAAGCGTATCCTTTCAGGAAAATTCAAAAGATCCTCGAATTGAACATTTACTTTATTGCAAAATCTACTATCTTGCCAACGATGATCGTTGATCTCTCGCAGCAAAGAAACGTGCAAAAATTGGTCACTCTGTGAAAATATCTACAGGGTCATTCCCTGATTTCATTTTCAGAGATCGTGTGCGCTAGAAGTTTTATTTGTTTCTGCAATTCGGTCATTTCTTGTTGCTTTGCACGAAAATGCCAATTATATTTGATCAACAATCGATCATCCTTATCTGCACTATCGCGCAACGATTCCAGCATCTTCATTACTTCATCGACAACCCTCTGCATGCCTTCTATCCACATATTCTGTTGCTGTATTGCTTGCATCAACCTCTGCCAGCTATTCACTACCGCTTCTGCATTCTTTAAGCGACAGAGTGTTTTTTGTACGCGCAATTCTTTTTGTTGTTGGTGCAACTTTTCTTGTACAGCCTGTATATCAAATAATTGTCTTAATTCATCTGCAACATACTTCTGGCATCTCTGGATGGGAAGGTTATTTTTTAATAAGAATTGGCACAATTTCAAATTTTCTCCGCTGCTTTTCAACACCTCTGCAAAAGGCAACCGCTCAAAATGGCGCCATGTTACTATTGCCCCTCTAAAATACCCCACCTCATCATTACCGCACAGTGGTTTTATCTCCATGACACAACCCTCCTGCTTATCATCAGAACATAAATCCTGTGCATCTATCTGATCATCAACATAGACTTGCATTCTTTGATTGAGAGCTTGGATTTGTTCCTGCAGGTCTGTTATTTCTTTTTTATTTTGACCAAAATTCATATTATCTATGTACCAATACTCTTGCTGATTCAGTGCAACTCGACCTACATCTGTGCTCAAACTATGGATTGCATCTATAGCATGCTGCATGTTTTCTATATATGCCTGCTGTTTGTGTGTTTCGGCTATCAACATAGACCATCCACTCGCTACGGCTTCTTTTGTGCCCTCACAACAGTGACTTTGTTGTTCTTGCAACTCTTGTTCTGTGGACAATTGCACTCTTATAGGGTCAAATAATTTTTTTATAGTAGGGTCATCTTTCAGGTGATATAGAGGGTGGGACAATCTCAAAACTGTTGCGTTGTTTTTTATCACCATTTCAAAACACAACCTCTGCTCATCATCGCACCCTAAAACCTGTGCCCCCACAATCATCACGAATAAAAATATTTTTAAAACACTCATCATACACTCTGCTTACTCGCACAAACTTATCACATAGAGCTGGATCTTAACAGGCATAGTGCGAAAAAATGCAAAATCACCTTCAATAAACAACAACTTGGATCATTTTTTCTGATCGCCTCTAAACGAGCTCGCAACGACATCACTCTTTTTTCCAACGCTCATCCCAAATAGACTGGCACCCTTAAGCTTTCAAGATTGGATTTGTACCTACAGGTCTGTCACTAACTGTTTCTTTTGCAATATTGTCCACCCCCAATGAGTGTTTGGAAGCTAGCATCTCATTGCTTCTTTCTCTTCTTGTTTTTTAGGTGAGTAAAAGCCCCTGTTGCTTTTGAACAGTTGCCGCACCCAAGGAGTTTTTGGAAGCTGGTATCTCACTTCTTCTTTCTCTTCTTGATCAGAAATCATTTCATACATTCTTCTCTGCGCTTCTTTTGGTCCCTGTTTATGCTGAGAGTGATTAGCTGCACTATACATTCTTTCAGTAAGAGATTTTATTTCTTCCTTCAGGCTTATCACTGCGACTTTCTTTTCAGACAAAATCGCAGATCTTGCTACCAAAACATCTCGTTCTTTCAATAATAGAATCTGGTCTAAATCTGCTGCCCATGTACGCTTGATTGTATCTATAATATGCACCATGTCGTCTATATATTCCTGCTGTTTGTGTGTTTCGACTATCAACACAGACCATCCACTCACTACTGCTTCTTTTGCGCCCTCGTGACTTTGTTGTTCTTGAAGTTCTTGTTTTGACTTCAACTGTTCTTTTACAGGTGCAAATAATTTTTCTCGATCAGAATCACTGCAGCTCTCTGGGTTACATAAAGGGTAATGGCTGAGTAGGAATGTGCTGTATTCCAAAATTTTCTCCTTGTTTTTACTTACCATTGGACAAAACTTCTGCCACTCACAATCACAACCTAAATCCTGTGTCTCCATATCAGAAACAGAGCTCCAGACAGCCTGCGTACACACAATCACCATGCATACAAACCTTTTCAAAACATTCATCACAAACTCTCCTGACTCGCACAAACTTATCACAGAGCGTTTGCACTGAACAGATATAGTAAAGAAAATCTTTTCTATCGTCTCTAACACGTTCTCAATAAAATCACTCTTTACAATTTTTCTTGTGCAGCCTGTATAGCAAATGATTTTCTTCATTCACCCTCAGTATACTCCTGTCACCTCGTACGGTGAGCGTTATTTTTTAATAAGAATACGTACAATTTCAAATTTTTTCGTTCTTGTTTCTCACTTCCTCACCAAAACCGCTATTTAGATAGATTCCTGCCACCTGAGCTAGCTGACTGAGCATGCTCTTAATCGTCTTGACTCTTTGCAGTAGGGCACTGCAATCCGCATACATCTTCTGCACACTATCGTTTTCTCCAATCAGTATTTTTGACTCGATTACTGACAAAGATTCAATCTGGCTGAGTAGGTTTGAAATTAAATCTCTTTCCACTGGTTGTCCAGACACTATCTGACTGCGTATCTGTACTGTTTGTTCACAATAACTTTCTGCGCTCTGTAGGAGTTCGTCCCATGATGAATCAGCACTCCACAGCGCTTGTGCTCCCAAAACCAACACATATAAAAAACTTTTTAAAATCTGCATAACAGCCCTCTTCATTCGAAATAATAGCACATTTTAAAAAATAATCACATGTACAGGATACTCTGCAAAGAACATCACAAAATCATATTTCTGACCATCACTACCACTGCAATGACCTCTTCTCAACACCTCGCAGCCTATCTAAGCAACACGCCAAAAATGATTTGTTTAGAGCTCAGCTTCCATTTTTTGAGAAAGCATCTTTTCAATAAATCACACATGAGTGCAAAAACAACACGCATAAAAATATTTTATCACTCTTCACAATTCTCTCCTTACCAAAAAACTCTCACAAAGAGTTGCACCATAAACTAGAGATGCTGCTGAAGACTGTCATAATAATAAGCTTGATTGTTTGAGCATTTTTTGACAGACGCGCCTTCTTGCTCAATTTTCATCCTTATCAAGGAATTATTCCAGCCAACTCTGATCATCTCTCTCCCGATCCTCTTTAGCATAAAATAGAGCTGGCGCTTTTAAAACTCTCTCGAGCTCTCTAGCGGAGAATGGGTAATCATTACTGATCGAGAAAGGAATGATTGCATCCATTCCTCATCATAAAGTAAAGAGCGCCTATAAGGTTCAACAGCTGTCTGCAATATCTGCAAACTACAGCTATCCTGAAGATGATCGTTAATCACTTTTTCTAGAGAAAGAAGACGATCGGATAACTTGCTTGACAGATATAAAAACTTTCTCAAGGTTGACGGCTCATCTATATAGCGCGTCCAGCTATCAAAATCTTTGAGAGCAAATTCCAGGTTCACAGGCTCACTTTGTTTCTGTTGACAAGCCAGTCTAAATAAAAAAACATTTTCGTCTCTTACTGATTCTCCAACATTCGTAATGTACACTTCAAGATCTTTTGCAAGATCTTTATGCATAAAATCGTTTAGTGTACTATGCGCGTGCAAAAAACATTCAAGTTCTTTCTGCAAACCTGCAGCAAGAGCTTGACACACAAACAACATACATATCGTGGTTATATTTTTTATTATTTTCATATCACTCACCATCTTTATTGCCCTCACAATTTATGATCCGTCATTATCTTCTTTGGATCAAGACTCTAATTCTTCGTATGATCCAACCTTTCCGCAACCGCTACCACCTTGCCTATCTGATATGCGTGTTTCCTCCAATCAGAGCATTTGTTTACTAGAGTCTGCCACTCCGTATGACAGATATCGCACTCAAGCTTTTCTGCTCCGCAACCGCTACCACCTTGCTTATCTGATCTGCGTGTTTCCTCCAATCAGAGCATTTGTTTACTAGGGTCTGCCACTCCGTATGACAGATATCGCACTCAAGCTTTTCTGCCTTATAGAAATTTTGCTCTACTACTTGCGAAAATCCAGTCAGGTTGTATATATCTACAAATAACTGTGTGGGATCTAACAATTTATAATCATCTTCCTCCAATAGTCGTTGGAACTTGCCTACTATTGCTTCATAACAACGACGCAATGACTGTATATCTGCACAAATAGGCGAATTGCACTCCTCTTCCTCGTTGAGATCTTCCTCCAATAGTCCTGCGTATTGGGATATTATTTCTTCATAACCAAGATGCAATAACCGCCTATCTGCACAAACAGGCGAATTGCTCCTCCTATCTTCCTCCAATAGTCGTGCTAATTCGGATACTGCTCCTTCATAAGAACGCAATAACTGCCTATCTGCACAAACAGGCAAATTGCACCCATCATCTTCCTCGTTGCCCTCTGCCTCCAATAGTCGTGCGTGGGATACTACTCCTTCATAACAACGATGCAATAACTGCATATCTGCACAAACAGGCGACTTGCCCCCCTCCTCTTCCTCGTTACCCGCTGCCTTCAATAGTCGTTTAAATTGGGATACCACTCCTTCATAACCACGATGCAATAACTGCATATCTGCACAAAACGCTTGTGATCCCAAAACCAACACATATAAAAAACTTTTTAAAATCTGCATAACAGCCCTCTTCATTCGAAATAATAGCACATTTTAAAAATAATCACATGTACAGGATACTCGGCAAGAAACATCACAAAATCTCACCATCAATACCACTGCAATGACCTCTGCTGAACATCTCTCAGGATAGATTCACAACAAGATTCACTTTGTCACACAATCTTCTATCGTTTGCAATACATCCATTGTTTCTCTTACAAGGAGACAGATGTCTTCAAACAGAACCTCTCTGGAGTGCTAGCTGATTACTCAACCGTCTATAATATTCGTCGAGTTTTGATTGCGCATCACGAGGAACCTTGCTCTTATTTTCTTTTATCAGTTCAAGGGATTTTTGCAAATCACATTCTAGCGTCCGCATAGATCCAAACTGTTTCCGTATTGCGGCAAAACACTCTCTCTTGAAAACCTGCATTTCTTTTTCTTGATCACACTTCTTTGCTTGTTCCAACAAAGCTCTTCTTTGTTGGAACAACATATTTTTTTGCCTCAATGTCTCAGGTGATATCAATGGTTGTCTTGTATCAATCCCTGGACATTTCCAGAGCTGTTTCTGGATCAAAGGGACCTTCTGTTCTCAATGTGCGATCCTAGCATAACACTCTCTGGCATTTTCTATCACCGCGTGCTCAGCGCCTGCGCGGTCAACACCATCACACTTAAAAACCTTTTAACAATTGGCATAACAAAGATATTCTTATTCAAATCCACCACTGAGATGAGCCCGATCAGTATATTAACCTAAACACGCGCACAATGACGTTCTCTTTTTTTTAAGCTTGCTCCGCAATTTTTTATGTTGCACATTTTTCAATGAAGTGACTTTTGCACGAAGAGCCTTTACGCGCTTTTTCTCATGCAAAAGGTCGATCTCATGCTCAGATAACAGATGTTTGGACACAAGAGAAGTCGTGCAATATTTTTTGTGCAAAACAGCATGCACTACTACATCCAAATCCTCATCTAGTTGCCTCAACAATACCGCATGTTGCATTGTTACCTGGAGCAAACTCTGCTCGTAAAACTTTCTTTGTGCTTCTGAGCACATGGAAGCACCAAGGTTGTCTTTCTGAAAAAAATTTTTTCCTTGCACAAACCACTGTGCTTGCTGAAATAATTTTTTGCGTACATCCCGCACATTAGATGCGCCTTCAAACAACTTGAAGTGTCCATTGATTGCAGCAATCTTATTTTCAAAATATACGTATAACAAAAGGGTATCCATGTTATTGTCCATTACCGCTGAAAAATACTTCGACGCACCACAAACAGGGCGCCATGACACCACCCCATCATCAGTAGCACACCACAACGCCTGCGCGCTCAAAACCATCACACTTAACAATATTTTAAAAGTCTTCATTAAACATCCATCATTTATAAAAAATTATAACACAGAGAAGGAACCCTCTTCAAAAAAAATGCGCCAAAAATACACTGATATTCTTAGCACCCAAATCCATCACTATCTATGTGTGTGAGGAATCTTGCTCTTTTTATAATTTCAATTTCTGAGTCAAGTGCGCTTACTGTCTTCGTTTCATCATTTTTTACAGCAGCTAAACTCCGCTCTTTGAACATTTCCTCTTGTAGTTTACGGCGCAATGTTGTCATCATCCACGTTCTATCAAAGGCATATTGTGTATATTCCGCCACAGCTTTTTGATGCCTCTCTATACCTTTATATTCCGAAACAGCTCGTTGAGGACTCTCTATATCTTCCAACGAATCGGATTGCAGATCACTATTAGAACAAATCTCACACTGCGTTGCGTCAAGATGATTATACGGATCGGATTGCAGATAAATATCAGAACAAACCTCGCACTGCTTTGCGTTAAGATGCCGCTCCAGAACAAAATATGGCCGCAAATGATCCCAAACGTCGCTCCAATTATCAGCAATGCCTATAGAAACCGCAGGTGTGACTGCTTTAACGTAAAAGCCATTCCTCTGGTGATCAATCTTGCGCAGCAAAGCAAGACCATTTACTTCTTTGCGACAAAGCGCCCTGTAATTCATCCTAAAATTATTCATATATGTGCACCACTTTCTTCTCAAATCCATATCCTCACTCTTGCTTAATTTTTTATCGTCAAGTTGAAATTTTTTGGCAACAAAATCACAGACTAGTGAAACCAAAGCGCCATCCAAAACACGCAATTGATCAGCCCTTTGAACAATCCCTCTCAGAGCTCGAATCTGGGCTGAAGGATTTGTTAAAGCATTGCTGCTATTTTGGTCGCTTGATTGCAGGTGAGTTGTATCTGCGCTTTGCGCATGGAGCGAACGAATCATACATAGCGCACAAAGCGGCTCTAAATCCTTTGTCAAAGCATCGCTGCTATTTTGGTCGCTTAATTGCAGGTGAGCTGTATCTGCGCTTTGCGCATGGAATACAAGAGTCATACATAGAGTCACTATATTTATTATTTTCATCTTCAATCCTTATCGTCTTAAATCAATGATTGTCCACAACCATCTTCATATGCTAGCATATTTCTGCTCTGTGTATTTTGTGTGACAGACTTCACTGTAATGATGCATAATCTTAAGAGTGCCTGTCGCCATTCACCTTATCCATCCAAACAGTTTTTTCTTATGCCTTTTCAAAAAAAATATCAACATACCTGCAAACTTTTAGAGCTGACTTTGCACGAACCATACAAATCGTATGCGCTTGACGCCTACAATGCGATCAGTGCACATATGATCATTTTCTAGTCTTGATCACCACCAAAAATGAAATACTTCACTCGAAATTTCCAACACACCTAGCGCGAAACAATCTTGCAAAATACTCTATTCACTGCTCAGATTTAGCTTTAGTGCACCCGATAATATCACACTCCCTTTTAGTTAGATATTGCCCTGTGCCGGCAATGCAATATTTGCAACTCAAACTAGATAGCTCCCTGAGCACTAGTTGATCTGACAGGCGTGATCTGGGAGATCAAAGTCCCATATTTATTTATATAAAAGCATCTGTCCATCAGATTCGTTTCCGAAGCTAAAGAGTCTAAATAAGGCTGAACAGACTCCTTCAAGGTCTGCCAACTTTCTTTAGACCTTCGAGAAGGAGCGATAATAGGTTTTTGTTGATAAAAATCGTTGCGCCAAGAATTCTCAAGCTTGTCTTTTACAGAATTGAGAGCAACGATCACCTTGCCACGCAGATATACATACCTTCTCCAGTTTTGCGGTATATTGAGGCATTTGTGCCAGCAATCGAAATCTTCTAAAGCAAATTCTACGTCCATACACACACTTGGTTTCTTCCTATAAGCTGAAACAAATGGAGCAACCTTTCTCTCTTTTTCTTGATAGCATACAATGCACTGCTCCATAAAATCATTGGAATAGTGAGAATCTTTGGCACCAATCTCTTTCTGCAAAAAAACATTTAGTGCAGTATGCGCGGACAAAAAATCCCCAAGCTTTTCTTGCCAATCTTCAACACTGTGCGCTTTACAGACAAACAGCATACATATCGTGGTTATATTTTTTATTATTTTCATATCAATTGCTATCCTTATTGCACTCAAAACAACTATTATCCATAATTATCGTCTTTGTTCTTTCAATCAACCTTCTCATTCTCCGCACGAGCACACTCTCTGTCACCTTAAGATTCGCAGCGTTTTCATTTTCAACACTCGCTAGGCGCTCCATCGCTGAGTCTACATCCTCCCTAGTGGTGTCGTGCCCCTCCTGATGATTCTTAACCAGCTGGGTCATCAGGTTTAGTCGGCTCTGCACCATCTGGACTCTTTGTAGTTGCAAAGAGTAATCTGCATAAACCTCCGGCGAGCCATCTTTGATCACAACCTTCATTCTTGTAAGATAGCACTCTAATAATGACAAACATTCACGCTGGCCGTCTATGACTGGAAATACAGATCTTTCCTCTTTTTTGCCATCAATCTTTAATTGTGCAAACAGTCTCTTATTACATAGCGATGCTGTGCCTTCACACTGATCTTCCGCCCTCTGTACGAGTGCTTCCCATGATGCAGCACACCACAACGCTTGTGCTCCCAAAAACAGTACATATAAAAACCTTTTTAAAATCTGCATAACAACCCTCTTTATTGAAAATAATAGCACATATTTCAAAACAATCATCACATGTGCGGACCTCGGCAGGACACATCACTCAATCATATTGCCAACTGCAGCACCCTCTTTTCAACATCTCTCAGCATACCTAAGAAACGCGCTCAAAAGGTTTTGGTTTGTTGAGAGATCAGCTGCCATCTTTTGAGATAGAGCGATTATTGCGATCGAAGGCGCACAACTGTTTCTTTCTGATCGCTCAACCACATACTACAGCAATCTAATTCTAATTTCTGAGTACGAACAAACTTAGATTTATTTTCTGCGCAAGTATTGATCAGACCTCTAACCTCTGTTCGTTGCAATGGAAATTTTCATAGCCCTCAATACACTGATCATCAGAACACCTCGTCAATCCTTGATCCTCAAAAAAGCCATGTTGACAAAGAGCGCCTCTTCTTGATTGGATTTTTGACAATGCCTTCTCTCCCTCACTTCTCTTCTCAATCTTGTATCACCATTATTTGATTAAAGTCAGCGGAATTAGGGCGGGCAATCTAGAGTAAACACGCGGCTCTTATGCGCGCAAATCCGGGGCATTGCTATTCAACCCTCAATCAAGAGAAAGGGCTTCCAAGGACAGTTGCGAATCGTTATCATAGATCTGCAGAGTATTCTGTAAAGAGCATCCATCCAAAACTTCAGTCATAATATCATAAGCCTCTCGCCTCGTATGTGCTAAATGTGATAACTCTACTCCTAGGGATCTCAAAAAGAGCACAAGCATGTTAATATGCTGGAAAATCAAACACTCTGCTGGTGGAAGCTCTTGGTTTGCGCAGAAAAAATCAAGGATTTCTTTTTTTCTTTGCAAATCTGCATAGCGCTGTTCATTCTGCCCGCTTTGATCAGAAAGAGGCTCAGTTTTGTTTCTCTCACACAAAATAGCCTTTTTCTCCTCTAGCATCTTGGGTAATACCGTCTCTTCTATGTACGTACGGACTATCAAAAAACTACCAAAAGGGCTTGCAGACCTCAAATCACCGTAATGTATCATCACTGTTGCTAACTCTGCGAGATCATTGCGTGTAATGACCCTATCACAAGCAAAAAATTCCCTGTAACGAACATATTGTCCCTCTGCACTTTCTGGGCAAGGCAGCTTCATATCGTGCAGAATACACTCAACCGTTCTTTGCTCAACATTCAGTTCAGACCCAAACACTGCAGGCTCCTTCCCACATTGCTTAAGAAAGTCATTAAGAGCATCTTCCGTCAAAGGATTATAGTACAGAGAGATTGGGATCATACCTTTCTCATCCATGGACGATTGCAAACTTTTCACCACATCACTGGATACTCCAAACTTTGTCAGCCCACCTATCGCAGATTTTGTTTGTAAGAAATGCCCACTATCGTGCGCGAAGTGTTTTGGCCACCATTCTTGATCCAGAAGAAACGGGAGAATACCCCTTTTCAATCCATGACTTTTTTGATTTAAAGGATAGACCACACCGCATTCTTGCAAACTTCCTTTGATGAGCTGAAGATCTAATGCATTTTTCGTCAGCCGAAACACCATCTCATTGAGAGTGGCGGTATTCATACCATGATAATCCGGGTGAAATTGTACATATTCCAGCCGGTCATTAATGTATGCAGCTATTCCTTGTATGGAAGATTGGAAGCTAGGGCGCAAGCCCAAGAGAATCTCTGCAACCATGAGCCTCTCTGCCAAACCAAAAAACCACCTTGCTGCAGAATGGTCAAGACTCTTTTGAAAACATTCAAGATCTTGCAGAGGTTTTGCATAACATTGTATATGCTCTGCACTACTATTATGCTCTGCACTACTTTTCTCACATGCTGTGAGATTTTCCATGAGATCGTAAATCTTTTTTTTGTAAACACCTGGATTGCTAAAAACATCTCTGTAAAACTTGCTGTATTTGCAAGCGCCTGGCCTAAACGGTTCAAGTGAATCCGGCAAATGATGCTTGCAATCATCAAGGAAATTCATATCACAACCAAAGGACTCTAACCTTGCTCTGTTTTGCATGAAAAACATAATGTTTCCACAAAAAGACTCCGGAAACGGCCCCTCTTTCCACGAGTGCAAGATTTGCTTCACATTAGGATATGCCTTTTCTTCTTTCCATCTCGGGAGCGCATCTACACATTCTGGCAACAGCGATGATTGTTTATACTCCCAACAAAAAATGCCATAGATTTTTAACATAACTTGGAATATATCGCTGGTATATTGATGACCCTCCCAAACGGATTCGTCCATAAGATTCATGGTGTTGTCCATAAGACCTCTCGCAAATGGGTATGTGATCAATGTTTTCAGGTATAGTTTTTCTACCAAAAAAGCTTCACGAAACCAGGAACTCAATCGGAATTTCATTGAAGGCCTCTCTTGCAAAAATTCTCCTTTAGCCAAAAAACTCTTGATACATTGTGCAACTTCCCGCTCAGGACCTAAGTCATCAGGCAACCAATCAAGGTATTCAGCGGTTTGAAAATACAGCTCTTGTTCCTGATCATTTTTTACAGCACAAGAATGGCGCTCTCTTTTCACGCGGCTCTTCCCCTCCTGAGGTAGTCTTTCGCTCGCGCCCCTCTTGGCACATCGCTTAGCCGCATCCGAATCATCTTTAGTAATATCTGGACAATCCCATGAAGCGAGGGTGCCATCGCACAAACGAAAAAACATATCATCCCATGAAGCAGAGGTGCCAGCGCACACATTCAAAACTATCATTATTAATAAAAGTAAATGCCACATTTTTTATCTCCTGAGTACTCCAAAGATCAAACATCTTGCTGCATTATAGCAGATCACAAATATTTTCCAACAATATTCTTCTCTTTCTTTGAAATTTGCAAAAAATACAAACCCTTTGCAAAAACTCTCTTTATGACAAAAAACGCCTCATCTACAGTGTTGAGCAATAATCGATGCGTGTGTGATAAATCTTTCACTTAATCATGACGAGCTCTTGCTCTTGTGCCTGATTTTTTATGTCCTCGCATCTCCTGACGATGTAGCGAGTTTATTTTTTGTAGGAGAAGACACCGTGCAAAACATTATGCAGCAACACACAGCT
>MPNG01000016.1 GCA_002238905.1 Alphaproteobacteria bacterium bin98 | reverse complement strand
GCAACAGTATAGTTGAAGCAGTGGAGTCATTTGTTAGGGTACATTGTACTGTGCACGAAGAAGAAAAAAGCGCTTCTCAAGAGTATAGATACGTTGCACCTGATGGTGAGCAAGGCTTCAATGTTGATCCACACTTCCAAGAGTGGAAGAGAGTGGCGGGAAATCAGCGCGAACACGTCACTGCTTTAATGAATGTCTTTTCAACAGAGCTTGTTGGAGGTACGTTGTGTGCCGAATGGCTTGAAAGATACCTTGCAGGTGTTGATAGGTTAGGAGATAGTTTCCAACAGTTGTCGGACGATCTGGCGTTGGCGAAACAAAAGAGTGAGATTATGGTTGGGTTTTTGCAGGATTCTAAGTATTTTCTGCAAACACACGCCGAACTCTCAGAGTTTATGTCAGTTGTGGATAAGAGAGTACCTTTATCTGCAGATGACAAATTACAAAGATGTGTAATAACATTTAGGGATTCTTGTGAGAGTCAATTGTCTAGATTAAGAGCAACAGTTAAAGGCATGCAGTTATTAGTTGAGAGGCATTGTACTGTTCCCGCAGAAGAAAAGGGCGATTCTCAAGCGCATAGATACGTTGTACCTGATGGTGTGCAAGGCTTCAATATTGATCCCCACTTTCAAGAGTGGAAGAGACTGAGGGGCCAGCAGAACAAATACGCCATTGCTTTAATGAATGTTTTTGCCACAAGACATTTTGGTGCAGGAGGGTGGTATGTCAGAAATTTGCAAGGCTACCTTGACGGTGTTGATAGGTTAGGAGAAAGTTTACAAAAGTTGTCGGACGATCTGGCGTTGGCGAAACAAGAGAGTGAGAGTATGGTTGGTTTTTTGCAGGATTCTAAGTGTTTTCTGCAAACACACGTCGAACTCTCAGAGTTTATGTCAGTTGTGACTACGAGAGTACCTTTATCTGAAGATGACAAATTACAAAGATGTGTAATAACATTTAGGGATTCTTGTGAGAGTCAATTGTCTTGCTTAAGAGCAACAGTTAAAGGTGTACAGTTCTTAGTTGATAGGCATTGCGTTGTGCCCGAAGAAGAAAAGGGCGATTCTCCAGAGTATAGATATGTTGTGCCTGATGGTGTGCAAGGCTTCAATATTGAGCCACACTTCCAAGAGTGGAAGAGATTGCAGCGCAAGCAGAGCGAACACGTCGATGCTTTAAGGACTGTTTGTGCAACAAGAGATCTTTATAGAGGAATGTTGTGTGACAGCAGTTTGAAAGGCTACCTTGAAGGTGTTGATAGGTTAGGAGATAGTTTACAACAGTTGTCGGGCGATCTGGCGTTGGCGAAACAAAAGAGTGATCAAAAGAGTGATCTTGAGTTTGGGATTTTGCGGGATTCTCAGTTTGTTCTTCAAACACACGCCGAACTCTCAAAGTTTATGTCAGTTGTGGGTAAGAGTGTATCTTTATCTAAATCTAAAAATAAACGAGTGGTTTGCGTTGCGGAAACGTTTGAGACGTCTTGTGATTGTGCATTATCTGCATTAAGCAAAAAAATTCAATACGTGCAGTCATTAGTTAAGAAGAGCTGTACTGTTCACGAAGCAAAAAAGGGCGACTCTCAAGAGTATAGATGCGTTGCGTTTGATGGTGCTCAAGGATTCAATGTTGAGCCACACTTCCAAGAGTTGAAGAGATTGCAGCGCAAGCAGAGCGAACACGTCGCTGCTTTAATTGAAAAAATGAAAGTAGATAGTCATTGGAGTTATGCGCTAGATCTTGAAGACTATATTTCAGATTTAGCTAAATTAGGCAATAGTCTCCAAAAGTTGTCGGACAATCTGGCGTTGGCGCAACAAGAGAGTGATCGTATGGTTTTGGTTTTGCAGAATTTTATGCAAACGCAAAAAAAATTCTCATATTTATTTTTGAGAGTGAGTCAGCGTGTGAGTGTTGTGCTTAGTGACACAGAAAAAACAAAAAGCCCCTTTATGGATGGTCGGATAAAAGCTTCGTTGCAATCATTTGAAGAAAAATTGTTGACCTTAGAGACAATAGCTTTGGAAATACAGGAAGCTCAAAATCTGCCTGCTACCGAAGAAGAAAAGGGAGATATTCAAGAGCATAGAGTTATTTCTCACGATGATAATTGTGATTTTGAGACATACTTTCAAGAATATCAGGGTTTGCAAGAACAGCAGGAGACACACAGCGATGAGCTATCACCATTGCTGTGGTCATCGCTGTACTCACCGTTAGTTGTTGAAGATTTCTGTGATAAGCAGAGTCGCAATTTGATCAACTATAGGGATAAGCTAAGAGATCCAGGAGAGAGTCTAAGATTTCTCGTGTATCAATTGCAGACATTTGATCGACAATATAATGGAAAAAGAAAACCCTAGGTATGTTAGAGCTAGTTGGTTTGTATTGCAAGAAAAAGCAATAATCATTGCCTTCACTGATACCTTTGCGCACGGTGTTGATGATTTTGTTATCTGTAAGAAATAGCGAATATTTGATGAACTAATGCTGGTATGCATTTGTAGATAGATTTGTAACCGAACCTGCTTTTACAAGTTGGTTTTGACAAATAGATAAGACACAAGGTGCAGGATATGGCCTTTCTCCACTCAAACAAATTTTCTCAACACTGCTATGATTTGTATCACGCAGGAGAGGAAGCCTTTAAAGAGTTTGATAACAAGAATTTCTTTAAAGGCACACTCAAATCTTGAAAGAGTATAATAGTTTGTACAAAAATCAGAAGAAACACTTGCGAGTTTTGTATAAAAAAAATGTTATGGTGAAAATGGATATTTAAGAAAATGACAATAATAAAAAATATACTAATCTGCATGATGATTTTTTTGCAAGCGCAAGGTGCAGCTAATAGATTCCCAATATTAGACCATATAGAATTAGATAGCGCGGCATTTTCTGCTCTAAAATTAGATATGCAAACCAGCACAGACATTCAGAAATATCTTACGAGTGTTTTGCAGGTAGGTGCAGAGATAGCTACTTTGCTAGAGGCGCAAAATGTCTATCTAAATTTTTTAGCTAAAGAGTGCCCAGAAGTGGATAGAGCTCTTCCTTTGCAATGTAACGAAGAAGCTGGTCTTGCAAAGCTCCAAGAATCAGAAAATCCTGTAGTTTTGCATCTCAATACTTTAGCTCACTCTTATAAAAAGGACGCTTATGACATAAATTTCATATTTGGCATCCTAACAACCTTCGTGGGTGCACATTGGACTGATTCTTGGAGTGATGATAGCCATGCCGTTTGTTTACAACCTTCTTTTTCTTGTGACTGTGTGAGCGATGTTTTTACCCACTTAGAGCAAAGATTCAAAACCTATCAGAGTTTGGAAGAAAAGCAGAAGGAAAGCTTTGCTGCATTACACACATTGATGACTAAAACTTTTGGTACAACAGTGCCCCTTGTTTTTAAGAACACTATGGTAAGGCTTCGCATGTATTGTGAAGGTGTAGATGAGAGAAAAAGATTGATGCAAGAAGTCTTAAAGGCATTGCAAAAATTGTGCCAAGTTCGTACGGTCAGCGTGCTTTCTCCGTTTATGCAACGAGAGAATGACTTATACATTTGTGAGATGGAGATTCTTGGCATCTTAGAGTGTTTGGCTGAAACAACCAAAAAAACAAAACAGATTCCTCCAAGACTTTTGGGACTGAAGTCTGTGAAACAATACACAGCTATGCTGAACGATATAACAGAACAAACCTATTATCGTGCCGTTCAGTGCCGTGATGTAGTGGACAGGTGTGCAAAACTTTGTGTTCAGCCAGAAGAGCTCCGGCGTGCTAATGATGAGGTTTTTTCTTCTAATAAGTTAGAAAGTGTTTTGCAGAGGTTGCAAAAACAAACCGAGGAGTATGCAATATTGCAAAAAAATCAGAAGGAGGTGATAAACACTGAAGGCGCAGACTATGATGCTGTTTTAGGTGAAGGTGATAAAGTCCGTAACTATTTGAGAATAGACTTTTTGCACGCATTAAAATTTAATTTTCCAAAGTTTTTGAAACAAGCGAAGGATTTCAAGTTAATGAGAAGGCTTTCAATTTAATGTTTCAAAGTTTTTGAAACAAGCGAAGGATTTCAAGCAATCTGATTTAGGCCAACCCTTGCTTAGTCGTCCTGATAGATTTGCCATACTGTGTTGTGCGCTTATACCTTTTTTGTTGTGTGGTAAAGGAAGGAAAATCTTCAGATTGATATAAGGATTAACAAGCATTTTGCAACTTGGAAAGTCAGATTCAATCCTTAATGCTTTCATTTTTTAATATTGTAACAAAAGTGTGCTAGACCTTATGCATAATAATGAAAAGCATAATGGCCATATGTGAGATGGTTGCGTTGCGGGATCAAAGACAGTATCACTAAATGAAATCGTCAATATGTGACAATCATGAAGTAAAAGTGAGGATACTGTTTTGATTTTTCTACATTTTTAGTGTTTTTTTTTAAATGAGTCAATCAATGTGCTAAGATTCGTATATTAACCGTTGATATAGTGAGGATGGGCAATGAAAATAATCAACAACACCATACTTGTATGTTCACTGCTTGCGTTACCAGCGCAAGCAGGTGAGATGCCATTAAAGGTATTAAAGGTAGATGAGCAGGTTGGCCCGCTTCAATCTTTGCATACTTTTGTGCAGCGAGATTATGACTTATATTCTTGCGAGATTGCCATTATGTACCACTTGGCTTACTTAAAGGATCAAAAATTACAAACCAGCCATCTTTCTTCAGCATTAGTAGAACGCGATGATGTGCAAAAGTATATAAATATGAGAGAGGCTCTGCATGAGCAAGATCAACTTTTTCACTCTCGATGTAAGGCATTGTGTCAATCCGGAGGGCGTTTTGCAGATAAATTTGCCAACCTGTATCGCGATGTGTGGAGACAGCGTGGTACTTTCCAAGAACTAGAGCCTAAAGCTTTTATGTATCAGGATCCTGATTCTGTAGCAGAGGCTTTGAAGGCGTTGGTAGACAAAGTGAAAGAGCATAAAAATCTGCAAGCATATCAAAATTTTGATTATGGATCTGTGTGCACAAACTGTATTCATGACCAAGATATTGCTAGAGCGATTGCTGATAGAGTTGATTATTATTCTAATGCTATTACGGTAATGTATCTGACACATATGGAAAACAGAGTCCTTTTGATGCAAGAATTAGAAAATACATTTTCATATTTTTTGCAGCAAGAGCAGGATTTTGAACAATCTGGTATGATCAAATCTCTGCAAAAAGATCAGGGTCAGGTTGAGGACGAGGAGCCTCTAGAGCGCTCTTGGCTTTGCAATTTAAAGGTATTGTGCGGTTTTTCTTAATAGTGTTCTTCAGTGTACAACCATATTTGATTGTCCTGCGCCAAAAGTCTCAGCGTGTGCTCGTGTGGAGTCGGTGTATGTGCGTTATATAAGATTATTCGTTGAATGAATTGATAAAATGTTTGAAAACAAAGAGGTGTGTTGTGCCAGAAAGTCAACGCTGATCCTGTTGTGTGGTCATATCATGCGCAGTCAGTTCATTGAATTAAGAGCCAAAAAGTGTTATCCATTGATAAGATATCTCAAAAAGTAACCATGATGATGCAAAAGCATATAGCTCTCATATCTACACTGATCGCGTTCCAGGTGCGCGGAGCAAAAGTTTGCGACAGCGATTTGAGGGAGTTTATGCAAGCCCATGAAGCATTAAACAATTTAGGAGAGAGCTTGATTGCTCACCGAAGGAGCAAAAGAAGTTCAAGCTACTCGCCTATTGCGCCAACTTGATCGAAAGTTGAATAGTGTTGAGGGTGCGGCCATGTATGCAGAGCCTATCTGTTTTGATCTTTCTGATCCACAAAAGTTTGGTGCAACCGATCCCCTTGCTTTGCAGAAAATCATGGAAAGTCTTGACTAGTATTGTGTAGGTTTAGATGCGCAAAAACACCTGCTACAAGAAAAATTGAAAGGTTTTTCCCGCGATGGTTTGTCAGAAAAAAAGTAGCAAGAAGACTCTATCTATGGTAATAAATCATAGATTTTTAATGGAATCTCTATCGCGGCATTTCTTGGGCAGTCTGTGACACCGCTTTACAAAAAATATCAAAGCAGCAGTGTGTTCTGTGCATAATCTTGCTACGATCTTGATCGCAATAAGAGTTTGTGTCGCAGATACAGTCCATGCTGACCCTTGTTTGATAATGCTTATCTACAATGATTTATCTAAAAACACTCAATTTTTAGTTTAATATTGCGCAAATATGCAAATGTTGCTAAAGTGGATAAAACATGGAAAAAACAATGAGAATTATCAAAAATACACTTCTAATATGTGCGATGACTATCTTACAGGTACGAAGTGCCGAAGGTCCGCAATCAAGTGCTGCATTCAGTGAAACGGAAGCAAACATTTTTAAATGTATTACTAATTTTTTGTCTGGGCGTGATGCACTCGTCAATTTTGAATCGCAAGTAAGAAAAGGCATGAGTTATGTAATGTGCTCAAAATCAAATCGTGTGTGGCTACAGTTGACAGCAGATTTTTATTTGGACTATTTAGGCAGAGAATTGAGTAGCGTAAGCACGAAATTTGACTTAGTATTCGAGTGTTTGAAGCACCTGCCATGCTGCAATGGTCAAACTCCTATTCATCAGCACCCGCCTGTTTGTCAGGAGGAGATAGAAGATTGGCAAGATTTTTTTGAGCGTCTGGATAAGACTAAGGAGCAGGATATAGTGAATGATTGGTGCCACGTAAAGAGGCAAGGGCTATCCATTATTGAGAGAATCTTCCAAGGGTATCAGGATTTTGAAAAACATCAGAAAGTATGCATTACTACTTTAATATCATTGAGGACTCACAACGCAGTTATATCTCCAAAGGTCATTTCCCATCTTGATCAGTACCTTGTGGCGGTAGCGCGTGTAAAACGGCCTCTAGCAAGCTTATTGGACTTCCTAAGGAGCTCATAAATACCTTTGGAGCGCCCGGTTGACATGGTGCTGTGATAATGAAAAACATAATTCTAATATATGCGATGACTATGTTACAGGTACGAAGTGCCGAAGGTCCGCACTTGAGCGCTGCATTATTCAATGAAAGGGAAGAAAGCATTTTTAGATGCATGAGAGATGTAGTGGACATACATGAACAATTATGTACTTACGAGGACAGGTTGTATTACTCCATGTCGCTTGTAGAAGCATTTTCAGAAAAAAGTGATGAAGGCCTGAATTTGGATAAAAATGATCCAGCATTGAGATCTATGTTGTTTCTAAAAAAGAGTGAGTTTGAGTTAAAGAATTTTTTGCGTCAACATCGTTGTGAGTTTGTAGGTTTATACTCAAAAGTAAGGAAGGACGACAAGCAGGTTTTTGGGGAATTTATGCGTATGATGGCCTCAGGTATTACTCAAGGTCCACAAGGTTTGAAGACAGAGTTCCAAACATTGACTGAAGTCGGCAATCTATCTGTTTTTGTTTTTCGTTGTGCAATGTCCCTCCGTGATGAAATGTGCGCGGACGCTCACGAATCAAAGGACAGGTCGCAGGTGTGTATCGGCGTTGATAGTGATCCAGATGTTTTGCAAAATTTGCAGAAAGGATTCATGCCGTATAGCCCTTTAAAAGAAAAGCAGATCCGATGCTTAGAAAATTTATCCACACTTATTTCTGATGGATCTGTTTTTGATATGTTTAGTGCTTCCGTGTGCTCTGCCCTTCCGCTTAGTATTAGCTTTTGTCACGCATATGCAATATATAGAGAATTTATTATGAACAAATATGCTCTGCTTGTATTTCTGAACAGTGTGCAGAGTTCGACATTAGGTTTGAAAGATGTCCAAGATCGTGAGATTTATCAACGTATGAATGTTTTGTGCTCTAGTGCTGGTGCACTCGTTGCTTTTGAAATGAGTGCACAAACAGGCATGGATTATGTGCAGGCAGATAAAGACGAGGATGGGGTGGGTGCAGGCGTAATACCCAACAGGCTGAGCGATTTTTTCAGAGAATTGCGTATCGCAAGCAGTGCATTGAGCCAAGTATTGGCGTTTTCTCAGCACCTACCATGCTTCAATGGTCAAAATCTTATCCCTCAGAGCCGGGGTTTTTGTCTGGAGGCAATAAACGCTTGGCCAAATCTTGTTGATCAGCTTAAGACAGAGGGTGTGGAAAATATTCATATCGCCTTAAAGAGAGAGGGACGATTAATTCTTGAGAGACTCTTCAAAGAGTATCAAAGTTTTGCACAACTTCAGAAAACATGTATTAAGAATTTAAAGTTATTGATGATTAACCAAGTGATTCGTCAAGATGTCGTTAATAGTCTTGACCAGTATCTTGCAGCGGTAGGGCGTATAGAAGCGCAGCTAACAAACGTATTGGCCTTCGCAGGCGTGAGAACGCCTTAAGAGGGGAGTCTGGGTGAAGATGGTGCGGTGTCATCATGCAAAAGATATGTTCCGGGGTGATGGGGCCAGAGGTTTGCTAGAAGTATTTAGAGAAAAATTGTTATTCGTAGACTCAATAGCTTTAAAAATACAAGGGTTGAGGAAAATTTTTATTGTTCACGAAGAAGAAAAGGGAGAGGTTCAAGAGCATAAAGTCATTCCTCACGACGATAGGTCTTATTTAGAGGCATGTGTGAAAAACATCAGCAAGAGGTAGAACTCCAGAAGAGAAACCTCGGAAATTTATCAGAATTTGTGCCATCATCGTTAGTTGGTAGAGGTGTGCTTGCTGATCAGAAGGGTAATGTTGCAAAGTATGAACGGGAGCTAGAAGATACACAATCGTCTCTATGTAGTCTTGTGCGCCAATTGGATGCTTTTGTCTATGTTGAGGCATTTTTTTGTTTTGCGCTTAATTTTACCATACCATATATTTATTCCTGAGAGGAATAAAGCGCCTCACATCACAAATTGCTCTCAAAAAAGGAATGCAATTAACATAACAATCTAGTATAGACTTATGCTTTTTGTTGCGCATCCAAGGTGCATAGATGAATATAGAGGAAAAAGCGTAAAAAGTATGCTGGCAGATGAAAACAATGAAGAATATAATGATCTTATGGAGGCAAAATACTTTAAAATATACCGGAAGATGAAAATAATGAAGAATATAATGATCTTATGTGCGATGCTTGTGTCAAAAGCGCAAAGCGCAATCGCGCACAATTTGCAATTTGAGCGAGAGAGCCACCCCTCATGCCAGAGCGTGGATTTTGGCACCTCTTTTATGATTTTTGTGCAAGAGCATGAAGAATTACAGAGTTTGGGGCGTAGATTTATTCAATATGTGAATTTTTTAGACAAAAAAAAACTTGAATTTTCGGAGCTTTTTGCAAAATGCAAGGTTCAGGATGCTAGATGTGAGCAGTATATGCAGCTCATTGACAATCTTGGTGAAACTATAAAATCTTTCAGAATTTGTTTAGAAGATAGCATTACAGCAGGGGCCATACATTTTGCTGCATTGGGCAATCTGTCTCAATACGTTGAGCAATGGCCTGGTGTGCAAGAGGCCACCTCTAGGCAGAGAGCTTACATTGAGGGCGATCATTTGAAAGATTTGCAATGGACCAGTTTGAGAGATGTTCTGCAAAATTTGAGTAACTGGTTTATTAGGATGCGAAAGGTGCGCCAATGTCAGATAGAAACCATTACTAATTTCAGACCAATTGATATGCCGAAGACTCTGCACGGACGCGCCTTCACCACTGCCTTTACTCAGGTTTGTGACTATTTATCATATGCACAAGAAAGCGAAAATTTGATAGAAAAATTCCAGATACAACTTGCACCATTTTCTTTAACCAAGGATTTTTTTGCTGATGTAGACGCAAAGATTGTCGATCTGAAAAAGCAAACATTTTGCCACCATACTGTAGTGCCGAAAAAAGGTTGGTGTAGGAGGGTATACCGTCTATTTATGGTTTTTTGCTGTATTCCAAATGTGCAAGAGAGCTGTTGTTATGGATAATCACTGAACTGACAAAAAAGTTGTCATTTTTTACATTTCTTGACACTATCATTTTGTCAGGTATTTCTTTAAAAGAAATGTGCTATAATACATCAATAAATTTTGAATTCAGTAAGGACTAACGATGAAAAATATAATGATCATATGTGCGATGATTATGCTTCAGGCTCGAAGCGCAGAGCCAGAAGATATGATGTGCAAAGCTTTGACGCGTTTTGTGAGCACACACGCAGGACTCTCAGAGTTTGCGTCAGTCGTAATGCGCCGTTTGAATTTATATTCAGACGACAAAGTGACTGCTCAAGTAACAAATTTTAGCGATTCTTTTTTTCAAAAATTGTGGCCATTAGGAAAAATAGTTTCCGAAGTGAGTTTTTTCGTCAAGACGCGTCGTAAGGTTTCCCAAAAACGCGGTGCTTCTCAAAATTATAGTTACGATCCACCTTATGGTTTGGGCTTAAATTTTGAGCCACACTTCAAAGAGTGGGAGGACTTGAAGGCAACGCAGAGGAAAAACGCTATTAATTTACAAGATTTGATTGCTAAAGAATTAAATACATTAAACGCTCAGGTTTTTTATCATCATCAGATTCAAAATCTTCAAATGTATTGTAAATATTTAGACACTTTAGAAGGTTGTGTCAAATCGTTATCGGATAATCTGGCTGACATACAAAGAGAGAAGAGAGAGCGGTCGGCAAGAGAAGGCAAGTGCATGTGTGAAATGCCAACAGTCTTGGAGGGTTTTGTGAAAACGCAAGAAGAATTGAGATATTTTGGGTTGAGAGTGTCTGAATCTGTGGATGTTGTGCTTATGCATACACAAAAAGAAGAAAGAGTCTTGATGAGACCTGATGGATCAACTTGGCGAGCATTGTTTCAAGAAACATTGCGTGACTTAAGCGCAGAAGCTTTAAAAATAACTGAATTAGCCCAGAGTGTTGTTCATGAAGCAAAAAAGGGAGATTCTCAAGGGTGTGGAAGTGTTGCAGTCCCTGTTAAGTGCGATTTTGATCAATACGTGACAGACTTTGAGAGTTTAAAAACCAATCAGAGGAAAAACATCAATGATTTTATACAATGTCTTTCCGAACCATTCGTTGATGCGGATTTGTTTTGTAAACAGTATGAAAATATACGCAAGTATCGCAAGCATCTACTCTATCTAGGAACTCCGCTACAATTCATAGTGACAGAATTACGATCATTGATGGAAAAACCGCAACCTTTGTGCAAAGATAGCGATTTTGCTTATGAAGCTTGAGTATTACAGGTGTTTGTGGATGCATCGCTCTGGCATTAAGCATCCGTTGATATGCCAAAAAAGCAGAGCAAACCTCTCTATGATTTGAGAAAATTTTTTCTAAAAAATCTTTGCGTGTAGAGATATCTTAAGCTGAAGAGGAGTTCTTTATAGATAAAAAAGTTGGAGAATGAAGAGGCATGAAAAAATAGAATAAGCGAAGAGGAAGAAAAGATGTTGGTGTATTATACTTAGTGTCAAGAACAGGAGAGCATACTGTCTATTTATAGTTTTTTGTTGTATTCCAAATGTGTAAGAGAGCTGTTGTTATGGATAACCACTGAACTGACAAAAAAGCTGTCATTTTTTAAATTTCTTGACACTATCATTTGATCAGGTATTTTTTTCTAAAAGAAATGTGAGAGAATGCATCAAAGACTGTTGAATTCAGTAAGGACTAACGATGAAAAATATAATGATCATATGTGTGATGATGGCATTACAGGCTCAAGGTGCAGAAACAAATCATTTGCCATTAGAAGATGAAGTGAGCAAAAATATTTCTTCAACGATTAGGATTTTTCTAACAATGCACAAAAACATAAGTGATATGGAGGATGAACTGGTGGAATTCATGACTTCTTTGACAAACGATCTTCTCCCTCCAGAGGCTGTTGAAACATTAGACCCGAATCACTCTAGGCGCCGTCAGTATATGGCTGCTAAACAAGAAATGCGCAAGAAATCTGATGATATCAGGGAGTCCTACCAGTTATTGTGTAACTCAAGAGAAGAGCTTGTGACCGCGTTTTACACCTTTGATAAACCGTTTATTGGCGCTCACGCAAAAGAGCCTGAGTCTTGTGTGTGTCGAGAGGATTTTCCGAGTGATTTCGAATATCACAAAGCTTGTTTAAAAAGATTCCAAAATGATAGATATTTGCGAGATCAGCAGGGGAAACAACTCAATCATTTTAAAGAAACTCTCAAGGGTATTAGGAGCGCCTCTTTGAGTGTACTCAGTTCTAGTGTTGAGGATTATTTGGGCTATGCACAAAAGAGAGGTGCTCTGATGACACGCTGCCTGCTTCAAGTGCACGCAGCTTTGAAAAAAGCTAGATCTTTTAATGATATAGAAGCACTGGTGGAGGCAAACGCTGCTCATAACCTCTAGAACACTTTGTGTACATCGATAGCATGATATCCAACTGGGTATGTAGTATTCGGTTAATAATCTTGTAACACTTTTTGTTATGGATGTGTGCGAACCTTTCTTGCGCTTTTTAAGTTTGTATTTGTAAATTAAGTGTTAAGTTTATGTAAGAGGTGGTGATAATTTGTCATGACTGCTTTGCATATGGAGAAAATAAACGATGAAAATAATTACATTTATAATGATAGTATGTGCGATGATTGTGTGCCACGATCAAAGAGCAAGCGAGAGGGAATTACACAACAAGGAGTGTCTCGCAGATCAAAGAGCAAGCGAGAGGGAATTACACAACAAGGAGTGTCTCGCATGTGTTCACAAAAATTTTCAATGTTTTGTGCGCAGGAATAATAAAATCCCTTTCTTACAATCTGGATTATTTGAAAGTATAGATTTTTTGAGAAAGGATATGATCGCAAAAAAGCATTGGAAAGCAGAAGAGATCAGTGTGTTGGTAGATAACTTTCAAAGTCAGTGGTCCGAATGCTGCCAGAGAGTGCAAGCGCAGCACTTGCGTCTAACGACCTTGTTTGCGAAAGAGTGGGAACCGGTAAGTGTCAAAAAAAATGATGATGCTCAACACACTGAACCTGCTACTTTATCGGATGCTCTGGAAAATTTGGATTGCTGCGTCTATCGTTATTATTCTTTTGACGCAGAGCAACAGACCCCTCTCACTGAGGTGAAAAAAAAATTGACACAATTGAGAGATGAGAATCCTGATAAGTGGCAGAATCTCTTTGCAGAAATTACAAGGTTGAAGGAATTAGCAACTCTCACTGAGGTGCACGAAGAGTTGACAAAATTGAGCGCTGAGACTTCTGATAAGTGGCAGAATCTCTTTGTAGAGATTACAAGGTTTGAGGTAGTAGCAAAGGAGAGATGCGCTTTGGTGCATGAGTATGTGATAGCATTTTATGATGCTCTGAATATGGAGAAGCCACATTCTGCCTTCTCTCGCATAAAGCAATACTGTAAAGACATTTTGTCTTCATGGGACAAGGGGGTATCATGATGAGAGCATGTTCAGCGAAGAATCGCTATATATGATGAATGGCTAGACCTCTGAACTACACGTTCCAAAAAGGGAGTGCAATCACTCCCTTTTTTATTGAAATGATTGAAGCACATATTTATAAATTTATCATTTTTGTGCTGACGTAGAATCAGAGATTGTCGCTGCGCAAATATTAAAAAGTTGCAGTACTGTGCCATACTGCCAAAAAGAGAAGGTGAGTGGTGCATAAAGAAATTCAAGCACGCATATTAATGGTGATCAGGTCGCGATTTCTGCTTTCAAATGGTTGGAATTGTTATGACTGAACCCATACTAACGTATACGATTGTACATAAAATATACCTGTTTTTACCGTTTTGTCTGCATGAAAATGCTTCTGAATTAATTGATATCTAGTAAGCTGATTTTGTATATGTTGAGGAAGTGTTTTTTGTTCTGCGCTTGTTTTAAAATCCACCACGCACACCTTTTCATCTTGTATGCCAATAAAATCGCATCGTCCAGAAATCCACTCCCCATCAATCAAAGCTTCGCTGGTATGTTCCAAATAACGCTCTTTGTAGCGCGCAAGATATGCAAAGGCTTCTGATTGCAAGCATAGCTTTATTAGCTCTACCACTTCGTTTCGTATAGGTTTTGGAGCGATATGGTTGGCCCAATAAAGTACTTTTTCAGGGGTGGCGTTTTGGCTTAATGCCATTAATAGCAAGGTGTGATAAAGGCGTCCTTTTTGTACAACACGATCTTCCAAGGGAGCCTCGCCTCGAGAGATTATTTTGGGCAATATAAGGTTGATGGCAGGCTGTTCTTTCCACTGTGCTTGCTCCCATGTTGATGGTGACTGGCTAAAGGATGGTAAAGATGCGCCGCACTCCTGAATACGCTTGATCCATGTTTCTTCTGTTTCCTCTTCACCTATAATAATAAGAGCATCTTCTGCGCGTGTTAACGCAACATAAAGTAGCCTATTGAGCTCTGCATGGTGGTTAGTGTGATTAAAGCGTTCAGTTTCCCAGAATGGACCTTCTGACGCTACTGTTACACACCCGTTTTCTGATACAGTCCAGCGCTCTCTTTCATTTTTATAAGCCCTGTCTGCATCTATCAGAAACACGACAGGAGATTCCAGTCCTTTTGCGCCGTGCACGCTCATTAATCGCACTCCGTGATTTTGCGTGTTTTTGATCAGAGGATTGTTGTGGCGCAACCATGTCGAAAACCCTTCCATATGAGCGTTGTAGGCGAGTTCATACTCTTGGCATAGCTGCAAAAATCCATCTTTTCCTAACGCGCCAAACCAGCCATGAATAATATTATGTTTGTAAGAAAAAACCCACCGTACGAAGGAGCTGATACCCTCACGACCCCACAGCAATAACGCCTCAAAAAATAACGTTTCTTGGTCTTGAGGGTAGGTTGTCTTGAGCCATTCCCACAGACTGATGTCTGCAGGTTTCTTGAACAAACGATCCTGAAGTTTTTGTTGATCCCATTGCATCCATGGACTGCGCAAAATGGATGCGCATATGGTATCGTCTGAGGGCAAAATGCAAAAATCCATGAGCAAAAGAATGCTTTGAATGAGAGGGTGCGTTAAGGCGCGAGCGGTGTCCACACCTGCACATAAAATACCTTGCGCCGCCAATGTTTGGGGAAGTAAGCGAAAGGTTTCGTCTCGCTGGCGTGAAAGAATCATAATGTCCGATGGCTGCACATGGAGTTGATTGTCCAAGAGATATCCTTGGCTTAAAAAATTAGCAATTTTATGAGCAATCGCAGAAGCTCGTTCTTCGGGGGTGGATCCTTTTTCTAAAAAATGTAAGTCAATATGGCCTTTTTGTTTTCGGACCCCCACATGCGGTAGCCACTGCAAATCATCATTGGATCCTACTTTGTTCACAACCTCTAGAACGCCTTGTGTACATCGATAGCAGTGATCCATCATGATGATATCCATGTTGGGTATGCATGCGATTAACGATTCTTGTACATCTTTTGTTATGGACGTGCGTACTCCTTGAAAGCTGTAAATGGATTGCTGGTGATCGCCCACAACAAAAACACTTTTTTCTTCCCATTGTTCGCAAAGTGCTCCTACAAGAGAAAGAATCACTTTCCATTGAGCTACGCTGGTATCTTGCGCTTCATCCACCAAAAGATGCTGAATGTTTTCTGCGCAATGTAAGCGCACATCCTCTTTGGAAAGCAGTTCTTCTGCAACTTCAATCATGTTGTGATAATCGGCTCGTTTCTGGCGATTTTTTAAAGTTTCGTAAGCGTGCAATACATCCTGAGCTAGTGTGGATACCGCTATACTAACTTTATTTTCTTCGAGGGCTTTCCATTGCATCACACACGCATAAACGCGTTCTGCCTCTTCGTTCAAAAATTCAGAAAAAGCACTCAGCTCTTTTGGGACAAGTTGGCTTTTTATTGTGCCATTTTTGTTTATAAAAAGGCCAATATACCGTAAAATATCTTTCCTGGAAAAGCGATGAATATTGGTTGTTTTGGCCACATCTCTAATGTGCGCAGCACGCTTTGTTTTTGCCGAAGAAAACTGAGCTAATTTTTGAATGGCGTGAGGAATATCCCGCATAATATCTTCAAGAGGGCTTCCTGATAGGGGTATATGCTTTTTGTAGGTGAGGTTATAAAGGCGTTTTACAGATATAAGTTTTGTGACAATTTCTTTGAGGGTTAAGGGTGCGCATTGCTGAACGCATATTTTTTTCATCCATGTTGGTAAATTGCTAAAAGATTGTTCAAAAGCTGTATGCATCATTGCTCGTTGTTCTTCATCTGAAGCAAGGTTGCAGCTTAATCCCCATCCTGACTCAACAGAAAAATTCTTCCATAGGCCTTGGCAAAAGCTGTGAATAGTGGATGCGTTAATAGATCCATTGGTTAAGAGTTTTGATCGTAATTGATCCCAAGAATCATTGGGTTTTTGTATGCGATCCGCTATGCTTTGCAAAATCCTTCCTTGCACTTCTTGCGCGGCTGCGTTTGTGAAGGTTAGCATGACGATGCTTTCTGCAGGCACTCCCTTGTGCAAAAGATTAATAATGCGCTCAACCAATACACGTGTTTTTCCTGATCCAGCAGAGGCATTTACCCAAAATGATCGTGATGGGTCTATGAGTTTTTTTTGTGTGTTATCAAGCGTCATGATAGCAACCAGTCAGAGTAAAAACTTCGTGCGCTTTCTTCTAAATCAAAGGTGGTGGTAGGGTGTGCAAAAAATGGGCGCATTTTATCTTGGAGTATTGAGCGTAAATTTTCTAAGTTTTCTTTAGAAAATTTGACTTTCTTAATATACACTGACCGTCCTTGTGTGTGCAAAATGGCTAGAGATACTAATGAGAATTTTAAATCTTTAATCAGAGTATTGTCGCAGGCTGCAATGCCTTCACACACAAGCTGCCATCCTACGGGAACATCACGCGCCAGCTGATTAAGACGCGCGCGTGACCCGGTTTTAAAATCAGAGATAATAAGTTCTTTGCCCGTATAGTCGCACCGATCGGCTCGTAAGCGAATGGTGCACACTTTATTATTGATCGTGAGATTAAGTATACCGGATTTCTCCACCCAAAACTGGGCACTTGAAGAAATTTCTTGGCGCAGAAGCATGATGCTGTAGGCGATTTTGTACCATAATAAATCGCCAGTCGACCTCCCAAACATAGTGTGATATTGCTTGGCTGCGTAACGCATAATATCAGCCATTTCTCCTTTTTGCTCGAGTACACTGTGTATAAAAATCCCCGTATCTTTCTGTAGGGAAGGGTCGCCTAAGGGGTTGAGGGGTGTGAGATTTAAGACCTTTTTTAAATAAAAGTCGTAAGGGCTATCAAGCAGTAAAGCAATATCGGTAACGCTGCAAGGAGTGGGCACGTGAGAGCTGGAAACTTTAGCTCCTTTTGTGCGCGTAGGTATGGAAACAAATCCGGGCTTTTCTGGAATGTTTTCCACCGTACAGGTGCTTTTTTGGAGGGCATGTTGCCATAAAACGCTTACCCGTTTTGCTCCTCCTGTACCATCTGTTTTATGCCAAAAGCAGTTTATATGAGGGCGGCTCATACATCCTAAAAAATTTAGGATATCTGGCATGTTGCTCATTTTGTATCGTATACAAGGGTGATCTGGGGGAGGTGAAAGATCATCTTTTTTTCCTTGATCGTGCAAACCCACCACCATCACAGGCAGTGTGTAGAGGCGCACGTCGTTCATGTGAATCACCAATATTTTTTGTTGCTGGCGTTTGTGCATGAGTGTGCCGCCGCATAGCGCTTTGAGGCTTGATACGCTTGTTATGTGAATGTCAGAAAATGCCTCTTTGTGTTTGCTCCACATGGAGAAAGCATCGCTTCTTTGAAACGGCCTTTGCTCTACCAGTGCGTGCATGATTTTCAAGGAAGGGTTGTCCTCATAGCACTTTTTTAAAAGTGCAAGGTTCTGCAAATCAGAGCGATCATCACCGTCACTCAAGGATTCTATGAGGCTCTCAAAGAAAAAAAGACCTTTTCTTAAGTGCTTTTTGTCAAAATTCCATAAGCGCTTAGGGTTCTCTTCCCACATCCATGAGAGCAGCTGGTGCAACGTTGTGGGTGTCACAGTGTTGTGTAAAAACTCTCCACAAGCAAGAATCCATTGTCCATCTTGAGTATCCCAAAAAAAATCTCCCAAACCATTCCAATACGTTGTTCCTTGTGCGCGCAGTTGCGCCATGAGATTGCGCAAAAACAAAAGATCAGGCGAGGTAACCAGAATCTCATCTTCTTGGTTGAGCAGTAATGCTGCAATATGTTCTATTTCATGCTGTGGGGTTGTGCAGCTGTAAGCTTTTATAGATTTTTGTGTAAGGGAAGGGGTGCTTTTTTCTTGAATGCCTAACGCGTATGTGTAAAAAAATAGGTCTTGCTCATTGCAACTTCCTTGTTCTCCTTGTACCAGGAGATGGGTGAGTGGATGTGCTGCACAAAATGTGCGCACATACTGTGATGCGCTATCATCAAGAGGTTGGCTAACGCCTATAACAATACTCTCATCTTTGGATATATGTTTTAAAAGGTGCGATCGTAAAGAGTTTTGCAACGCCTTGCTGTCAAATCTGTTCGCTAACTGAGAGGCTAGCCATTGATACAAATCTTTTTCTGCATGATAGCGTGCACCTGGCTTTGGTGTGATATCTTCAAAAAAACTATCCGTTGTTCTGGCGTTATGAAGTGTTATAAACGATTGGGCATAACGAATAGCGTCGCGCATGGCGATGCGTTCTTGGTAATGTTTTTGGTAGTATTGTGTGATGGCGTTAATCAGAAAGGATTGTACGTGTCCTTGTGACATCTGTAATTGTTGGATAATACTGTCTGTGCATCCGCAAAGAGCAATGATTTGCTCGGGATCTAGGTGATTAATAACGCCAATGCGGCACACTATACGTTTTGTGCTGAGCGCTCTTGAGAGTAACACTTCTTCGTTGTAGGAAGAAACAAACGCTACACGAGTCTTGCTGAGTTGAATGGTTTTAGAAAGTTCTTGAATCCAATCGCAATGCAAGGGAATAAGGTTTGTGGACATTCAGAAAAGTCGCTCCCATTGTTCACGATATCAGGATGGACGTTTCTTGTAAACATGGTAGGCATTGGGGTATGATTTATTTTGGCTGATTCGTGATCCGGCAGAGTTTAATATCATCTTCCAAACCCTTCTCAAGTATAAGAACCATGTAGAGGAGCGAGAAGAGAGGATGAAAATATCTCGCCATAACTTTAAAAAATATTTGAAATTCGAGAAGACTTTTTATCAAAAAGATTTAGATATAGATAAGCCTTATGAAGAGCGTTAGGCGTCCTACGATTTCTAATGTACTAAGAGATGTTTGCCTTTTCACGACCATATGAATTGACAAAAGTTTTTTTTAACCTTACAGTCATGAAGGGATTAACACAATGATCATACTATTTTTAATGACTGTGTTGTTGTTACAAAGTGCAGAAGAGATGCAATCGGGAAGCGCTGAAGACAGAGGTGCCGCAGACAATCAATTGTTATTAGCCATTAAGAGGGTTAGGCAAAAAAAAGAGTCGTTACGCTATTTGGAGTCTCTATTATTATCAGAAAGTTCAGCAGATAGTGAGTTTCTATTATGCTTTCAGCGTTTTTTACACACACATGAGTCGTTACGCCATTTGGAGTCTGTATTCAAACAGAAGGCGCATTGGATTCGCAGTGAATTTGTGCCTGACGGTGTCACGTGTGGTGATAAACAGCATGTAGCTTTGCTAAACAATCTCGACGCACATGTAAAATGTTTGGTCACTGAGTTGTCTGAATTGAAAGAAGTACACAGTTTGGATGGATTGATTGAAGAAGAAGAAGAGTTTCAATACTTGAGCAGAATATATAATCGATACGATTCAGGTAAATCTTCTGATCAGCGTTATAAACATGGGGTTGGTAAGGACAAGAAAGAGGTTGTTCCATTATGCAGAGACGATCGTTTTCAGTTTGTAAGAAACGTTTTAGAACGCTTCAAAGTGGTTTTTTTGCCAGTGAATAAACATCCTACAGTTGAAGATTTAATAGGCGTGTGGGAAAATTGCAAGGAGATTTTTGTAGAGTATAGTCACTTGCACATGCTGCAGACGTGCAACATAAAGGAACTATCAGATTCTGTGCTTGATGATTCTCTTCGTGTTCAGAATCAGAGTCTGCTGAAGGAATTTGGTTTTTGTAGGACTCTTACCTTATATGACTTTGCTAGAAGCTGTAAACACACATGGAAAGACAGAGGTTTGAGGATCTGTAGAGCAGAACTGGAGAGTTTGCACGCTGTAGTGAAAAAAAGTAAGTTCTTTCCAACATTTTAAGATATCAAGTGTGGCTGTTCGGGATGTGTTGGTGCCCTAGATTTCTAATATGTACCAAGAGATGTTTGCCTCTTCACGACCATATAATTTGACAAAAGTTTTTTTAACATTACAGTAATGAAGGAATAAAAACAATGAAAACAATGATTATGCTACTTTTAATGACTGTGTTGCTGTTACAAAGTGCAGAAGAGATGCCATCAGGAAGTTCTGAAGACAGTACATTTGTATTATGCTTTCAGAGTTTTTTACACACACATGAGTCGTTATGCCATTTGGAGTCTGTATTAAAACAGAAGGCGTATTGGATTCAAAGTGAATTTGTGCCTCACGGTGTCACGTGTGGCGATGAACAGCATGTAGCCTTGCTAAACAATCTCGACAAACATGTAAAATGTTTTATCACTGAGTTGTCTAACTTGAAAAAAGTACACCATATGAGTGTATTGATTGCAGAAGAAAAAGAGTTTCAATGCTTGATCAGAATATATGATGAATACGATTCAGACAAATCTTCTTTTGATCAGCGTTATAAACATGGGGTTGGTAAGGACAAGAAAGAGGTTGTTCCATTATGCAGAGACGATCGTTTTCAGTTTGTAAGAAACGTTTTAGAATGCTTCAAAGTGGTTGTTTTGCCAGTGAATAAACATCCTACAGTTGAAGATTTAATAGGCGTGTGGGAAAATTTCAAGGAGATTTTTGTAGAGTATAGTCACTTGCACATGCTGCAGACGTGCAACATAAAGGCACTATCAGAGGCTGTGCTTAATGTTCCTCTTAGTGATCTGGGCGGTTTCTGTACGCATCTTAACTTATATGACTTTTCTAGAACTTGTAAACGCACATGGGACAGAAGATGTTTGAATATCTGTAGAGCAGAACTGGAGAGTTTGCGCGCTGTAGTGAAAAAAAGTCAGTTCTTTCCAACATTTTAAGATATCAAGGGTGGCTGTTCGGGATGTGTTGGTGCCCTAGATTTCTAATATGTACCAAGAGATGTTTGCCTTTTTACGACCATATAATATTGACAAAAGTTTCTTGTAAACATGGCAGGTGTTGGAGGCATGATTTATTTTGGCTGCTTTGGTACCCTACTTCTGTGTGCAGAATGGTTTAGGATTGATAAATGGCAGCTTATCTTAATCCGTGACTTATCCAATTCTTGTTGACAAAAATAATCGTAAATCTTAACTTTACCCGCATTAAGTGATAGACAACTTTTCCACCTATTTTTCGATATTGAGGTGATTATTACTAATAAACATGATGATCATTTCTACAGAACATTTGACAAAATGGGGGGGGTAAACAGTATGATGAAATAACATGAAAACAATAATAGTACTATTTTTGATGACTGTGTGCCGGTTACAAAGTGCAGACGAGATGCAATCAGGAATTGCCGCAGACAGTGAGTTGCTATTATGCTTGAAGAGTTTGATGCAAAACCATGAGTCATTCCGCCATTGCGATGATTTATTAAACCAGAGGGCGTTTTGGGTTCAGAGTGAATTTGTTCCGCAAGGTATCAAGTGTGGTGATAAACAGTATGTAGGTTTGCTCAACAATCTCAACAAACATGTAAAAGATTTTATCACGCAGTTGTCTGCATTGAAAGCAGTACGCAGTCTTTATGGATTGATCAAAGAAGAAGAAGTGTTTGAGCGCTTGCGCAAAGCATATGATTCTCAAGTTTCGGATCAGTCTTCTTTTGATCAGCGTTATAAACATGGAGTTGGCCAGGACAAAGAAGAGGTTGCTGCATTATGTAGTGACGATTTGGAAGGATTCAAAGCGGTTGTGTCTCCAGAGAGTAAATATTCGAACCTTGAGGATTTGATCGGCGTTTGGGAAAGTTTCGAGACACTTTTTATAGACTATGAGAAGTTGCACAAGATTCAGCAGGTAGACCTCCAGAAACTAAAAGATTGTTTTTGCAGATCTGATTTTTCTCCTAACAGTAGGGCTTTGCTGAGGCAGCCTGGTTTGTATTCTGCCCTTCAAGGTTGTCTCGAATCTGCATCTTATAAAAAAGTATGGCTAGAGAAAAGTTTGTTGCTTTGTAGAGCAGAACTGGGGAAGTCGAGCAGCACTGGGGAACTTGCCTATGAGGCGCGGTAGATTTTTCGCTGTAGTGACACAAAAAGTAAGTCCATTCCTACCATTTTTTGAGATCAGGGTTGGTATTGCTTATTAAACACGGTGATTGTTTGGGATTCTTTGGCGCTTCACGATTTCTGATATGTAACAAGAGATGGTTTGCCTCTTCACGACCACAGAACATTTGAAAAAAGGTTTTTTTTAACATTATGATAGACGAATATGAAAACAATAATGATACTATTTTTAATGACTGTGCTGCGGTTACAAAGTGCAGATGCGATGCAATCAGAAAGTGCCGCAGACAGTGAGTTGATATTATGCTTTGAGGGTGTTGTGCAACAACATAATGCATTCTTCCGTTTGGAGGATGTATTAAACCGGCAGGTACGTTGGGCGCAAGAGGAAATTCTGCAGCAAGAGGGCCAGTATGTAGATGTGTGGAAAGCTCTCGCCACACATGTAAAAACGTTGTCCACTCATTTGCAGCAAGAGGTCAAGTGTGTAGATTTGCTAAACAATCTCGACAAACATTTAAAAGATTTACCCACTTCTTTGCATCAAGATGTCCAGTATCTAGCTTTGCTAAACAGTTTCAGCAAATATGTAAAAGAGTTAGCCACTCATTTGTGTGCGAAAGAAATAAAAACTTCTGATGGATTGCTCAAAGAAGGAGCTCTGTTTAAACGCTTGTGCGCGTATGTTCCAAACGATTTTGAAACTTTTTCTCTTGATTGGTGTACACATAAGATTGATCAGGTCAAAGAAGAGTTTTGTCAATATTGCTATCCGGTTTTCACAACACTTTTGAAAAAAAGCAAAGAGCTTGCGTCTGCGCTTCGCCTTTTGGCAAACAGCAAAGAGTGTGCGTCTACGCTTCCCCATGCTAGATTTGATCATTTGATATGCGTTTGGGACATTTTTCAGCACTGCCTCAAAGAGTATAGATATTTGTGCCAACGTCAGCAGAGAGACTGCGCGAAGCTACAAAAATTTTTTACAAGATCTGATTTGTCTTCTGACAATATGACTGTGATAAAGAGTGATGATTTTTTTGCGACCGTTCAAGATTGTGCCACATATGCAGATGGTAAAAAAATATGGATAGATGAAAGATTGTCGACTTGTAAAGAAGAGCAGTGTAAGGCGAGGAAGGTGCGCGATGGCGTGCCTGCTATAGTGACAAAAAGTTAAGGATAAGCATTCCATTTTTTTAAGAGACTCAGATGAAAATTTCTTATTAAAAACGGAAGTTGTTTGAGATGCTTTGGTGCCTCGCTTCTGCAGACGTTTTGGGCACTAAATGAATTTATAACCAAATGCCAAAAGTATTGGTGAAAAAGTTAATGTATGCTATGCTCACCATATTTATAAGGGTAAAGTAATATGATAATGATGTTATGTTTGATGGCTGTGTTGCGGTTGCAAAGTGCAGAAAATCCGCAAGAAAGTAGTATGTCAGAGCAAGATAGAAAACTTCAAGTATGCTTTGAGGGTGTTTTGCAACGCCAAGCATTATTACGTCATTTGGAGCGTGTATTAAATCAGAGGGCGTATTGGGTACTAAATGAATTTGTACCTCAAGGTATCCAGTATGGTGATCCAGTAAGTCGGCAGGGTGGTATGACTGTTGTAGATTGGCTAAAAGATCTGGAAAAAGAAGCAAAAAAATTACAAACCTCTTTGCATATATTTCGCGAAAAAGAAGACAAAATAGCTAAGTTATGGTACCAAGAATTGAAAGAATTGGACGGAGAAGAAGACGAAAAAACTAAATTCTGGCATCAAATGTTGCAAGAAAAAGCAGAAAAAAGAGATAAATGCCGGAATCAAGGATTGAAAGAATTGGAAGGAGAAGAAGACGAAAGAGCTAAATTCTGGCATCAATCTGATAAAAAATATTTTAACCCTTTTCGTCTTGATCGGCGTGGTCAACATGGGTTTGGCAAGGATGAAGTAGATATTTCATTATGTGTTCAAGATTGTTTTCAGGGTTTGAGAAACGCTTTTGAAAATTTGTGTTGCTTGCTTCCCCAAGTGTGTAAAGCGCCTGATTTTAAGGGTTTGATAGACGTTTTTTCAACTTTTAAGGAATGCTTCAAAGAGTACCAGTTTGTGCAAGAAAAGCAGTGCGTAGAGTTCAAAGTTTTGGAAGATTTTTTTAACAAAGGTCCATTTTCTCCTTACGCTTTATCTGTGGTCACGAGTTCTAGATTTGTGACCATTGAGTTTTATTGCTTCTATGCAACTCAGAAAAAAGGGCATATGAACCAATACTTTGTGTATTTTCTGGACGCACTGGAGCGGGTGAAAGAAAGCGGTCGTTCTGTAGTGCAAAAGAAGGAGCAGGTGCAAGATAGCTTTCGTGCTACAAAAACGACAAGGCTCTCCCATTTTTTACGACATCGGAAGGAGTATACCTTATTATAAAAACGGTGATCATTCGCAATGCTTTTTCTGTCAGGCTTTTTACAAAAAATCACCGCATGCTAACATATTCTTTTTGTGACCAGAGATGATATAACGGATTGGTCGTACAAACGATGCTGCATTAGTGTATCTTGGCAAGGTTTTTGGGCAGTAAAATGCACAATAATAATGGTTATCTTAATGATGCTGTCGGATGTTTTGTGCGCCTGAACAAAGCAATATCAACTTGTAGATTTAAAACCGCACTATGCGGTCGTTTTGGGTATTAATTCTGCAGCGGTAAATGGACTCTTGTGTGGATAAAATCTGCAGATATGGAAAAGATACAGTCTGCCTAAAATGCTGTATCAAAAAGAATAAAAACAGAAGAGTCATCTTTGTAGATTATCATGATGCTCTTTGCATTTTGTGCGTTTGATGTAAAAATGACATCAGTGATTATGCTTTATGGTTCTGGCATAATGCACAGTATAGGAGTAAAAAAGTGCAAATAAAAAAAATAATGATGGCTATGATGATTTCAGGAGTTTTGATTTGTGCACGCTTGCAAGTGGAGTGGCCACCAAAAGGCAACCAGGATGTTGAGAGGAAAACAGCACGATTGCCAATTATGTTTGGTGATCTATTTGGGCGGGGGCCATCAGAGGGGTCAGATAACAATTTTCGCGCGGAATTCTTAATGCTTATTATTTCCTCTCAGGAAGACGTTGGGGCGCAGGCCTCTAAACAGGCCTCTAAAATTGAAGGAAACACGGAACCTGAGGAAGAGCCTAAAGTAACTGAATATATGGAGATACCCGCTAGAAAACATAAATTAGCTGACTATATAGAGGTACCCGCCAGACCAGCACCTCATTACTTGAAGGCATTAGGTGGAAGACCGTCGCGATTTTCTAATGCAGGCCTGCGCAATCAGGCAAACGCACAATACAAAGCGAACAAGAGGAGAGCTAAGTCTGTGAAAGGATTATTTTAAGTAGGTGCTATATTTGTAGTATTTTGCAGAGTGATGTGAGAAAGCAAGCATTTTCCGTGTATGATTTAAAAAGACAGGGTGACCGTAATAGGTTTTTTTGTAAAAATTTGTCTTTTACAAAAAACCTATGCTCACCCTGGATGCTAACCTTATTTTTGGTGTTTGCTGTGACCATGATGGGTGTAAAAAAGCACTGAATATTATTTTTCTTATAAGTAGAAGCAAGAAGGGTAAGCTCTGAGAGTAAGCGATTTTTTTGTGTGGGTTCACCAAATACGCTAAGGTCGTTTTCAAGGTTTGTGTGCTCATGAAACGAAAGAATCATTTGACTTAGAAACATTGCCATGCGCTCAAAATAGGGTTGGGAAAACGATCCGTCAAATACAAAACTCTCTGATGTGGATGTTGGAACAAACACAGTAATTGTGTTGGTGGTGAGAATGCGCGATATCACGTTATATTGACGATGAGTGACACCAGAAGATCTGCTCACAAACCAAAGATAGACCATCGATATTGCCGCAAATTTGCTTGATTAATCATTTTTGAGATAGTTTGTGTTTTTTATATGCTAAAATTAATGATACTTGATGGTGAAAGCTGAAAATAATGAAACTTATAATGATACTATGTGCGCTAATTGCATCACAGGCACAAAGCGCATTAAAAACCGAAGATCTCAAGATGTTCAAAGATCTTAAGGATTTTGTGCAAACACACGCCGTATTATCAGGATTTCTATCAGTTGTGGTTAACTATGCTTATTTGTATGAATATGATAAAATAAAAGGTTGTGCTCAAATATTCAGGCAGTCTTGTGAGAGCGAATTGTCTTCCTGCACAAAACGAGTGGTAGTAGTGCATTCACTGGTTCAGAAATTGTGGACTATTGACGAAGAACACAGCTCCTCTCAAGAGTGTGGCTACGTTGTCCCTGATGCAGCGCAAGGCCTCAATGCTATGCCATACTTCGAAGCAGAGTTTGCAACCTTGCAAGAAAAGCAGAGAAAACACGCTACTGATTTAGTGAACTTTTTTTCAAAAAGAGTGCGTCTTTATTCAACTGTTTATACTGTCGAGCTTGAACGCTATCTACAATCTGTCAATAGGTTAGGAAATCATCTCAAAAAGTTATCGGCAAACCTGGCTCTGATGCAAGAAAAGACTGATCGTATGGTTGTGGTTTTGCATAATTTTGCGCAAACGCAAAGAAAAATTAAAGATTGGGGGGTGCGAGTCTGTTGTTGGCTAGATGTTTTGTCTAGGAGTAAACTAGAAGGCCTATTGGCTTCAAAGCGTGTTGTCGAAGACCAAGCATTATTGCAAGAAAATTTGTTGAAATTAGAGTCAACAGCCTTCAAAATACAGATATGGGATAAAAATCTGACGGATCACGAAGAAGGTAAGGGAGAGGTTCAAGAGTATAGGATTCCTCACGACGTTTGGAGAGGTTTGGAAACATACTTGATAGAATATCAGGGTTTGAAATCACATCAGCAAGAACGCATCATTGATTTAAACGGCTTGCTGGATGTATTGTTAGTTGATGTAGATTTTTTTAAGGAGCTGAGGCGTAATCGTTTTAACTATGCGTCAAATCTACGAAAGACAGAATTTATTCTAAATTTGCTCGTGAAAAAATTGAAAACATATCAGATTTGTTATGCCGACGAACATCTCAGAGCAGATCAATAAATTCTGAGAGAAGAATAAGAAAAGCGGGTTTAGATAGTCGGTAAAAAGGAGAGAATGTCCTCTCTTTATTGTGTTTTGTTGTGTTCCTGAGATGAGAGATTTTTGGTGATGGATATGCATTCATGAAATTACTTGATGAATCATTGTTGATAATGTGCTAAACAAATTCAGTAAGGACTAACGATGAAAAGTATAATGATCATAAGTGTGCTGATGGCATTACAGGCTCAAGGTGGATGCAGAAACCATTTTCCATTAGAAGAGGAAGTGAGCCAAAAGATTTCTCCAACGATTAGGAGTTTTCTGCAAATGCACAAAGACATAATCGATGTGGAAGATGAACTGGTGGCATGCATAACTTCTTTTTTTACAAACATTCTTCTCCCTCCAGAGGCTGTTAAAGGATTAGACCCGAATAACCCTAGGGTCCTTCAGTATATGGGTGTTAAAGAAGCACTGATCCAGATATCTGATGAGATCGATATTGCATACAATACCTTGTGTAACTCAAGAGACGAGTTTATGCCTGCGTTTTACACCTTTGATAAACCGTTTGTTGGCGCTCACGAAAAAGAGTCTAAGTCTTGTGTGCGTCAAGATGATTTTGCGAATGCACAACATTATTACACAGCAAGATTCAAATATGATGTAGGTTTGCGACATGAGCAGGCGAAACAACTATTTCATTTGAAAACAACTCTCGAGGGTAGTAAGCAAACCTCTTTGAGTGAAATCAGTGCTGGTGTTGAAGGTTATTTTTCATATGCACAAGAGAGAGATGTTCTGATGTGCTTCTGCTTGGATAAAGTTCTCGCAGCTTTGAAAGCCGCCCTTTCTTTTACTGATAGCAGAACTGGAGCGTTTGCGCTGTAGTGACAAAGAAAAGTAAGTTCTTCCTAACGTTTCTAAGATATTAATATGGGTATTTCTTGCTAACTAAACAGGGTGGCTGTTCGGGATGCTTTGGCTCCCTACGATTTCTAAATATGTACCAACAGATGTTTTTCCTCTTCACGACCACAGAATATTTGACAAAAGGTTTTTTCCAACAGTATAATAAATCCAAATGAAAACACTAATTATACTATTTTTGATGACTGTGTTGCCGTTACAAAGTGCAGACGAGATGCCATCAGGAAGTGCTTCAGACAGTGAAGTGCTATTATGCTTTAAGCGTGTTCTGAAAACACAAGAGCTATTACGTCATTTGGATGATGCATTAAACCCGCAGCAACTTTGGGTGCAAGGTAAATTACCTCCATTACCTCACGATACCCAGTGTGATGAGAAAGTAATTTGGAACGATGACGATGACATGGATAAAAAGTATGTAGCTTTGCGACATTGTTGCAACAAATTCGTACAAAAATTACACACTTGTTTGTTTGCAAAAGAAATAAAAACTGCTACTGGATTGATCGAAGAAGGAGATTTATTGCAACGCTTTTCTGCTTATGTTCCAGAAGATTCTAAAACTTTTTATCTTGATCGGTGTGACACACATGGGAATGACAAGGACAAAGAAGAGGTTTTCTGTCAGTCATGCCATAACAAGTGGTTTCCGGTTTTACAAACACTTTTGAAAATCTGCAAAGCGGTTGTGTCTGTGCCTAGAATTTCTAGATTTGATCAATTGGTATGCGTTTTGGACATTTGGAAGTGCTGCCTCACAAATTATCGTTGTTTGTACATAAGGCAGATGATAGAACTCGCTAAACTACAAAAATTTTTGGGTAGATCTGATTTGTCTCCTAAGGATATGGCTGTAATAAAGAGTGTTGATTTTGTTATGGACGTTCAAGATTATATCACATATGCAACTCATCAAAAAAAATTGATAGAGAAAGGCTTATCGGTTTGTGCCAAAGGACAAGAGCTGGTGAGGAATGTGCGCGATGGTGTGCGTGTTGGTGAAAAAAAGTAAAGGATAAGCATCTTTTTTTAAGGTATTAAGATGATCATTCTTTGATTCAATGATGATTGCATTGTTAGATTGTAAAAATAGAAATATTTGTTAAGGAAAAAGGATTTTTATAGAAGAGAAAAGAGCTACAATGCGACCATACTATAATTATTGATGGTGGACTATGAAAATAATACAACACATTATGATACTATGCGCGCTAATTGCGTCACAGGCACAAAGTGCCTGTGCAGTAAAAATAGAAGATCCTATGTGGGAACATCTTAAGGGTTGTGTGCAAATACACGACGCATTATCAAAGGTTGTAAGAGATGTGGCTGCGGGTGTGTCTTTATATGCAAAACCACAAGAGGTTGTAAGAGATGTGGCTGAGGGTATATCTACAAAACCACAAGAGGTTTTTGCATTGGAGATCTTTTTGAGGTGTTATGATAGAGCATTCTGTGACTACGATCACTTGGTTGAAATAGCGAGGTTCTTAGTTAAGGAATATTGGACAGTTCTCGAAGAAGAAAAAGGCAAATCTCAAAAGGATAAGTGCGTTGCGTTTGATGCTGCACAAGGCTTGAATTGTGCTCAATACTCTAAAACGTGGGATGACTTGCAGGCACAGCAGACAAAACATATCTCTTATTTGATTGCAAATTTTGCGACAAAACATCCTCATAACTCGATTCTTTGTGAAAGATATTGGATTGAAAGTCTTAAGAGCTATCTGGAATCTGTTAAGAGGTTAGGAGGCGATCTCAAAACGTTGTGGGAACATCTGAGTTTGATTCAAGCAAATAGAGAGCGTATGGGCCTACACCTTAAGGGTTTTGTGCAAACACACGCCGAATTATCATCGTTTGTGTCAGTTGTGGTTGATCATGCATCTTTAT
>MPNG01000094.1 GCA_002238905.1 Alphaproteobacteria bacterium bin98 | reverse complement strand
AACGTGGAGATGCTGGGCATCGATCCCGGTACCTCTCGCATGCGAAGTGAGCGCTCTACCATTTGAGCTACATCCCCCTGACATTCACACTCAATTTCATAGTGTTTCAACAAATAGCACACACACAGCATTACAAAGGGGAAAAAAGTGGAGATGCCGGGCATCGATCCCGGTACCTCTCGCATGCTAAGCGAGCGCTCTACCATTTGAGCTACATCCCCCTGACATCAACACACTCAATTTCATAGTGTTTCAACAAATAGCACACACACGGCATTACGAAGGAAAAAGAATAAAGAAAAAGTGGAGATGCCGGGCATCGATCCCGGTACCTCTCGCATGCAAAGCGAGCGCTCTACCATTTGAGCTACATCCCTCTGACATCAACACACTCAATTTCATAGTGTTTCAACGATTAACACACACACAGCATTACGAACAAAAAGAACAAAGAAAACGTGGAGACGCCGGGCATCGATCCCGGTACCTCTCGCATGCAAAGCGAACGCTCTACCATTTGAGCTACATCCCCCTGACATTATCACACACAATTTCATAGTGTTTCAACGATTAACACACACACAGCATTACGAACAAAAAGAACAAAGAAAACGTGGAGATGCCGGGCATCGATCCCGGTACCTCTCGCATGCTAAGCGAGCGCTCTACCATTTGAGCTACATCCCCCTGACATCAACACACTCAATTTCAGAGTGTTTCAACGATTAACACACACACAGCATTACGAACAAAAAACGAACAAAGAAAAAGTGGAGATGCCGGGCATCGATCCCGGTACCTCTCGCATGCAAAGCGAGCGCTCTACCATTTGAGCTACATCCCCCTGACATTATCACACTCAATTTCATAGTGTTTCAACGATTAACACACACATAGCATTACGAAGGAAAAAGAACAAAGAAAAAGTGGACATGCCGGGCATCGATCCTGGTACCTCTCGCATGCAAAGCGAGCGCTCTACCATTGAGCTACATTCCCCTGACATCAACACACTCAATTTCATAGTGTTTCAACGATTAACACACACACAGCATTACGAACAAAAAGAACAAAGAAAACGTGGAGATGCCGGGCATCGATCCCGGTACCTCTCGCATGCTATGCGAGCGCTCTACCCTTTGAGCTACATCGATCCCCCTGACATCAACACACTCAATTTCATAGTGTTTCAACAAATAGCACACACACACAGCATTACAAACAAAAGGAACAAAGAAAACGTGGAGATGCTGGGCATCGATCCCAGTACCTCTCGCATGCAAAGCGAGCGCTCTACCATTTGAGCTACATCCCCTTAACATTATTATATTCAATTTCATAGTGTTTTAACGAATAGCTCACACACAGCATTACGAAGGAAAAAGAATAAAGAAAATGTGGAGATGCTGGGCATCGATCCCGGTACCTCTCGCATGCGAAGCGAGCGCTCTACCATTTGAGCTACATCCCCTTAACATTATTATATTCAATTTCATAGTGTTTTAACGAATAGCTCACACACAGCATTACAAAGGAAAAAGAATAA
>MPNG01000093.1 GCA_002238905.1 Alphaproteobacteria bacterium bin98 | reverse complement strand
TTCGTGAGGAAGATGATAAGGTGAGAGACCATCAGGAAGAGATGTGGGATGCTTTTGGTCGATCTGTCCCTGAGATGGATGTGCAAGGTGCAAGAGAGGCTTTGTCAGGTTTTCCGTCTCAACAAGTCATAGATACGTATGTTTATCTGGGTAAGCAAAATCGTGAGCAGATGATAAAAAATATTATTATTCGTTATACTAAAGAAAAGGGTTGCGAAAGGTTTCATCCATTACTAGAAGGTATTGCTGTAGAGAGTGATGCTGAAGGTGAGGGATTGTGTCCTGATACATATGGTAGATATGATGCCTCATCAATGCATGGTGCGTTGGTGCCGCAGTGGGGTCAACCTATGCAGAGTGGTGTGATGATGCCTTCGGGATGTGTGTATCAAGATCCACCACAGCATCAGTATCCACCACAGTTTCAACCTCCACATCCAAATCCACCACAGCATCAGTATCCACATCCAATGCATGGTGCGTTGGTGCCGCAGTGGCGTCAACCTACGGAGATTGGTGTGATGATGCCTTCGGGATGTGTGTATCAAGATCCACCACAGCATCAGTATCCACCACAGTTTCAACCTCCACATCCAAATCCACCACAGCATCAGTATCCACATCCAATGCATGGTGGGCTGATGCCGCAGTGTTTTTCACCTATGCAGAATGCTGTAATGGATCCGAGGTGTGCGCCTCAAATACAAACTTCAGATTCCGAGCGGTACTTGGAGCACCTTAGAGTCTATGTGTGGAGAGGTACGAGTCCAAATCTTGATTTGGGTGAGCCTGACTACGTGGCTTATGCTTATGCCGAAAAAAAAGTGAATATCGCGGATGAGCTTCCCAAGATGCTTGATCGTATTGGCCTTAGAATGAAGAAGGTCTTTCCGGATGTGTGCGCAAAGTATGACAAACAATTTGCTTGTGAGCATAACGTTCGTGTGCGCCTTGATCAAATAAAGGACCATATCCCTCGTATGACTTGTGTGGATACAGCTATAATTTTTGCCTGGGCGTTTGCTATGGAGCGTCAGGGTGATAGAGCATGGCATTCCTTAGGGTTTTTGAAAGGTTGGAAAGATCGCGACTATCTTTGGCTATCATGTCGGAAGCAGATTCCGGATTATCTGTATGCGTTGACAGAGTGTACCGATATTGAGGAGTATGGAGGGTGTATGAGAAATACCCAGACATCTCTACAGCATAAAGAGGCGAAAGGTGCGCGATCTACAGAGATTGCTTATCAAGACTGCGATAATTATAGCCCAAAGTGGCGGAAGATGGTGGATCTGAGGTTTGTTAAATCAAGAAACAACATAGCATTTCTTTTTGGCCTTATCTTTCCTGAGGGTGATGCGCCAGGTGCAATAGATATACATTCTGTGTTGCAGCAGTGAGAGATGCGGGATTTTTAATCCATTTTTTCATTCAATGGATATGAATGATTTATATTTTATCCGTGACAAAACACTTTGTGTGTGTTTAAAATGATCTGAAAACTATATGACAATTCGACGTTTTTTTTCTTGAAAAAATTATCATGAA
>MPNG01000092.1 GCA_002238905.1 Alphaproteobacteria bacterium bin98 | reverse complement strand
TGCACACAACAGTGATAATCTTTGTATATAAAGTAAAAACATTTCTCGATTATTTTAACACACTGCAATGATTTTACAAATACATATAATTAACTCAAAACTATTTTCGATCAAAGCATTCAAGACAAAACAGTCAAACGACATTTCTGTGGAGCATTAAAATTGGTGATACTATCATATCTTGAATACAGAATCAGCCTTTATTTTTGTGATCACTAGCTACTCGAGACGCAGAGATTTTTGTATTTTGCAAGATCAGAAGATGTGGTTGGCAAACTTTTCGTTTCTGTTGCGTGAAAAGCCAACTCATCTAACAAATGTTCGAGTTCTTTTCTCTTTGACCTCTGCAGAGCGTCCTTTAAGATTGCTAAACTTTTGAACCCTTTGCTCTTTGGTTCCTTCTGAGCGTTCTCGAGGGGTACTAGACTGCTGAAACGCACTGGTCTATCTACCTTGGTTTCTTCAGTAGAAGGAACAGTCGCATTGCCTAAGGGTGATGGCCCTTGGTCTAAAACCATCTCCTCGGTTGTAACACCGCGCAAAACAAATATAAATAATAGCAAGAATATGCGTAAGTTGCATAAATAAAATATATTACTCATAAGGAATTATATCTTTTTCCATCAGACATGTCTAGATTTTTCAGAATATTAAGCTAGCGCTAACCCTCACTCCTTTACCATTTCACTAACACAATAATAGGTTAAGAAAAATGAAAAGAATAGAAAACAAAAGTGGGTTAAAGAACAAGAGAGAGACTTTAGTCGACGAAAATCAGTGCATAGCAGATCCCACTGTCAAGCCGCAGCAGATGTGAAGCACGTAGCACTTCGGAAGGTATCTATCTCTTAAAGAAAGAGCGCTAGAAACAAGATGGAGCCACAGATACAGAAGATGTGGAGAATATTTATGCAGAAAATGATCAAATTCTTATTTCTGAAATTGCTCAACACATGCGCTACTTGCCTTCCACTATCACAGAAGCTTCACAAGACACAAAACCTCTTTTATGATTGGAGGACCATTTTCTTCATGTCAAATTGACATACAACCTCTACATTCCTTCTTTGCTCTTGAGAAAGACCTATGCCTTGTGAAGCATTATGGTCTGAGCAATTCATCATTAAGACCTAAAGAAGCAGGGTAACAAGTAGGTCTAACTCCTCGAGAAGCTATATAGTAGTTATAAATATCATCTTTGTGTGGATGTGTTACTTTCGCTAAAGGAGGTTTCACATCTTCTAAGCAACTTGCTCCTTTTGCGTTGTGCAGAACAAGCGCACACAACAACAATAATTTTTGTATATAAAATATATTTATCATCATTTCATTGTAACAAGTTTCTAATATAGAGCAATTTTTATCACTATCGCAAACAACATACAATACAAAAAAAGAAACACGACCTCAATGAGATTTACTCAGACTATCTGTTTGTACTAATAAGGAAATCATCACACATAAAATATCTTTGTCATTACCCAATCAGGAGGAATACCTCCCTTTGGAGTGAAGGGTTCTAGGGGCACAGCAGTCCTTTTTGTTAAAACAGGATCAGAATAATGAGGAAGCAACGTATCTTCAGAT
>MPNG01000091.1 GCA_002238905.1 Alphaproteobacteria bacterium bin98 | reverse complement strand
CTTCTCCATTATTTATACACGCAATCAATTCTTGGTATGGATCAGCGCGTCGTTTACCGCCCTTGAAAAACTTAAGCAACGCAAGTGTTACTTTTTTCGCTTGAGCAGAATCTGGTTCTGCAATTTCGGCACATCCTTGATCAACGGCATCAGTCTCCATGTCTGGAAAAATTTGCTCATCGAGCATAGTGCTTTTTGACATCATTGGTGGCACTTAAGTGGTGCTGTCTGCATCTTCATCACGATCATTTGACAGGATCAGGTGGTGAAGGAGGAGTCATTAACCTTTTATTCTGGGATGTAGTGCTCTCTTCATCCAATGCACCCGCATCGGCAGGAGTCCTTTTTCTTTCTCGATCTTGCTTCCGAGCACTAGCATGTTTCTTCCTCTCATGCTCACGCCTCGCCAGCACCTTAACAATAGTATCTGAGCTTGCTGTTCCCTGATCTATCTGATCGTGAACCTTTAACAAATAATGAGCTTCAGAAGCTTCTGCTTCCTCTTTTGATTTCATGCTTTGTTTTCTTATCTGAGTCACAGATGCTATATTTTCAAGCGTCACTTTTTGTACGTCTACTAGAGACAAAAGGAAGCGCATTCTAGTGCGATGGTAACTCTTCAATATGGCATGGATTTTAACCCTCTCTTTTTGCACATCTTCGCTAAGAGTCTCACCTATCGCACTCTTTGTTTCTATGTCATCGAGGCGTTCAATCAATTTGCGTTGGTTAGCGGCTCGATTTTTACCGCTATCCAAGAAACTATTAATCAGCATTTGGAGTACACGATTAGTGCATGAATCACCACACCCTGTATCGCCAGAAGTTGCACAACCAGAGACAGAGGTCTCAAAAAGAGGAACATATTCCTCTTCTTCATCATCAGATATCTCCATAGCAATCATGGTGCCTTGATCCTCAGAAGACACTGCTTCTACATCACTCTCATTTCCTTTTTCTACTTTCTGATCTTTATCTTTTAGCCTCGCATTATCTCGCAACCACCGCTGTTCTAACTTGCGCAACTCATCTATATCTTGGAATGGAGGCTGGGCTCTTTTCTTTGGCATCTCACCATCTCGCAACTCATGATTTTCTTCCAATGCCACCTCTTGATCACAAGCTACTCGAGACTGGGGATATCGCAACATTGCTTGTATCTCTTTCCTCCGTGCTTTCATAGCCTCCTTCCGTTGCACTGTCGTCTGCCGATCTATATTATTTAGCATCTTTTTCACTGCATCAATCTCTGTTTCCCATTGCTGCCTCTTCTCTGTGCCCACTGGACACCTGCGACGCCTATGCCTTCTAATCTCTATTTGATTCCGGAGTATAGCTTCTAGATTATTTTCGGAACGCAATATGGTTTCAATAGCACGATGTTCTCTATCACGAAATTCGCGTCTTGCTCTTTTCGTTTTTCTTGTCTTTGCAGCACCATGCAAACTCTGCTTTGGTTCAGAGTGGGAGGTGGTTGAGTCACTCTCTATGTTCGGAATACAGCATGTTGCCTCTACCACACTAGCACTATCATTCTTGCACTCATCAAGAGGATCTCGCAAATGTGCACCCTGCTCTAAACTCTGTGGCGTTAC
>MPNG01000001.1 GCA_002238905.1 Alphaproteobacteria bacterium bin98 | reverse complement strand
GAGTAGACATAAAGGGGATTTGTATGTTGTAGCTGATCAGAAAGAATCTTTCAGCGTTTTGGTTTTGTTCAAGGAAAAGTTTGATAGTTTACACTCTCAAATGAATCAGAAGCTTCAGAAGGAAAAAAAGTCGTTAGCTTAAGAAGATAGGACAAACTTAGTGTGTAGACGAGGGTGTAGCAAAGGCGCTCGAAAAATGCAACTAACAATGTAACAGGGGCCGAGCTCCCACTACAGCTCCTGCAGGCATTATCGACGGACAATCCCTTAAATAGAAAAAAGGAGGCTAAAAGCCTCCTTTTTTATTTGTGTGAAACCTTTACTATTTTACGAATATTTTCTAAAGAAAGAAATTATTGAAGAGGATCATATTCTTTTATTTTTTTGTGTTATGATTATTCTATAGGAATTTTTTTTTATGTTGAAATTGTTACTTTTATTATTCTTGTCACTTAATCTCTCTGCCGCATGCTATGAAGCAAAAGTGTGGTGGGATGCAGAAGTGTTGTGGGATAAAGCAGCAGGAAAAGTATGTGAGATAGGCGCAGAACAATTACTCTACGTTTTTGATCCAAAAACGAATCAAAGAAGCGAGTTTTTCAAATCTGTAGAGAGCGCAATTGAGCAAGGAGAAGATTTGTCCAAATTTTTTGGTAAAGAAATGGGGCCAGAAGAGCGACGGAAAGCTAAAGATGAAGCACTTGCGCAAGGAAAAGATGATTATTTAAAGATCATGCTGATTAATCAAAGATTTTCTGAAGCAAAGAATTACATAGAACGGGAACATCTATTATCAGCATTAAATCAATATAACGATGATAATCATCAAAATCTTCGGAACTGTATAGAAGCAATGAAAGTGCAGATGAGGCTAACTGGTTATAATGTGGCAACGATTGATAAATATCAGCACAATCTTACATTTAAGAAAAATCAAGAGGGCTATTTATGTGTGATAGATTTCTGGGCGGAGAAATGCTCTGCTCAGCGGCTTCCTGTGCGGGAAATGTACGCTGTAAAAGTTCTTGAGCCCTCTTTTGCTTCATATATTAAAACTCTTTCAGGTTACTGTTTTAAAAAACTGACAGAGCAAGAAAAAAGCCATAGCTATAGCCAAAGTACTCTCGGTATTTTGCCACCTGCCGTGGGTAAACTTGATAGTGCAGTGCGATTGTCTCCTGCCTTTAATCAATCAAGATAAATGATGCACATTGATATTGTTTCTTTCTGCGCGCCGACATTAATGTCGGCGAAAAACCAACCCACATTGGAGAGTGATGATTCTCCCTATTTGCCAGTACTATCAAAAGATCTTTCTGTTTTGAAAGACACTATTTATTGTTAGATGCACGTTGCCAGAGATACCATTGTTTCCTCGATTATACAAAAATGTAGATTCATTCGATGAAAGCGCAGGATATTTACTAGCTTTGAGAGCATGCATGGAAGAGAGATATCCCACATTTTCATCCCTTACAAGACAGGACATAGATCGTATGAATTTTTTGTCATTATTTCTAACTAAGTGATGAGGATGTTTTTCTACAAAAGAGTAGCTGCCCTGCGGACGGCGTATCACCTTATCTTTTTTATAATATTAATATGCAAAATACGAGCTGTGAAAATCCATTTCCATGCTTGATGCGTGCGGATAATGTTAGGTCGGAAGAGTTGAAATTAAGCCTTAAGTAGGCTGTAAACTTTATTGCGTTTCAAGAAGCTAAAAACGATCTGTGCGTGATGCCTTTGCAAATGACGGGATCCTTTCCAAACTATATTGGACCACAAAGAAATGATTATTCAACTATTACATGTATTTGGACAGGATTGACCAAAGAAAGGTCATGCGACGATATTGTTGCATCTTGCCACACTCGTCTTGTCGCCGAAAGCAGAAATGGTGAAGACATCTTTGTGTTATTTGAGATGAGTTGTGATCTACTTCACCTCTTGTACAATCAGAAGTGATGGATACAGTGTACAAATATTTTCGCGGACCTAAAAAGCTAATGGCCATGTTTCAAGTTGCATGCGCCCCAGAAGATTATAGAACTCAGATCTTAGTTATCGCTCTCGCAGAACGTAACCCAGAGTTCCGCTTTTATGTGGATGCAAGAAATCTGTCTGTTGTCGCTGATAAGCAAGAATCTTTCAGCGTTTTGGCTTTCTTCAAGGAAAAGTTTGCGTGTTTGCACTATTAAATGCATGCGAAGCCCAAGAGGGAAAAAGCGCGTTAGTAAGCAGATAAGACAAACTCAGCGTTTAGACGAGAATGTAGCAAAAGCTCTGGAATAATGCAACATTGCGCCTTAACAACAGTGCTTCAATAAGGTGTGTGGCAGGTATTTATTTCATTCATATATAAATCTGCAAAGCTAGAAAAGTGTGCCCTACAATCAACTACAGCACCTCTAAAAACAGCATTATTGCTCAGTGATATTTTAAAGAATACTGTTTTGATAATTTTTTATTTTACACCTTTTAGAAACAATGCTAGTTATTGAATTAAGGAGGATTTATGAAATTATTTATATTGTTTATTGCGGGTTTGTTCACGCTTCCGTTAGTGTCAGCAGAGCTGTTCAATGAGGATTATTCGGAGTTCCCCTACACACGCGAAACAGAAGCGCCAAAAGGAAAAGTTTTTATTTTTCAAAATTATACCACTACATGCATGTCAAAGAACGTGCCTTTTTTAGAGTCAGTATGGAAAAGTTTAGGGTTGTCAATGGAAAAAAATCAAGGTTATGTCGCTTCTGTAGGAAAATTGTGTGAGGAAGATGAAGACGATTCAGCTTCATTAACAGAACAGGACACGGTGTATCTCATCATTTCTGATGCAAGTGATAACGCTTCTTTCACAGAAGGCCTGTCTTGTTCTCATTCTGAGGCAGTAGAGAAGAAAAGACCCTCGTATGTTTTTTATAAAGTTAATATGCAGTATAACGGCTATGCAGACTTTCTGCCACATACTTTGTGGGATTTGGACGGCACTTATATTGACCCAGAAGAAAGAGCAATATCTCTTCAGGAATCGGTTAGACGCGTTGTATACGATCAATTTTTAAGAGACCAAAATCTACCACTCTTGAGTGAGGAATGGAAGGCAGGGTGTCAAGATGCTTGGAGTGACTTTTATCCAACTCATGCTCCACTATTAAATAATAAAAATTATACAACTATGCAAATGATTAAGCAGCGTATAGAGGAAAGCGAGGAAAGCACGGACGGTTCGGCATATGTCGAAAATCGCTCATTCTATTTTGTTCCCTACAGCACAGGTTTTTCAGAAGAAGTAGATGGCGGAGGTGAAGAAGAGCCTCTGATGGGTAATACAGAAAAATTGAAGCAGATCTTTGTTGAAGAAGAGAAAGGGCTGCACTTACGTGTGATTCCATTTTCAGTATTAAAAGGCTTTCGTTTTGTGGCGCAAGCTATGATGGATGCAGTGATTAAAGATTTCTTTGCTAATAACAATGGAAAAGCCGTGAGAGCATCTTCATGTGCTCCGGTCAGAGGAGGCATAATAGTAGATTATGCACTGAAATTCTTAGTTGCTGCTCTCGCAGAAAATAACGAAGAGTTATCATTTTTTATGAACAGTGACGGTTTGTGTGTTGAATTTAACCAGAGGGCTGAAGAAGCATATGTGCCTGTTTTAAGTGACCCAGATGCGGCATTTGATAAACTATACGCGCGCATTAGTGAAGGAATGCTCATATTTTGATAGCTTATTTGTAAAAGTGCTAGCATTCGCGCAAAAAATCCATGACGCTGTTATGATTGTATGATCGACACTTGTGTGTTAGTTGTTTTACATACAGGTGAAAAAAGGAGGCTTCAGTGTTTTTATTACTACTATTATTTTTATCCACTCATTTATATTCTGCGAATTTTAATGATTCTGAGAATTTTAATGTTTGGTATGATGTTAAAAATAAGAAAGAGTTTGTCATACAGATTGGATTGCTAAACACCATTCTTAAACAACGCTGTTGTGACGTCTACGAATCTATATGTAGTGAAGTGGACAGTTGTATAGCTGTGGCACTGATTATGTATAGTAAGCATAACACGTGGATGCAGACTGATGTAGATGAAATAATTGATCGTCTGAAATTAAGAATTCCAGACGAAAAACGACCTTTACACCAAAATATTGACGATCTTTGTTATCTTAGGGTGCTGGAGAAAGAAAACATTGCGGCAGCATTTCCACATGCAAAAAGTTATGATGTCATGCTGCAAGCTTCCTTGGATTGTAATGAGTACATTTTGCGAGAACAATCAAATGTTCGCACTACCGGAGTCTCTGTTCTGCGATACGTGGATTCTTCGCTTCTTATTTTAAAAAAAGTCTTAGGGGCAGAAGAAACTGACAGTCCGGGTGAGCAATCCTCTTTTCTTGTGCCTGAAGATTATAACAAACCCGTTTTATTGGACTTAATGACTGCTATGCCAGAAACAGATAGAGTGTTGTCACAGTTTTCAGATTTTTCTGTAGGTTTTCTGGAATATTTTGTAAAAAAAATGAATTGTTTTCCCGAACTCAGCTGTTCATTGAATCCTTTAGATAGCGTGCGATCTTATGAAGAAGCAGGACTTCGTCTTTGGCTCGGACAATCTACATTTTTATCTGATCATGTTGCAGCACTTAAGATGTATGGTGTAGATGTTGACGCCGGTGATTCTTTTTCTGAAACCATTTCTTTTGATGAAGATGATCAAAAATGGAAAATTCTTTTGCCTACGCGTGATCAAATGATCTGCTGTCATGACTCTCTTGGCCATAAGAGCGCAACTTTTTCTGTGCAGATAAATGGATCTGAATTATTTGTTGAAACAATCATGCCTTCTGTGGGAGAGCAATCTTTTAATTCAATGAACGTTATAGAAAATTTAAGGTGTGAAATGAGATGTCATCTTCCCTGTTATGACAAATGCTTGCAAGGATCTACAGATCAGGCAAGTGCAGGAATACAGAGATCGCCAAAAATGCAGCAGCTATGTTTATTTTGGGAGGATTGGCAAAAAGAGCAAGTAGGACCCCAAGGGAGAGAAGAGCCCGAAGTACAATTATTTATAGAACCTTTACACCTCTCAAGACAAGCAAATCAAGAAAAATCGCATTTATTGTTTAAAGCAAGGCGTGTAAAACTAAAGGCTAGAAAAGAAAAATTGAAGGAATCTTTTCAGTAATATCGCCATAGTGCGCAAAAAAACTAATAATGATACTAGGAAGATTTGTCAAAAACATACTGTTTTTTTATTTTACAAATTGCAAAAACTTTGATACCTTCAAACTGTTGAAAGGATTTATGAAATCATTTATATTTTTTATTGTTTATTTGTGCACGCTCTCATTAATGTCGGCGGAAGGGGGGTCCGTATCGGGGAGTGGTGATTTTCCGTATCATAAAGTAGAAATGCCGAAAAAACTCAAGCTTCTGGAGCCATACGTGTTTGGATGTGCGTTACAAGAAGCGTTGCCAGCTTTTCAGAAAATGTTCAACAATGTAGATTTATCAGACAAAAATGCACACCCTATGATTGCTTTGGGGGGAGTTGAGGAAGCGGAAGAGGTAGAGAATGATCTGAACTTAAAGTGGTTTGTGATTATTTCTGATATAAGTGATAAGAATGCTTTTAAACAAAAACTTTTTTGTCCTGAGAGCAAATCATCTTATCGTGTTTATCAAGTGACTCTGACAGATGAGTTTGGTAAAAAATCACTTCCATGGATGTTGCCGTGTGGTCGTTTTAGTTTGTACAATGATATGCGAGCAGGCATTGAGGAGGCTGTAATATCTATTTGTGCAGCAGCTAAAGGCAAGAAAAATTTTGCATTATGCCTTCGCAATGACGAGAGATTTTCTACATTATAGTTTCCCACAACACAGTGATGATTACGGGACTGGATCCAAACTCGAATAACCTTTAAGTCAAAATCGTGTGTGCTCGAGAGGCAGCTACAGTTTATCAGATTACAACACTGCTCTTATCACAGATGGTGTAGAAGTGCCAATGGACAACACAGAAAAAAAGAGAAGATCAAGAAAGATCGCATTCATTGTTTAAAGCAAGGCGTGCAAAAATAAGGGATAGAAAAGAAAAATTGAAGGAATCTTTTCAGTAATATCGCCATAGTGCGCAAAAAACTAATAATGATACTGGAAGATTTATCAAAAACATACTGTTTTGATGATTTTTGTTTTACAAACTAAAAAAATGTTGATATTCGATGAAGAGTAGGAGAAATGATGAAATCATTTATATTTTTTATTGTTTATTTGTGCGCGCTCCCATTAATGTCGGCGGAAGAGGGGGCCTCATGGGGGAGTGATGATTTTCCGTATCATAAAACAAAAATGTTGGACACCATCCAGATTCTGGAAGAATTCGTGTTTGAATGTGCATTGCCAGAGTTGCCATATTTGCAGAAAATGTTCAACAATTTAGATTCGTCAGACAAAAATGCCAGCTATACCATTGCTTTGGGCATAGATGAATCGGAAGAGGGCAAAGAGGCCCGGCATGGCCTAGAAAGAAAAGAAAGTTGGTTTGTTATTCTCTCTGATATAAGTGATAAGGATACTTTTCAAAAAAAAATTCTCTGCCCTGAGCGCAAGTCATCTTATTTTGTTTATCAAGTTAGTGTGACAGATACGCTCGGTGAATACACACTTCCATGGATGCTGTGCGGCAATGTGATTGATATTGATGATATGCAATTCAGCCTTAAGGAGGCTGTAATATCTATTGTGTGTGCAGAAGCTAGAAGAAATCAAGATCTTTGTATGATGCCTTCGAAAATGATGAGAGATTTTCCACACTATAGCTTCCCACAACACAATTATGATTACAGGACTAGATCCAAGCTCGAACAACCTGAAGCTCAAAATCGTGTGTGCGCGAGAGGCACCCACAGTTTATCAGATTGCCATATTGCTCCTATTACAGAAGGCACAGACGGTGCAGCAGTGCCAATGGGCAACACAGAAGAAAAGGTGAGAATATTTTCGCGAGAAGCTCGACAAAACTATTGTGATCTCTGGAGTGAAAAGATGCAATATTTAACTAAACATCATAAAAACTATCTGAAGGTGCTCCTTGAAAACCGTTATGATGACGGGAGGCAACCTTTCACTCAAGAGGGTATGGGCGCGAGAGGAAGCCAGAGTATTTATAATATCGCTCTTATCACAGAAGGCACAGATGGCGCAGATGATTCAGATGAGCCAATGGGCAGCGTAAAAGAAAGGGTGAGAATATTTGACGATCCAAACGTGCACCTTTGTACTATTTCAGCTGAACAGTTATCTACTTTCCCTTTTGTAACATCAGAGATGGTGCAAAAAGCGCTAGAATCTTTTTGTGGCAGCCCAAAAATAATGGCTTGGTTTCAAGCTTTATGTGCTCCAGCGATAGGCACCCCGCCAAACTATAGTACTAGGTTCTTGGTCTGCGCCCTCGCAAAAAACAACCCAGATCTCCGGTTTCGTATGGATCAAGGCAATCTGTGTGTTGAAGCTGAGGAACAAGCACAGTTCAGCGTTTTACGTTCGATCCAGTATGTGTTTGCTGATTTCTTCCGTGAAATAGATAGAAATATCCAGAGGACAAAAGCGCTTCAAGGGAAAGGCCATTTACGTTTGTAAGATCTATCTGCCCACAAATATGTATATTAACAGATATTTTGGGAGAAAAAGAGTGCCTTGCTTTTGTGCACATATAAAGCAAAGGACAGAGCGCTATTTCCGAAAAAATCTATTTTTCTGCTATAACTGTAATAAAGTGTTTATTTTTTTGCTAGTATGGTTTAGTTATTAGGAGTTTTGAGTGTTTGTAGTATTACTGATATCATTTATATCAACACATTATTTATATTCTGTGATGGCTGGGCATGATACTGTGCTAAGTCCAGAAAATCGCATAACATGCGCGCAAAAGTATCATGCAAAGCGTATCCTATGGAATCTAAAAAAGGATCAAGAATATTCTGTCTACGCATCATATTTATATGAAATACTTGAAAGTGCTTCTACTGCTCATTATCCTATAGAATTAGCATTCCAAAATTATAATACTGCAAATAACAAAATGCTTCAGAAATCTATAAATATGGCAAAGGATATTATCATAGGCCGGGTGTATTTGCATTTAGAAAATAATCCATATTTGTATTTAGAGAATAATCCAGTGCCTGTGTTCTCTGAACGGGTGTATTGGGGTGTAGACAATAATCCAAGAGAGCGGCCTGCGTGCTCTTTAGAATCGTACAGATTAACTCGGCAGATAATGCCATGTGTCGAAGATAAGCTGCTCATGCAGAAAACTGTTTTGACATTTGCTGAAACTGAAGAAAGGCATCTCTCTGTCATCGCGTCTCTTTATATTGGAGAGATTCCGGTTTTTGGTGGAGTAATTTGTCACAGACCTTTTTTTGAATATTTTGAAAAATCAGGAAGTGTGCCAGAGTATGAGTTTGTGGATTTAGAAAAATATCGCTCCAGCAGGGAAGAAATTCTATAGCTAATGATCTGATTGTGTATAATGAGTTCTTTATTATCCTTGTTTCGTTACACGCTTCCTTTTTCTGCATATAGATAATTTTCTTTGGAAAAGTATAATTGCAGAGATAAGTCTGCAAATTACTGAGGAGTATATTTGTTAAGGTTATCCAAAAATTCTTGATGCAAATCCTGTTTCTCATTATCTGTCAAAAATTTAAATCTGAGACTCTCTATCGCTTCAAGATTTTGCTCTTTATTCCGAATAATACTTCAGAATAACTGTGATAGATTCTGTGATAGTTATGTGTTAGATATGTACTGATTAAAGGAGCAATATGTTTATATTATTACTATTATTTTTATCAACGTATTCATGCTATTCTGCTTCCTCAGAGAATTGCCAAGAGTGTCACTATTTGGATTGTCCCAATTTGAATTTGACAAAAGTTAATAGGGATTCTCTTTCTAAAGAGTTAGATGAGCGCGCATTTACCCTCTGTCGGAATAAACTGGATGAAGCGGTGATAGACTATATAGTTATATTGTTGAATAAGTGCGCAAAGGGACTGGAGACTGTGCATCATCAGAGGATAACTGGTAATGAGGTTGCGGAGATGGGTAGAATGCGACCTGTGATTGGTAGTTGTGAGCAATTGGAGGGCACGATTCCATCGCGCACTGAATTTTATCAAGATGAAAAAGACAATATCTATATCCAACATTCTAGGGTGCTTAAAGATCATACTGTGCTCAGTGTTGCAAAATTTTCTGCTTAAGCGCTTTTGTGATTGACTGCTAAAGTATGCTTTCAGACATAAACTGGCGTCCAGACGCAGAAGGTGGGAGTGCCGTTTTTTTGTTCTCTGCTACTATCGTCATCATTGGATCATGCTCTTGATAACTATGAAACTGTTTCTGGCCAGGCGGTGATGCATGATGCGCATATGCCTTTTTCTCAATATATTCTACAGTTCAACGTTGGCCCCTATGGTTTTAAATTAAAGCATAGAAATTAATTTAATATATATTTCTTTTTCAATAATTTGTGTTTTAAAGTTATGCACAAAAAGGAAGCTTGCCTCTAAATTATTACTATTATGGTTGTCAACCAGTCTCCATGCAGGGATGAATATTCTGTGTGATGCAGACAAGGGTGTAGGAAGAATTTTGTAAAAAACGCAAGCATTTGCAGATCTTTTATGTATTAAGAGAGTAAATATTTGCGCATTGTAGATTTTATTAACATTGATGCAATAAAAGAATTTTTTAAGAAAGAAGAAATTAATAACAAAAGTCATTCTTGTATCATTATGCGTTGTGTGCTAAATGTATACAAAAGGTGGTTATGTTCAAAACATTGCTCTTGCTTTTGTTGTCGATCAATCTCCCGGCGGCATCAGACGAATCCATGACGCTTCCGGATAAAGAGGGCGGAGAGCCATTTGATTTTTCGATAAATCTTCAAACAGATCGCTACGACATGCACTTGTGGGATCTAGATAAGGAAGAGCCATTTGGCATTTTTGCAGAAGATTTAATCACAATACTTGAGTCTCGGAGCGTACAAAATCTACAAGAATGTCAGGAATATCAGAGCAAGCAATTTCCTTTTCTGGTATCAGCGCTTAGAAATTATGACTATGCCAGTCAGAGTGAATTGCTAGAATCTGTGAAAGATGTTAAAAAGCAAGTGGAGAGTAAAACGTATAGGGCATTAGGAAATCGGCCGTCCCAAGGCAAGATCCTTACTTTCCTTGCGTTGAAGCAAAATCAAAAGAAAAATTTATTGATAGTATGTTTTTCTACTTCTGAATCTCTTCAGGAGATTTTCCGCTCTAAAAAAACACTGTCTTATGGATATTCTTTTTCTGATTTTATGACACAAAAAACAGTAGATTATGATTTTGTATTTCCTGGGGATCGGCCTTGTAAGCAATTTCCGGATGCGAGTCTTGGTCATTATTATGTTAATCAGCCATTTGATAAGGGTGATCAATTGCATGACTATTCTTCCGATGATAGGCGAGACTCTTCAGATGCTTATCCTGTAGGGATAGATGTTTATGATGACTGTAGTCTGGAGTATGAGCCACTTGATCCAAATACAGTGAGCCAGTGTTATGATAAAGTGGTTGTGCGCAAGCCTGATGTGCTACTTACTGCTCCACAAGCTAAGCCTAAATCTGCGGCTCCACAAACTAAGCCTAAATCTGCGGCTCCACAAACTAAGCCTAAACCTGCTGCTTCACAAGCGAAACCTTCTATTGCGCAAAAACCGGCCTTGCCTGCTGGACAGTATGATACACACAAGATTCCCAACCGTGCTGTTTCGAGGCAGACTGCATTTGTTGCTCAAAAAAAATCTGGACCTCCTGTTGTGCCCAGATTGGCTCCACATGCTGCTCAATCACTTTATGAGAATATTAGGCGATAATATCATTAAGAGAGAATAAAGAGTGTGACTTTTGAAACTGAAAATGCCAATTATCACAAACTTTTATGAAATAATTTGCACATGTTATGCCGCCTTTGGATTTCCTGGACAAAAGATTATATATCTCCTGTGATGCTCTCACATGTGGCAGGAAATTTTTGTAAGTTTGTAAGAAAGAGCTTGATAATCTCTTCTAGACTGAGATCAAAAAAACCTCAAGAATCTGATTGAACTGCTTGCAAGGTATAAAAAATAACAAATAATGTGAATGTTGAGGCTAAAACGGCCAAGAATTACATTGTTTGTTTCATAATTTTGACGACGCGCTTCTAGAGGGTTCTTTTACAGAACAAGACTCTTATGTTACAATGAAGAATTTGCGTACTGATTTACTCATACATCAATCTGACAAGTCTATTTAGGTGATTGTAACTTGCTTGTGTGCTAAATGTTTAGATAGAAAGTGGCTATTATGAAATTATTACTATTGTTATTGTCAATGAATCTCTATGCGGTGTATGATCTGTGGGACTCTGAAAAAAGTGAACAATATTGGATTGATACATTAGATTTAAAAGAAACGCTTGCCGGATCAACCCAGACCACTCTTATGTCTAAAGTATTCGTTCTTTATGATAATGCCCATGAAGGAGTGCTGTCACAGTGTATAGAAAAGGCAGAGAATGCTGCGAAGGAATGGAAAAGTATCAGCTCTGCGCATCTCATAACAACAGAAATGTGTATTGATGACAAAAGTGACGATGCGTCAAGTCAACTGACGTTTGCAGCAGAAGCAAACAAACTCTATGTGACGTATACTGTTTTTGGGAGAGACACGATTTTGTTAGGCAGAGCACACATGTGTGGAGTCAAACCGTTTGCTCAATATATCCCAGAATCACACAGAGCGCGCTATGTGTTGCAAAAAAGAGAGTGTGCAAAATGCCCTGTGCTCTGGGATTTCAATAAATCTGAAGAGTGTGTGATTTCTGGATTACGTTTAAGCCGTATGCTTGAGGGGGTGAGCTGTGACAGCGACAGCGACCTTTTAGAAGAGGTGTTGGTGCAGTATAACAAGTTGAGTAATGGAGAGTTTTTCAAGCGCATACAAACGGCCCAGGATGACGTGAAGAGTATGGTAAGATCATACGTTGCCCATCAGCATAAAAAACTGGTTAGTGAAATTTCAAGTCAACTGATGTTTAATGCAGATGAAGAGGGAAATGTTGTTGCGCAATGTTCAATGACTGTTGAAAAGAAGCGTCTTTCCTCTTTTGTGCAGGTTGAACAGTGTTGTGAATTTATGCATTTTTCTAAATATATTGCACGATTACATCGTAGTCCTTGTGGTTTTAAACCTGAAATAAAAATAAAAAGTGCATGGGATTTGCCCACTTTCGATCAGGTAGAAACACTTTTTGAAGATATTGCGCAATATATAGAATTATTACATCGTGATCTCCGACTGGCAATCAAAAGAAGAAGTGCATGGACTGTGTCCACTTTCGATCCAGTAAAAATATTTTGTAAAGATATTGCTCAATATATAAAACGAGTATATTCGTAATCTGCGACTTAAAATAAAGAGTAGATAGGCCGTTATGCAAAATATGATCAAGTAATTTATATAGTCATCATTTCATTTGTTACAGATTTCTCACAATGTAGCGACATATAAGATAACGAATGCATTGAGATAAAAAATTTTGCACGTTAATATAGCAATTCATCGAATACATTATTATTATTTTTTGGTTTGTATGCTAAGATCTATGCAGAAAGTTTTTTATGTTTAAGTTACTACTGCTCTTATTATCAATCAACCTTTATTCAGCCAATGAAGTCTGCGATAGTTCAGAAAAAAGTGAAAATGCACTCTATGAATCAAGTGTATATAGCAGCCGATCCATGCTTCAGCCTCGCAAACTCTGGGATTTAACAAAAGGTACAGAATGCAGGATTTTCACATTAGAGTTAATGGAAGCACTTCAAAGTCAGGCCACGTCCTCCGATCCTTTGCTGTCCGCACTCATGGATTATGATAGAAAAAATAAGAACAATCTTCGGCTCTGTATAAAAGAGCTAGAAGATGAATTGAATTACTCCATGGAATTAGTGACAGTGACGGATCCGCTAGTAACGATTGATCCTAAGAGCGTCAGTAAAAGCTACCTGCTGTTTGAAGAAGATGAGAATGGCATTCTCTGTGTAGGCTGTTATTGTAGTTTTTCAGCATCCTTTTTGGAGAGCACTGACACTCTCATAGATTACGCTAAAAAACAATTGGATAATCCACATATGTCTTTTTCTGCATATATTGAAGAACAGCGCAAAGATGATGCTACTTTTCTGCAGCGTTATGTTTTTGATGTTCAAAATCCGGCAAAATCTCAAGCTTCTCAAGCGTCTAGATCGAAAATATGTACTATGCTGTAAATATGCATCAGTTGTTTGTTTTGCCAGATCTGGAAAATTGTGAACTCATATATTAGATGGTCATTGCAAGATGATCTCAATAATAAGATAATAACAGGATGAATATTGAGTATGTTTAGGGTTTCGCAACGCCTTTGACGATTTATGGAATGCTTGTACAAAATCGTTATTCATATCCTGATGAAGGTATTGAAATTGACCGTCATAAATTTTTGTCAAAATAACTTAATCACCTCTTTCACACTGAGGGTGGAGTGAAAAAACTTTTTCGCGTTAAATAGAAATGAATTTAATAAGCTATCCTTTGTATGCTTATTATTTGTGTGCTAGATTTTTCTGGGTATGTATATGGAAAAATCACTACGATTGTTATTCTCCATCAATCTTTAAGGAGTATCTATCCTGTGCAATTTGGAGGGGGTGGAGTATTCGAACCTACTCTTTTATCATTATGAATGTTTTGTGAATATGTAAAAGAATCATAAAAATAGTATTTGATTACAAAGGATTACTTCACATTAAGTCGCATATTTATATGGCACTATGATGTTCATAAGAGTGCAGAACGTTACGCATTAGGTTGAGAGTATTTAATGACCAATAGTACATTTAGAGAGTTACTTGAAGTTTGAAAAAAATAATACACAGTCTACATAGTGTATTTTGTTACTGCTGTAAATGAAGGTGAGGGTGCGGCGCAAGATTTTTTTCGTAAAAAAGCTGATTCCTGCATACTAATTTGATCATTATATTGAGGGACTTTGATATCGTAGAGAGAAGGATTGGCCGGTAGTGAGGCCAACTAACTTTCAAAAAACAATAAGATAGGATGAACTACAATGACTGTTTGTGTGGTAATTTTATATTGAGAGGTCTTGATATGCCAAAATTATTATTGTTACTATTATCGATTAATCTTCATGCAGCAAGGATAACTTCTGTCTTGTGGGATTTTCAAGAAAGGCAAGCATATATAGCTGATACAGAACATTTTAAGAAAATGCTGAAGGATGGTGTTTGCGACGATTTTGTGCTCGAAGGTCTCATGCTATATCATCCAAACAATAATCTATTGCTTCTCAACGCTATAGAAAGAGCGGAGGGTTTTGCGGTGAAAAAAGTTATGAAAAAAAATGTGAGCACCCGGCTTTGGAAACCATACGGATCGGCTGATTATGATGAGTTTCCAAATACGCTGATGTTTGGAGAAGATGAGAGTGGATATCTTTATGTATGGTGTGACATTGCTGTTAGAGGAAAAGTTTTTTCCGGTGGGGTGAAAATGACCAGTGAAATCAAACATTTTTCTTTGTATATGCAAGAGCTTTATGCAAATATTCCACAAAAAAATTGGCGCTATGGTTTTAAACCTGTGGATGATGAACCTACAGTTGAAAACAGACATGAACCAGCCGCAACTTTATATGCAAGAGAACTTTTGCAATATCTTATAAAAGTAAAGAATGATCATTATGATTTGGCCCAAGCTGCTCTTTCCTATATAAGAAGATTTAGACGATTTTTGAAACATTCTGCATCAGATTCTGCACAGAAAAATGATGAGCTTTATGCTTTTGAGCAATCTTCTACTGTTGCGGCAAAAGCTCGCTAAACTGAGAAAAAAACTTTTTCGCGTTAAGAAGAAGTGAACTTAATAAGTTATACTTTTTCTGTTCATATTTTGTGTGCTAGATGTGTTTGTACTGAAGGTGAGCAGTGGGAGTCAAAGTCTTTTCTGTGGAAGAAGTGTCAGTCCATAGAAAAGGATTTTTGATCGCAGATTGCAATGTAAAAGTTTCAAAAATATAACTTTAAAAATATCAAAAAAGTTTGTTACAGCAAGAAAAAATTGGTCCTATACAAGATGGTTGTGTGAGTATTATTTTTGTGATAGATGTTTAAATGTGGGGTGTGGTGTATGTGCAAATTATTACTGTTGTTACTGTCGATTAATCTTTATGCAGGGATGCAAAGAGTAGATGTCCTGTGGGATTTAGAACATGATCAAAAAATTGCAGTAGATCCAGCCGCGCTGCGTGCAATGTTTAAGAGTCAAGACAATGAAGGCAGTTTTTATTCTCATCCCCCTCTTTTCTCAGCACTCAAGGCGTATAATGGGTATAATGATGAAAAGCTTGAGCAATGCATCAAAGAATCCGAACGCATTGCAGAGGATTCTGTTTGGAAAAATAGATTAGAAAACTTGCCAGATAGGAAGGATTTTTTTGCAGTGATGGGAAAGAACTTTTCTTGCATGCCACGTAGGATTTCTTTTGAGCAAAATGAAGCTGGAGTCCTCTCTGTACTATGTACTCTTACTGTTGGAAAGTATACTTTTTTCGGAAAGGCAGAAGTATATGATGCCCTTTCGCCTTTTCATATATATATTCAAGGCAACGAATTATCCAAACTTTATGAGTTTCAGAATCCAAAGGCTGAAACATTTACAGAAGAAACAGATGGTGAGGCGAACCAACTGAATCAAGTGTTTTCCAGTAATAATTTTTTACGCTTTCCAGAGAAGACTAGTACTTCTGCATCAGTGAATTACCCCCCCTTTTGTGGAGTAGATATTATGCCAGGCAAAGCTCCGACATATCACAAACGTAAACTCCCGGACCTCACACCAGGATCCTTAAAAAGCTTTGTGAAAGAAAATTGGAGTTTTCAAGCATTAGAGGAGCGAGTGCTTGAGGTGGCTCAATCAGAAGTACAACTGCAACGATTTATAGAGGAGCTTGCTCTGCGTTTATGGATGGAGGAATCTGGATTTTTATTGCACCACAGAATGACGCTTGATAAATGTGGTGTTATGTTTCTTGCGGAAGATGTTTTTCCTGAAATAGTTGCTTTCGAACCAAGGAGTGAACGATGGATGCTTTGCTTGCCCCCATACGTGACAATGGAGCAAAAATTAAAAGAGGGAGCTTTATCACGTATCCCATCAACCTTCAACATGTCAGCTTATCTATCCCGTCAATTCGATAGTCAGTTATTTGTACAAGTATGGATTCCTGCTATCGGAGAGCGTTTCTTTCGTTCTGTGGATGTCCTGCAGAACTTCATTACGCGCTTTAAGCAACATCTACCTTCTTACATAAGGCATTTGCAGGATGATGAAAATCTCTCTGAACTAGAACGCACAGAAAAGAAAAATTATCACGCAAGATCCCAGGAGATGATGGAAGAAATAAAAAGACAAGCAGCATTATCTAGGGCAATAGAGAAAGATCTTGATGAGATTCGATTAGAAGAAGAGCAAAAACGCAAAGAAAAGAAAAGGGCGCGTGAGGATTTCTGTAAGAAAAGAGCTCTCGAAAAACAGCAAGAACAGAAGCATCCCTCAGATTGTTTGCGTATGATTCAAGAGGCTAAGTCTTCCCTTAAGGCAGTGAAAAAATCTCCTACAGCCTCTGTTTCGATAAGGGAGGAGAGCAAATTACTCGTTGAATCAGGTTGGTTCGAGATTTAAGAGATTAGCTGCCCGGTGATGCTTAAGCCAGATGTGCGTGGCCCAGTGCCTTAATAAGAAATGTCAGAGTTAAAATTTTCCAACAAATATATTAAATTGGTGCTGTCAAAAGTGCTTGATTGTCCGTACTCTTTGTTTTTATGTATTGGCAATACTCCAGAGCTCTGCTTGAAAAAACTGCAGGAAGAAATCCATATGAAAAAAGTGACTATCTTTACCTACCAAAAATCGGTCAAGCTAATGCTAAAATGAAGATTGCTCTCATGTTTTAGTAATTCTTGATTAAACATACAAGTAGCCTTTTGTAAGAAAAGAGGGTAATATACAACAGAATAAGCGTATTCCTATGATCTTGAGAATATATTAACTGCAGGGCATAAGCTACCCTGAACTCTCTCTGGAAGCGGAAGAACGTGAGTCTGAGCGCCGAGAATGGCTCTATCAGTTCTGTCCCTATCGCCGGATCCGGATTTAGAAGCTGTCTTATACTTCTGTGAAATGAAAAAAAGAGAATTAATGACATTGTTAATGTTGGGAAATATATTAACTGCAGCGCAGGAGCAGGAAGCTCAAGCATATCCGATTTGCGCATCAAAGGTAATACAAGCACTTCACTTCAATGAGATAGATTTGAGGGAGGCATCCGCCAATTTGTTATTGGCATGCAGGAAGTATGACAGCGATAATGAAGGAAAATTTTTGAAATGTGTAAAAGATCTGGAGTCTAAGGTGCAAGTTGCTATTCTAAGGTCCACTTCTGAAGTAAAGCCTTTTTTTATGTTTAAGGAAGATCAAAAGGGACACCTCTCTGTAAGCTATTCTGTATCTTTACCAGATGGGCCTGTGGTCGTAAAAAAGATATGGGCTACACAAGTTCTTGACTCTCTCCAACCTCTTTCTGCATACATTGCATTCGAAAAAAACATTCAGAAAAATTATATTTTGCAGCAACCGACAGAACTATATGAGCTTACTGATTCCATTCAATTCAATATGCACGAGAATGTGATATGATCCGTGAAAAGAGGGGGGAAATCGTTATCAAAAAATAGTGTTTAAAAAGCCGAAATATGTTCTTTTAAGATTTAACAAACTCTTTTTAGCTATCTTTTTTATCGTCGTTATTGCGTAAAAAGGCTGGAATATCGTAATAATCATCATCTTTGGGCTGCGCGGCATTTTGTGGAGTTTCTGTGCTAACAGTTTCTACAGTTTCTTCTTTCTTTTTTCCAAAAAAGCGTGCAAAAGAAAACCCTTCGTCTGGCTCAACTGTTTGTGTTGGTTGTGGCTCTTCTTGAAATGTGGACTCTTCTTGTTGTTGTACAGGTTCGGTGAGGTTTGATGTTGATTCGGGCATATCCATTACAGAAGATTCGTTCAAATTTCCAAACAGCGAAGATTGGCCTCCAACGATGTTTTCGGAGGATTTGTGAGAGCTTCCTTGTTGTGTTGTGGAGCGCTTTTCTGATGCGCCGTCTATGCCTGTTGCGACAACAGATACGCGAATATAGCCTTGCATATTGGCATCAAACGTGGAGCCAAAAATAATATGAGCATCTGAATCAACTTCTTCACGCACTCTGTTAGCGGCTTCATCAACTTCAAACAGTGTAATGTCTGGCCCACCGGTAATGTTAATGAGTAGTCCTTTGGCTCCTCGCATAGAGGTTTCATCTAAAAGAGGGTTGGCAATTGCTTCTTCGGCCGCTTGAATGGCACGATTTTCGCCTGACGCTTCACCAGTACCCATCATGGCTGTGCCCATTTCTGCCATAGTGGTACGAATATCTGCAAAATCTAAGTTAATTAAACCTGGCATAATCATCAGGTCTGTGATGCCACGGACACCAGAATAAAGCACACGATCCGCCATTTGGAATGCGTCTGAAAATGTAGTTTGTTCTGTAGCAAGTTTAAAAAGATTTTGATTGGGAATGACAATAAGTGTATCTACACATTGTTGAAGCACTTCTAAACCGGATTCGGCACAACGCGTTCTTTGAGCGCCTTCGAAATGAAAAGGCTTTGTGACAACACCAACAACCAGAATGCCCATTTCGCGGGCCTTGCGAGCGATAATGGGGGCAGCGCCCGTTCCAGTTCCGCCACCCATGCCCGCTGCGATGAAGAGCATATGTGCGCCTTTGATCATTTTTTCTATTTGTTCTAAGGATTCTTCTGCGGCAGCTTTTCCTATATCAGGTTGGGCGCCAGCTCCTAATCCTTGTGTAATGTGAATGCCTAAATGAATAGATTCTTCTGCCAAAGAGTTTTTAAGTGCCTGAGCATCTGTGTTTGCTACCATAAAGTGCACACCTTCAAGTTTAGATTGCACCATATTGTTAACAGCGTTTCCACCAGCGCCACCAATGCCTAAAACGATAATTTTAGGTTGAACGCTATCAGAATTGAAATCTTTATCTGTCATTAAGACCTATCCCTCTATCAGTATAATACATAAAATTGCTACAGGCACCCTCAAAAGACCAGATTTCTTTATCTCTGCAACTTTTTTTTAAATTGAGCAAAAAATGATTTCTTTTGGCTCAGTATCGTGTGAGACTGCTTTAATTCACGCGCTTTAATGTGCATAAGGCCACAAGCTGTTGTTAAGTTTAGCATATCGGAGGCATTATAAGAAGACTGAATATTGGAAGAAACGCCAATACGCACAGGTATTTGCAGTACACTGGAGGCTAGGTCTTTAATGCGTGGGGTATGAGCCACACCACCTGTTAAAATAGCGCGATGTAGAGGTTGTGCATTTAAATGATTTTTGGCCAAATGCTGCTTAACATTTTTGAGTATTTCTTCAATGCGCGCACGCATAATTTTTACTAAATGTGGTATTGGTACTTGTGCAATAGCATCTTCTTTTGCTAAGGAAGACGCTAGAGGCACATCAATCACAGTATGCGCTTGTTTGGACTGAGCAAGCGCGCTGCCATGTAAGCGCTTAATTTTTTCTGCGGTTTCAATGCTGCATCCTAAAATGTAACTAATGTCATGACTGATATGTTTTCCTCCAATGGGAAGACTGGCCACATGAATGCATTGACCCTCGTAAAAAGCAGAAATATGAGTAAATCCTTCGCCAATATCAATGGTTAATACGCCAATATTGCGCTCATCTTGAACCGAGCAAGCAAGTCCTGAGGCAAAAGGTGTGGCGACAAACGCTTCCACATTAATGTGGCAATCATAAAGAGCTTGTGTCAAAAGGTCAATTTCTTTTTTTGGTGCAATAATGGTGTGAAAGTGTCCAGAAATATTTTGGCAGCGCATGCCGCGAGGATCGCGGACGCCGTCATAATTATCTAATGAATAGCTCAAAGGAATAATGTGTAACACTTGATAACCATGGCGCGTTTGATCCACGATTGATTCTGATAAAGCTACTATATTTTTTGTAGTAATAGTAGATTTTTGCTCTTTCTTGACACTGACAAATTGAGAGCGTGTGCCAGAAGAAGAAAAATTAACAAAAATATCTTGATATTTGCGTTTTGTTTTTTTTTCTAAAGAATCGGCTGCGCGTAGAATGCTGCGCTCAAACTCTTGTCGATCGACAATGCGTGAACGATGAATTCCTTGTGTACGCATAGTTACTGTCTCATTTAAGACGACAGATCCCGTTTCCGTATCCAGCGTTCCTTGAGCACAAACAATGCGCAGTGACCCTACATCCAAGACATTAATGATTTTTTTTCCCACCCTTGCTATCCTTATTTTGTAAAATAATGCGCTCTGGTACACGCAAATCAATTCTCTCTACTGACTCAAAAAGATTGGCTCGTTGCGCCAACAGCTTCATTAGCCGGCGCAAGGCTCTTTCAACATGTTCTTCCGGCAATAATATAATAATATTGTTGTGCAAAAACAGGTTCCAACGTCGTTGGCCAACCAGCTCTCCCATTTGAAGCATATCACGAATAACTGGCACATCCTTTAAGATTTGATAAAGGCTGCGTAGGCGTTGGGGTGCACTTGTCCCCTCTACACGTGGTAATCCAACATACTGAGCTAATTGTGGATTTTCATCGAGTATTGCCTCATCTTCTGCAACTAGTTTCCAAGTTTTATTTTTGCGCCAAAGGCAGAATGGTTCATATTCTTCAATAAGAATTTCCATCTCTCCCGTTAACTTTCTGTGTAAAGATGCATTTTTAACCCAAGGCATCTTCATAATTTTTAAGCGCACAAAGTCAAGCTCTGGCGCGAAAAGTGGATCACCAACCTTTATAGAAAGGGTGTTTAACACATCTTCCTCGTCAATGATTTTTGTTCCGTATATTGTGATTTTTTTTACATAAAATCCCACACTTGCTGAGTATTTTTTTACAAAGTCCATGTTCATTGAGCTGGATGTTTGATCGCAAGTAATGCCGTAGTAAAAAATGCTCAATAAAATAATGATTCCACTTGCTAAAAGAGAATATAGACGTATTTTTTTGAATAAAGCACGTTTATGCATCAGAAGGATCTCCCACAATACGAACTTCTCTTTCCAGCTGGATACCTTTTTGAGATTTTACAGAAGATTCAATGCGCGCAAGGAGCTCTTCTATATCATGTGCTGTTGCGCCGCCTTGATTAATAATAAAATTAGCATGTTTTGTAGATATTTGAGCTGGTCCGCTGTAAAGATCTACGCCTGATTCTTGTACTAATTTCCATGCATGTTGACCTTCTGGGTTTTTGAAGACGCACCCACACGTTGCGACATTTTTGGGTTGTGTACTGTCCCGGTATTCCAAGCATTCTTTAATTTTTTTTGCACATATTTCTTTTGTGCTTTTTTGCACCTGAAAGCGCGCATTCACAATAATAAAAGAAGGATTTAATGAGCAATATCGGTGCTTAAAAGTTAAATCTTTCCTGTAAAAAGTAATACTTTCGCCATCTCGTGTGATCACATCACAAGATAAAAACACTCCTTCTGTTGTTTGGTTGTGAGCGCCAGCGTTCATAGTAATGGCGCCTCCCACTGTGCCTGGTATTCCTGAGTAAAATTCAAGCCCCGTATATCCTTTTTCTGCAAGTGCTCTTGCTATATTGGGGAGGGAGCTCGCTGCACCCACTGTGATGGTTGCATTTTTTTCGCAAAGGTGAAATTCTCGAAAGGCCGAAGAAAGTTTAACAGTAACGCCACGAATTCCTCCATCACGTACAAGAATATTGGATCCAGCGCCAATCATTGTTATAGGAACGGAGGGATTTAAGTGGGCAAGAAAAGATTTTAAATCTTCTATATTCTTAGGTCGAAAATAGATATCCGCAGCACCGCCAGCTTTTAACCAAATAAGCGGTCCTAAAAGAATATTGGGTCGCAAAGAACCTGCGGGCTTAAAGGGTTTATTACGCCAAATGTTTTCCATATTGTTTCTCAACCATTTTATGTGCGTAACATCCTAAGTCGCCAGCATTGCAGAAAATAAAAAGATCATTTTTATCAGGCTTCATTTCAATGACTTTAGCGCTTAAATCTTCTAGCATATCAATATAGTGAGCATCGCAATGGGGTGATATTTTTTCATATAAAACATGATGAAGTGGCTTAGAGAGGTCAGCGTCTTTTGGGTCATACACTGGCGTTATAATAACGCGATCAGCGTCTTGCAGAGTTTTTGCAAAAGCATCCATATGATACTGTAAGCGTTCTATCCTGTGTGGTTGAAACACAATGTTTAAACGATAACCTGAATTCTTGAAGGTATCTATGACCAGTTGTAGTGCAGTAGGGTGATGTGCGTATTCATTAATAAAAAGGGGCAAACTTTCTTTATGCAGCAAAACATCCATTCTGCGCGATAATCCTTTTGTTTGTGATAGATTGTCCGCCACTTTATGCACGTTGTAACCCAAATGATGGGCTAAAAGCAAAGGTACAGCGGCGTTAAGTGCATTATAATGACCAGGAATAGGCAAGCATAATCTTTCAACAAGAGTCTCCTTTTTGTATTCCAGTGAAAATGTCACGGATGCTATGGTAGATTTTTGAATAGACACACGATACAAGACATCTTCTGAAAACCCGAATGTTAAGGAAGTGTGTCGATGTAATTTTAAAAGTTTTTGCAAACGTACATCATCACCGTTGATCACAAGGATACCTTTTTCTTTTATGCGAGAAACATAATTCGCAAACACTTTTTCTAAATTATCCATAGAGGTAAAGTGCTCCATGTGATCATCATCAATGTTGGTGATCACGGCAATATTGGGAGAGTAACGTTCAATAGATCCATCGGATTCATCGCATTCGCAAATTAAATAGGGTGTTTTGTCAGTATAAAAGTAATTTTGTCCAATAGACCGAATAAAAGCACCTGTTAATACCGAAATAGGTTTATCGGTTTTGTGAAAAGCGTCAAACAAAAAAGCCGTCACTGTGGATTTGCCATGAGATCCGCTCACACAAATAGTTTGAAAATCTAGATTAATTTCTGCCAGCGCTGTTGAGCGGTGGAGAATTGGTCGATTGTGTTTTTTTGCGTATACATAAGCAGGGTGATTTTTTTTAGTGGCGGAGGAGATCACAAGGAGAGAGTTGTCTGGAAGCATGGCAGGATAAAATTCATTGTGGATAGAAATTCCTAATGCTCGCAAAGGTTTTAAATATGGAGTCTCACACTTTTCTACACCATAGACTTTTATACCTTTTTGTGCATAAAATCCGGCGAGAGCGCTCATGCCAGCGCCACCTACATTTGTTAAACAAATTGTTTTGTAACTCAACTCTTTCCCCTTCATAGCTTTCCTGGAAAACGTTATATTTTACACAATTTATGCATTAGAGCACAAGTGTTTTTTTTGCAGAGTTTTGACATATTGGCACGCATTGATTTTGATTTTTTGCTTTTTCCCCAAATGTTTTGTACCATTTGAGCTAATGCTTGAGGGTTCATATCTTTTTCTTCAACAAGCAAAGCGGCACCTTGGTCTGTTAAGTGTTGGGCGTTAAGTAACTGATGTTGATCTCTGGCAAAGCGGTAGGGAATAAAAATGGTGGGTATTGAGCATGAAAGTGCTTCGCCAATAACAGATCCGCCAGCTCGTGATATTAAGACATCAGCTTCAGACATAATGAGGGGAATATTATCAAAAAATTCATCTGTTTGTGCGTTAATGTTTAGCTTTCTGTAAAGATGTTGAGTGGCGCTAACAAAAACGCCTGGCACTTGATGGTAGACTTTTCCAATTTGTTCTTTTTCGGACAGTAAATAGTACCAAAATTTCAAAAAATGTGTGCTGGCAAAGAAGTTTGCGCCTTGACTACCGCCTAAAATGACTATTGTTTTTTTCTTTTGAGGAGGGATTTTTCTCTTATGAAAATCAGGCCTTACAAGAAATCCTGCGTGTGTGACTTTTTTCTTTATCGTTGGGAAGATGCCGGTTGTGTTTTGATAGGAGGTGATAATATGAGAACAAAAAAACTGCAATAAGCGATTCATTTTTCCCATAATAATATTTTGTTCATGCAAAATAATCTTGCATTTATGACCTTTTAAGCGCCAAGCGACTAAAGCTAAGAAAGTGGGTAGACAATAAACGCTTCCAAAAAGAAATGTGTGAGTGGGGTCTATCTTTTTTATAATGGAGAATTGATGTTTTGCAAGTCGTATGATAGAGCGTATAAAGGTCATGTTGCGCTTTCCGCGTGGCATAGCTTGGACATACGTGGAGGCAGTATCTTCAAAGATTTGAATAAAATCAGTGACTACAAAGGTAGAAACTTTTTGTTGTTTTAAGTACTTGTAAAAAGCATAGCAGGGAAAGGCATGACCGCCTGTACCACCTGCTACCAATAATAATTTTTCTTCACCACGCATCTTCATAGACTTTCTCGAGATTGTACATGCCGACGCGAAACGTTCAAAAGAGCGCCCATCACCCATCCGGCAGCTATTAAAGAGGTTCCGCCATAGCTAATGAATGGTAAAGTAGTTCCTTTCGGTGGAATAAGACCTAGCGCTGAACTTGCATTAACAAAAGCTTGACTAACGATATAAATAGCACAACCTACACTTATAAACATAATATACAAATTTTGCGTTGATAAGCCAGCAATCAGGGCCCTAGATGCAATAAAAAAATAAATGACAAAAACAAAGATACAAAATAGCACCCCAAGCTCTTCTCCTATGACGCCTAAAATAAAATCACTGTGCATATCTGGTAAGTGTTGTTTGATGGTGCCATCGCCGGGTCCTACACCTAGCATACCACCGGTTTGTAAGCTTCGAATGCTTTGTGTTACTTGATATTTTTCTGAACTCCCCCCCTCCAGGAATCCTTTGATGCGCGCGCGTGAGTGAGCTGAAAACATGAGTGTGGTTCCAATAATAATTGTTGGTAGTAAAAACGCTATCACAACAGAAGTTAGTCGACGCATGATAAAGATGAGTTGCGCAAAATAAGTGACACAAATTAAAAACGCCATGCCAATATCAGGCTGCATGAGTAAACATGAAGAAGCAAGCAGCGTTGGTATAAAAGAAAATATAATTTTATTGCGCTCTCCTTGGTAGGTTTGTGTTAAAATCCAAGCGGTAAAAACTGGAAAGGTGGCGCGTATGATTTCTGCCGGTTGAAAAGAAAAGAAGCCAAAACTCAACCATCGTTGAGCACCTTTAAACGCAGTGCCTTTCACAAATGTGAGCAGTATGAGAGCGAATCCTATAAACCATCCAATTTGATTCAGCCTAAGAAGGAGAGTGTCAGGTATGCCAGAACAAACTATCATAACTAATAAAGCTAATGTGCAATGGATAATATGTCTTTTTGTAAGCAATAAAGGGTCTGAAATATTTAGTTTGGTGGCCAAAGATGAGGAGTAGGTAAAACTAAGAAGAGCGCCTAAAATAAAAAGAAAAAGAGTAGAAAAAAAAGTTAGGCGATCTATGCTTCGCCACCACCTTTGCATCATTAAAATAGGACTCATAGCGCTTCCTGATGAAAATATTCATACAATGCTTTTTTGAACATTCTGCCTCGTTCTGTAAAGTTAGGAAATTGATCAAATGAAGTTGCGGCTGGCGACAAAACAATATAGAAAGACTCTGTTGGATGGGCGCGTGCAAACGCAATGGCGTGCATAACTGCATTTTCTAAATTCTCACATTGTTTTGTTTGCGGAATCTTGTCTTGCAGAGCAGAAGAAAAAATTTGGGCATCTTCTCCAAAAAAATATCCACAACGGACATTATTCATTGCTGTAGAAAGAGAATTTGAGATTTCAAATGGGCTTTTGCGGCGCCCTCCCGCCAACCAAATGATATTTCTGAACGTGTTAAGCGCATGACATGTAGCCTCTGTATTGCTAGCTTTACTATCATTGACGCATGTCACGTTTTCCCATGAGCCAACATATTCGCATCTGTGCTCAAGATTTTTAAAGGTGTTAAGGCTTTCTTGAATGAAAGGATCTGTTTTTGTAAGATTAAGATGTTTGTTGATGCAAAAAACAGTTGCGTATAAGAAGCGCATCGAATGTTTCAGTGTTAAGTGTTTTGGCATGTTGTATTGCTGTCTTATGCCAGATTTTTTCTCAACAAAACCTGATTTTTCTATGATGATATGTGCTTTTTCATCTTCAGGGTTTGAGGAAATATAAATAGTGTTTTGCCATTCCAGAAAATCGATTTCATCCATATAGTCCATCCAGACAATCATTAATCCATCTGGATTTAGTAACCTTTCTATTCGTTTTTTTGCTTTCAAATAACGCGCAAATGTACCATGAAAATCCAAATGATCTGGAAAAAAGCTTGTTATAATGGCGACATCTAAAAAAGGTTTTGAGGTGATTGCTAATTGTGCAGAAGATAACTCAATGACTGGCAATTGAGTATTTTCTATAATATCAAGGATAGGAATTCCAAAATTTCCACATGGTTGAGAAGTGATGCCCGCTCTGTTGTAGTGATGAGAAATAAAGGAGACGGCTGTAGATTTCCCAACAGTTCCTGTGACGCCAATGTGCTGCTTGATTTTAGTTAAACGAGCGTATAGCTCTATATCTGTGATGATTTCTACATTATGTTTTTGCGCATAAATAATAGCAGGGTGCAAAGGGTGCTCAAAAGAAATACCAGGGCTAAGAATACATATGTCGATGTTATGCCATGGCGCTTTTTCAGGAGATACGTAATCTGCCTCGAGGTTATGATCGTCCCATGCAAGGAAGTGTGCTTTATGTTTCTTAAGAAAAGAAACAACACCCTTTCCAGTTACGCCCATTCCGACAATATAGAATGTTTTATTCGATAGGTACTGCATTGATATAGGCGTGCAGTAGCACTATTGCGCTTGCAAACACACAACAAAGTATGCTGCAAATGCTGAAACGTTCTACAATGGTGGATTCACACCAACCTTTTTGTTCAAAGTGGTGGTGTAGTGGCGCAAACAAAAAGACTTTTTTATTTTTTAACTTAATAAAGGTTATTTGAATGATAACGCTTAACGTTTCCATTAAAATTACAAATCCCGCAATGGGCAACAATAGTTCTTGACGTATAAGTAAAAAGCAAAACGCTAACAAGGCTCCTAGCGCCATTGATCCGGTATCGCCCATAAAAATAGATGCTTTTGGTTTGTTGTACCAAAGAAAACCCATTAAAGCCCCAATTGCGCCAACAGCTAGTGTGACGACATCACGCGCCATGAAAATATACTCTAGGCTAAACTGCTGAGCTAAATGCGTATCAGAAATTATAAAGGCTATAATAGCCACAAAGATAAAGCATGGAAGAGTTACTCGTGTTGCAAGGCCATCTAATCCATCTGTTAGATTGACAGCATTTGCTGTTGCTACTATCACAAATGTTGAGAAAAACATGTAAAAAATTGGTGAATCTAAAGTCATGTCAGGAAAAAATGGAATTTGTATCATGTAAGGATTTACATGTGGCGGTGTAGTGAAGACAATAGCTATTACTGCTAAGAAAGCGGCAAGATATTGTAGAAAAAATTTTACTCGAGGAGAGATGCCGGCATTACGTTTTTGCATTAATTTTGAGAGGTCGTCGTAAGCGCCTAAACAGCCAAAAAGAGCTAAAACGCCGTAACCCACCAAGACAACTGGAGATGATGGATTCCAAAAGATAGTGGGTATAATAATGCCCATAAGGATGGCAATACCTCCCATAGAAGGCGTGCCTCTTTTGCTAGCGTGATCGGGTAGGTATTTTGTAATGGGCTGCCCGCCTTTGTACCATCGCTTCATATTACGTATGAGTGCCTTGGTTGCAAGCATCGTGATCATAAAGCTATGCAAAAATACAGTTACTATATGAAAAAAAAGAGGAATGTTACCGAGAAAGAAGTCTTGCCCACAATCAGTCATTCAGATATCTCACATAAAAGGTTCACAAAAATATCTAGCGATTGTCCACGAGCCCCTTGCACCATTATTATAGCATCTTCTGGTGTATTATTTAAAATATCTAGGGCCATTGATTTATGGCTTTTTGCAAAAAATGCCTCTTTTTCAGCAAAAACTCTATGCAAATTAGGTCCGTATAAATAAATGCGCTGAAAAACATTTTGAGATACAAGTGTGAGTAATTCTTGATATGATTGTTCTGTGTGTTCGCCCAGCTCTGCCATATCGCCAAGAACGAGAACGGCTTTGTCTGGTGTTGCAATGTCGCATAATGTTTTTATGTTTGCGAAAACAGCCTTGTTGCTGGCAGCGTTATAAGAGCAGTTAAAAATTGTACGTGATTGAGCTTTACGCATAGCGCCTCGGTTGGTAAATGGCGGCATTTTTTCTATTGCTGCGGCATATTTTTCCAAATGATCGCGTTTTAGGGCTTTCAGGCCAGCAACGCAACAAGCAATGTTGCGCACCATGTGTACACCCAGGCATTGTGTCGAACTTGTAATGATTTGGTGGCCGACCTTTAATTTATAGTGAGAGGTGAGTGATTCTGAATTGATGCGGTAATCTTGTACGCAAACATCCAGGCTCTCTTCTTCTCCAAATGTTATAACGTTCCTGGATTGAGCGTGCTGCAAAAGTTTTGATGTGTATGTGCGATCACCTTCTATAACCACAGTGCCTTCTTTCTTTAAAAGTGTGAATATTTTTGATTTTTCATCAATAATGCGTGTAATAGATCCTAATCCCTCCAAGTGTGCAGGGGCAATACTTGTAATAATGGCAACATCAATGCTTTGCAGTGGAAATAAGCTAATAAGATTGTCCATTTCGCCTAGCTTGCTAATGCCCAGTTCAAACACTTGAGTATGAGCGCTTGGTGTAATGTTTAAAGCTGTTAAAGCAAATCCTACCCGAGAATTATAACTTTTCGCTGAAATATAAGTGTTGGCAGGGTCAGATGCAAAAAACATTTCTTTGACTGTTGTTTTGCCATGACTGCCTGTAATTAATACTGTTTGTCCCTTCAAGTTCGCCAAGACTTGTCGCGTTAAGAACCGCAAACATGCAAATACACAAGGCACCTCAATAGCTGGTATGTGTGGCTCTGGCTGAACAGGTGATGTTTGATCGAAAAGAATGATACAACCTTTGTTGATGGCTTCTGGGATATAGTGACCGCCGTGGTTGGTGGGACAGGGCGGGAGCGCAATGAATATATCGCCTTTTTCTAAAACACGTGTATCAATAGCCACACGAAAGCTTTTTTGTGGGAGGTTGGCAATCTTTACGCCTTTAATTGTTAGAATTTGTTCAATAGTAATCATAGTTTTCTCGTATAATAAAAAAGGACATCACGATCTGAGTGTGCGTGTAATGTTTTTCCAATTTGAATTGTGGACTCATCGCCTTTTCCAACAGCTACGACAAGATCTCCACGCTTAGCATTATCCATGGCTGTAAAAAGTGCCTCACGCCTATTTGGGATATAAACACCATCGCAGTGTTGGAGCATTGCATTGGCAAGCTCTTGAGGATTTTTATCGCGAGGATTATCATCAGTAATATAGACTTTATCTGCATAATCACGTGCAATGCGACTAGATTCTTCAAAATAATAAGTATCTTCATTGCCGCCTGATCCACCAATGACAAGGTGTAGAGAGGCGTTTTCGTCTATAAAAGATTTTAAAGACTGCAAAGCTTCTTGTAAGGCATCTGGGTGGTGTGCATAATCCACAAAAGCATGTACACCATCTTTTTCGCCAATTCTTTCCATACGCCCTGGTATGCAGCGTAAATTTTCTAAGTGCGGTATGAGTAATGGAATATATTTCTGCATATCTCCTAAAGAAACTGCTACATTTATTAATCCACCTAGTGCGTTATATAGCTGCGTCTTTCCATAAATTTGAACATTTATGTTAAATATTTTGCTTTGAAAAGATAAAGAGAGTCTCCTTGTACGCATGTCGTAAGCAAGAATACGTAAATCGGAAGATTCTGAAAATCCGTAGGTTACGCATTGTTTATCAGGTATAAAATTTTTAGAATCTTCTAATAAAAAGTCAGGCAAAGAGCATGGTACACTTTGCATCTGCAAAAAAGAAAACTTTAGTTTGCGAATATCTTCCATGCTTCCAAGTTGTGTGCGGTGTGCATCGCCAATATAGGTGAGACCAACGGAGGAGAAAGGCAAAGAATGAAAGCGATTCTGCTGAATAGCTTGACCAGACACCTCTAGAGATAAAATCTCGAGCCCTTTTTTGTTAAGGGCATTAATATAACGAACCAAATTGGTGGGATCTGGTGTTGTCAACTCGCGCGGGAAGGTTACAGATTTGCTCTGAACGCCCATAGTGCCTATATGTGCTGATTGTAGTCCAATGTTTTCTGCTAATTTATGAGCAAAGTAAGAAGTGCCTGTTTTTCCACTAGATCCTGTAACACCTATAATGTGTTTGGGGAAAACAACAAAATGCTTAAAACAAACAAGAGATTTTGCCAATGTAACGTTAGAAACAAAAATGATTGAAGAGTTTTTGGGAATTTCAATGCGATTTTCATACTCTTTTGGCAGTACAACACACAAAACGCGACGCGCAAATGCTAGTTGCACGTAAGAAAGGGATTGGACATCTCTGATATTTAAAAAGACAATTTGATCAGGCTGCGCTGCCTGAGCTAAAAACTCTGATGATGTTATGAGTTTGTTCTCATCAAAATCAGACCCTTTTTTGAAAGATTGTAATAATCCTGATTTGTCTAATGTCTTTCTTATTTCAGATAAATGCACCACTATTTTTTACTCCTTTATGACAAACGCATTATTACATATTTTTTAGGATGTATCACGTGCTGGAATTCTAAATTTTTCTTTTAGCTCAAGAATTTCTTGAGGATTTAAAGCTTGTAATCCCAGGATAGGGCCAATACGCTTGATGATTTTTTGAGCAATGGGAGCAACATTCCACCCAGAGGCTGAAAAATAAAATGTTTCTTTAGTCCCACGTGGCTCGTCCATCATAAGAAGCATAGCGTACTGTGGATTTGTCATAGGGAAAAAAGTGACGATAAAAACACGACTCTTTTGATCGCTATAACCTTTTGCACCTGCTCGTTTCAATGTTGAACCAGTTTTGGCTCCTACAGCATACTCTGCAAAAGCGGCTTTACGAGCAGTACCCGTTTCTGCTGTTTGATACAAGAGTTGCCTCATACTATCGACTGTGCTGCTCTTTAGATTAATGGAAGAGCATTTTTGAGGTTCATATTGTTTTAAAATCGTAGGTTTACATCTTTTGCCTGTGACAATTGATGAAGAAGCTACTAAAAATTGTAAGGGAGAAAGGGCGATGCCATATCCATACGCAGCAATAGCGCCACGTGTAAAAGACCAATTGATATCACTAGTGGGTTGAGATTGCTCTGTAATTTCTATAGGAGTATTTGAAAATAATCCGATTTCATGAAAGAATTTTTTTTGCTTATCTTGACCAAAAGTTTTAAATACTTGAACTGTTCCAATGTTTGAAGAAAACAAAAACGACTCTGCTACACTAAGGTTATAGCTTTTGGGATAATGATCTTTGATGGTGAATTTGCCAATGCGCAAATTTTTTCTAGTTTTTAATTCTGTGTTTAAGCTCACTTTTCCCTCTTCGATTCCTTGTGCAAAAGAAAAAATTTTCATAATAGATCCAAATTCAAAAGACGACTGAAGCATATGGTTAAACGTATGATCTCCAACTCTTTTTGCCATATCGTTTGGATCGAAGTCGGGAAGAGAGCACATAGCGATGATTTCACCTGTGTGTACATTGAGGATAATTCCACCAGCGCTCTTGGCTGAAAAGCGTCGCATCCCTTCGTTTAATGCATCAAACATTACATCTTGTATGCGCATATCAATAGAAAGTTCAATGGGCTGATTATAATCATGATTGTTTAGAGTATCAATATAACGCTCTATGCCAGAAACGCCCATATCATCAATATCCCGAAAACCTATGATATGTGCTAAAACATTTTGCAAAGGATATACACGACGCCAATCGTTATGAAAACCACAACCGACCAAACCCTTTTGCAAAGATTTTTCTTTTTGAGTAGGGGTTAAAAATCTTTGAATCCAAATAAAGCTGGATTTTTTTTCAATTTCTTCTTGAATATAAGAAAATCGAGCTTGAGGAAACAAGAGAGTAATAATTTCCATTGTTTTGCGAATATTTATTACTTTTTTTGCATTCATGTAAAGAGAGTGCGTAGGTATGTTGGTGGCTAAGATATGGCCATTTTTATCAAGGATAAGAGGTTTTTTTTTAATAGTCACTTCTGGAGATAGGGGGTTGGGTGATAATGCGCCTAAGTATAAAAAACGTATTGTAATAACGCAGAAAGCGCAGGTCATTAAAAAAATAACCAGAGCAACCCTTTGTGCCAGATAGGAGTTGGGCGGAATACGACTATAATGGCGCGATGTGCTGAATTGGCTAATGTCGTGAAACAATATACCCCCCTTATACACTCAGCGCTTTTGTTTGCTTAGGCAAAAGATTTTCAAATTTAACCACATGATCATTGATCTTTTTTAAATAGTTTGGGCTATTCAAATGCGACCACTCTGTTTGTAAAATGGTTACAGATTGCCTTTTATGTACAATGTCACCATTTAATGTTGTAATTTGTTTTCTCACGTCTGCAACATCTTGACGCACAACATAAATCACAAACGCCATAATGATGGTAAGAGAGCATAGCGCTCCTGATACTTTATAAAAAATATGATCCTGATTAAACATTTTATTACCTCTGTTTTTTGTGTTTGTAGCAAATACGCATTTGCGCTGAACGTGCACGTATATTTTGCTTTATTTCTATTTCTGAAGGTTTCACGCATTTCTTAAAACCTGTAATATAGAAATTCCTATCACTTTGTTTCACTTCTTGTGGTGGAAGGTAGCGACTGACTATAATGTTTTCCTGCTCTTTTGCATAAAACTCCAAAGCTTGTTTTGCGCATCTGTGCTCAAGACTATGGAACGTCACAACCATAAGAACGCCACCATCTTTCAGTAGAGGGAGAGTTTGATGTACAGCTTGCTCGATTTCACAAAGCTCATTATTGACAGCCATACGCAGACCTTGAAATGTACGTGTTGCAGGGTGAGTGCCATTCTTGGGCTGAGGCACTAATGATGCAATAAAATTAGCCAAATCCATTGTTTCTGTAAATAATTTTTTTTTGCGGCGCGCAAAAATGGAATTTGCAATTTTTTTTGAAAATCGTTCTTCTCCCCATTGTTTGAAAATATGTGTAAGATCGTCGGCGCTCCAAGTATTAATGATCTCTTGCGCAGATAATCCACTTTGACTCATGCGCATATCCAAAGGTCCATTTCTTTGAAAAGAAAATCCTCTTTCAGATTTATCTAGCTGAGGCGAGGAGACGCCACAGTCAAAAATAGCCGCATCAAACACAGTGTCAATTAATTTAGAAATCTGACTAAAGCATCCATGCACAGGCTTTAATCTTCCAGCACAGCGCTTCTCCATAGATTGAGCGTGCGCAATAGCATCTGGATCGCGATCTAAAGCAGTGACAGTGCTTGTCGGTATTTCTGTTAGAATTTTCTTTGTCAATCCACCCATGCCAAAGGTTCCATCCAATATAATTTGGCTGCCATCATTCTTCAATTGATTAACAATGCGATCAGCTAAAACAGGAATATGTTGGTCGATGATATTAGTCATTTAAAATGAGGCTTGGAGGATTTTTTTCTAAATGCTTTAAAGCTGAATTTTTATATTCTGCAAAAAGATCTTCACGCCATATTTGAAAAACAGATCCGAACCCAACAAAAAGAAGTGCTTTATCTAAAGAGGTACGCATATGTTCACAAAATGCGCTTTGTACAGAGAAGCGACCATCTTTGTCATAACTAACAATTTCAGATGAGGAAAAAAGGGCTATGGCTAAAGCGCTATAATCATCTGACAAAAAGTCTTTTTTATCAAGCTGCTGCATGATTTTTTCCATTCGTTTTGGTGCAAAACCCTCGACACAAGGCTTTAAAGGAGACGGTGTCAATACGCATTGACCTTGGAGAACAAAGCGAAAAGGCGCTGGTAAACTCAAGCGTCCCTTTTTATCAAGCTTGTTCACATAAGATCCTAAAAACACACAAAACCTCCACATATATGGGATACCATGGTTAAAAAGGGGAATCAATGGGATTTTGTGGGATTTTTCTGAAAATACGCACTTTCAGCTCACATAAGCTCTTTATGTGCACACTATTGATAAATGGAAACAATTTCTTCTTGAGAAAGGGGTTGTGTGGTGGGGCGATCCAAGAAAATTTTCCCACCCTTAAGCGCAATAAAGCGTGTTGCGTATTCTAGATCGGCAAGAGAATGCGTCACCATTATGAGCGGTGTGTCTAAGTTTTGTGCAAAAAGCATTGTTTTTTGCATAACCTGCTTGCGAGCCTTGGGGTCTAAGGCACTTCCATGTTCATCCAATAAAAGCATTGAGGCTTCCCGGCGCAACAAAAGTCCGAGCAGAAAGAGTTGCTTTTCTCCTCCAGATAGGCTTTTAACATTGGATTTTAGGTTGCCAAGTGCTGGATGAATAGATTTTAAGTATTTTTGTAAATCCTGCGCATACTGAGATGTGATGCCGCCGCGCACTATTTGATTGTTGGCTTTTTCCCATATGTAAACATTTTCTAAAATGCTCATATCCATTATCAAATCGTTTTCAGAATTTTGGCTACAGCATAAAATGGGCTTTTGTTCTGTGAGAATTCCATCAAATTGGACAGAACCGCCTTGAGGCGATTTTGCGCCAGATATCAATTTCAGCAAAGTGCTTTTTCCGCAACCATTGTGTCCTATAATGGCCACGCGCTCACCGGACTTTATATTAAAAGAGATGCCTTTGACAATAGGGTTTTTGTCATAAGAAAAGGTAATATTTTTGACTACCAAACCTTGTCTCATTTTTTACACCTTTTTTTTGACGCAAACAATATAACAATCAAAACTATGCCCATGGTTAATTTGAAATAAGTTGGAGTGATATTAAAAAATATTAATTTAGAAAGTATAAAAAAGTAAAGCGTCAACCCCAGCACACACTGAAGCAACATTCCCCAGTAGGTTTCACGTTTGAAGGGTGCAATAGAGCGCCCCACCAAACAAGTTGTGATGGCAATAAAAGCATTGCCCAATCCCATATTAATATCTGCGTATCCTATGATAATAGTTGTGTTGGCTCCTGCTAAAGCTGCTAAAGCATTGCTGAGCATTAATCCTAGCATTGCAATGCTGTCGCTTTTATAGCCAAGGCGATTCATTAGTGCAGAATTAGATCCCACTGCGCGCAAAAGCAACCCCTTTCGTCCAGAGAGCAGAAAAGTCAAAGCGCACAAAATGATGCCATTAATAATGGATCCAATCATCCTTTGAGATTCATAATCTACAAATTCTTTTCCAAATAATGGAATACAAGCATTGCCGATAGAGATGTTAGGGCGTCCCAAAAATATAAGATTAACGCTGTATAAAATATAAATGAGCATTAAACTTGCCAATATGGGATTCATTCGTCGATTTTTTTGCAGACAAAAGACTATAGCTCCACCAAGGGCGCCGGCCAGCATGCCTGCGCAAAGTGCAAAATAGTAATTTTCAGTTATGAGGATAGTTTTGGCAAAAATGCAGGCGCCTAAAACAAAAGTGCCTTCTGGGGATAGGTCTGTTTTGCGCAAAAACACATAAGAGTATCCTACTCCAACCGCTAGCGGTGCATATAAAAATGCTTGTGAAATAGCGCTATACAGGCTGTACAGGACTTGCATCGCTCAAACCATTCAGATTAATTTCAAAGCGTAGTTTTGGAGCAGATCCTGTGTGCATGCTATTTAGCCAATTGTTGTCAACAAATGTAGAGAATTGTTGCATCATTTGACAGCCAACTTCTGATGGCACTTTGGTTTCGCGCAAAATATCATAAAGAACTTGGGCGCTTACGACACCTGTTTGATATTCGGAGACTCCGACACCAAAATGCGCACCTTCTAAGACACTGCCTTGATCAGCAGATACAAGCAAAATACCAAGTGCATTCACAACTTTTAAGAGTTGTGGAATTTGTGAAACCGTGAGGTGATCTTTTAAGATCACGATGGCAGTAGAGTCCTTATCTATCGATGAAGGAGTGACCTTATTAGTCATATCTTGTAAAGAGTCCACTGTGATCACTTGTACGTCAATGCCTAAGCTTCCAGCATCTTCTTCAAAGAAAGGAATCTCTTGGAGCATTTTTTCATCATTCGCTACCACAAGGGTCACTTTGGATACAAGAGGGGCTACTTTTTTGATTGCCAACAAAATATTTTTTGCTGGGACTTCATCTACTACACAGCAAAGCTGTGGGTTGTTGACAGAGGATGCCGTGATATTTGCGGCAGCACCAAGAAGAGGCACTTTTCGTAATAAAAAATATTTTGCAGCTTGCTGTGTTAAAGTGTTGCCAATAGTCGCAATGGCAGCAAAACCGGGCGCCCCTGCAATTGTGTCTAGGATACTTGTCACATTTGATGCTTCGCCCAAAGCGTTAAACACGACAACCTCTTCTTCTCCTTTCCATTCCTTTTTGAAACCTTTTTCAATCATACGAAGCGCCTTATGCTCTGCAGGCAAAACAAGAGCTATTCTTGTGCTGGCAATGCTACTCTCTGCGCATAAAAAGTTTGTGAAAAAGGCCACAATAAATGGCAGAAAGATTTTGTTCATTTTTTCTCCTAATAAGATGATGTTTGCAACATAGACATTAACATTATATATGAAAATTTCATTAAAAACAATGTGTGCTTGTGCGTGAAACTAATATATTAGTTTCATGAAAAGGTTTGAAAAACGATGTTATCGGAAGCGTGCCGCAGATGACACAAGGATTTCTTGCCACCAAGAAGCTTTTTTGTACACTGCAGGTGTTTTTTGAGTTGCATGGTCAACATCTCTGATTTTTGTAATTTCCTCAATGTTGTCAAGTATGCCTTTTTCATCAAAGTGAAGCTTGTGCACTCGAGATGACAAGAACCGAGCTGTTCTGTCTGGCGACACTTTCAACACATTGTGAGCATAATAAACAGTCTGATCAGGATCTGCCGAGGAGTAGATCGTGGGTGGCCCAAGTACAAGAATGACATCTTGCCTGGAGGATTCAGAAATTCGTATTTTTTCCAGATCTTCAGTGCGCAAAAGATTTCCTGTGTAGCGTGTGAAGTGGGAACAGCTTGTCAGAAGCAGTGTGAAAATTAAAAAAGAAAAGCATCGCATATATTGCATAATAACAAATCACCTCTGTGCACACAATGCCTTTACTTCTCTATTCTAATCTTTGGCGCCAAACTAATACCTGTTTTGTCAAATTCTTGCTTCAAATATGTCAAAAAAGAACGACGCATAATAAATTGACGAGCATCGCCCACGACAGTGTTAAATCCGACTCTAACCTCTAAGTAATCAGTAGTTAAATTCTCTGTTTCTAGTGTGATGTCATCCAAAAAATATTGTCCTGATTCAGGATGTGTTTTGAGTTGATAAAGGGCTGAATCAATGCATTTTTCAATATCAACCCAAAGAACGTGATGAGGAATTTGAAGAAGCGCTAAAATGCGGGCTTTTCCTCGATCGTGGTGTATAAACGACCGAAGGTCGCTAAAAGGCACAACCTTCAAAGCCCCTGTGGATCTTACGCGTATAGTGACATTATATAATGTTAAGTTTTCAATGAACCCCACAACCTTTTGAGGCTGTTCTAGTTCAATCAAGTCTCCTACCGCCAAATGTGCGCCGAAAAGCGTATGTAAAAAACCTTGAGAAATATCCTCTAATATTTTCCGACCCACAAACGCCACAAGTAGCAAGAAGACTGTAATAATGACAGCAAGATAATAAAAGGGTACGCCCAGAATTGTGAAGAAAAAGAGCCATGAAATTAAATTTAAAGAAAAAGGCACAATGCTTTGTGCAAATGAACTTAAACTCAACAGTCTTCTGTTGTTTCCCACACGCTTGACTTGTCGCGCGTGCGTGTCTAAGTAAGTGTGTACCTTTTTGGAGATGCGTGCAAATAAAACAAGGACAAATTGTGCAAAGGAGATGCGTAAAAGAATCGACTCAACTGTTTTGAGTAATGGAATAGGCTCATTGGCTTGCAAAAAGAAAGCTTCAATGGCGTTTCCGGCAACTACAAAAATAATTAAAAAAGAGAAGACTCTTAAAGCGCCCTCAATAGGAAAAAGGTTGCGTAAAACTTCACTAAAAAACCTGTTTGCGATCTTTGTGGAGAAATACAAAATAACTTTTGCGATGTTCGAGAAAAGCACAATAGATGACATGACAAGAGAAATGGCGATGCTTGCCAATAGGGCTTCATTGCTAAGGTGCGGTAGCCAACTGCGAAACAAAACGATTGCGCTTGCTACAGAAAGAAGAAGAGCAAAAACAAAGTATGGTATACGAGAAAAAACCTTAAATATTTTATGTTTATTCCACGCGCTTGGTAATGACCATAGCAAGCCTAGAATTAAGTTCATAAAAATCCAAAGATGCACTTGCGATAAAAGTGTGATCCAAGGCATTAGGTTTGTGAAGTGATATTTGTTTTTTAAAAACACCCAAAAACAAGAGCTTAAAATAATAATGATGGCTAAAGAAAATAGGGCGACGCGCACAAAAGATATGACCACAATGGTGAAAGGGTTCCACAAAGATTTGCTTTCTGTGATAAATTTTTGCATAATTGGCGAAAATAGCGCCATGTATGCAAAAGCAAAGAGTAATGCGCGCAAAAGTGGGGCAATGTCTAAATTTGAAATTAAGTAAGGAAACGAAACAATAAAAAGCGTTCCTGTAAAAATAAAGGGAGCTTGAAGTTTTCGATCTTTTGAAAAGTGCCTAAAAAATGATTGTGATAAAAAGATGAAAAGCGTTGCTAAAGCTGCCGAAAGTAATATGGGGCTTAAAGATGTAATTTGTAAAGCTATTTTTTGGTGCAGCTCTTTTTCAACAAAATTTGTTAAAGAAGAGATCTTCTCTAACGTGTTGTTGACATTTAAGTCGCCTAAAAAAGCCATTGCCACCTCTAACTGAGGTTATCATGCTGTATCATTTTTTGAAATATAATAAGTTGCCAAAACAATGATTAACGCGCCTATTATTTCATTAAAAGATAGTATTTCATCAAATATTAACATACCAACAAGCCAAGAAAATACTATTTCCAAGTAGCGAAATGGAGAAACAAATCCTGCTGAAGCTCTTCTTAAAGCTGCAAAAAGCGCAATTTGTATCAAGTTGCCGCCAACACCCAAAGCGCCTACGAGTATAAGGCAGCGCATTGATATAGGTTGCCACTGATAAATTGCAAACGGAGCTGATATTACTGTCGTCACAAACGAAAAATACCATAACATAGAGAAAGTAGATGATTTGTTGACGAGGTTTTTGGCCATTAAGTCTAATCCTGCAAAGAGAATGGAAGAAAGTAAGAGGGTCGAGTAACCTAAAATACGTGTAGATGATAGCTCAGGAGCGTTCAGAAAAATAATCACACCTATAAATCCAATAATGACAGCAATCACAAGAGATTTTTTGATTTTATCTTTTAAAAATATGGCGCTCATTGGCAATACAAAGAGTACCTGCGTTAAAGAGAGTATAGTCACTTCAGGCAAAGGTAAAAGGTGTAATGCATACACAAAAAGTGCAAGAGCGGCAGAGCCTACCACACCACGCATTACCTGGTGCATCAAGTTTTGCGCACGGCATACCCTGTATTTTGGCCAAAATGGGCAGAGTGATAAAAAACTAAAGGCAAAGCGCAAAAATGCTACTTGAATAGATGGTAAATCTGCATCTATGAATTTTGTAACAACATCGTTGCTTACGCTAATAAACGCTGTCAAAGTGGCAAAAAAAGCCGCACTGCGTATATTTATCTTTTTTTCTGACATGATATATTGTATCACATTCGCATTATGTTCATTTGTTTATGAAATAATACAAAACTTCAGATAATTTTTGAAATATGCTCATTCTATTGTTATTTATTTGATAAATAACATAAACAGGCGGATATCCTTTGAAAGTACGTTGCTTATGGTATAATATAATCATTATAAGATCATTGTAAGAACAGATATAGAGAGATGGAAAATGAACATAAACTTTAAACATACCGGTAATATCACGACGCTTGTCATAGCCATTAACGAATCACTCATCTTAGATGCGCCACACGTTCCAGATACAGCAAAGCCTTTTGTTCAAAATGCTTTGTCAGACAGAAAAGATGTTTTTCAAGGAAAGATAGGGCAAGAAATGCTGATTATGCTTGACCCTAAAGAGTCCATCAAGCGTGTTTTGGTTGTTGGTGTTTCGGAAAAAGAAGCCACTCCCTTTATGCAACGCATGCTTTTGCTGGGCGCACATGCGGCACGTGCTTTATCAAAACATAAAATATCTACCGCTACTATTGGGTGGCACAGTTTCTCTGTTAACTTGGAAAAAGGGGCGTGTGCCACACGCGCTAGTGCTTCTTTTGGACAAGGATTTTCAATGGCTAATAACCATTTTGATAAATATAAAAATAAAAAGACAAAACCTTTTTCAGTTGAAGGGATTTCTTTTGTAGATATTAAAAATATGCCAAAAGAAACTTGGCATACAGCGACTAGCGTTTTGGAAGGTATCTTTTTAGCGCGTGACTTAGTAAATGAGCCTGGTAATGTAATAAACCCTGAAACTTTTGCCCAACACGCCGCGTCGTTGGAAGAGCTTGATGTGAAAGTCACAATTTTAAAAGGAAACGATCTTAAAAAGCTCAAAATGGGGGCCTTGATGGCTGTAGGGCGTGCCAGTGCTGTTCCACCACGTCTTTTAATACTTGAATGGAAAGGAAATACAGGCCAAGATCATTTTGAATATGGATTTGTCGGCAAGGGTGTTACATACGATACTGGAGGTTTGTGCATTAAACCTGCGCGCGCCATGTTAGACATGAAAGGCGATATGGCAGGTGGTGCTGCAGTTATTGGAGCGATGTTGTCACTTGCTAAACAAAAAGCTCCTGTAAATGTTGTGGCTGCTATTCCATTAGCAGAAAACATGATCTCTGGTGATGCATACCGTCCTGGTGATGTGCTTCAAACGCATGCTGGACACACCGTGGAAGTTATCGATACAGATGCAGAAGGGCGTCTTGTACTTGCTGATGCTCTTTCATATATTTCGCGTCAATACAAACCAAAGAATATTGTGGATCTTGCCACTTTAACCGGCGCTATTATTGTTTCTCTTGGTTTGAAGATGGCGGGTCTTTTTGGAAATAATGAAGAATTGCTTGCAAATATTAAAAAAGCTTCTAAAAATACCGGTGAAAAAGTATGGCAGCTTCCTATCTCAGCTGATTACGATGCATCCCTAAAATCCTCTGTTGCTGACGTAGCAAACCTTTCTTCAGAGCCGGGAGCTGGCAGCATTACGGCAGCACAATTCTTGCAAAGATTTGTGACAGAAAAGCAATCATGGGCGCATCTTGATGTTGCTGGTGTAACTCTGCGTGCTGAAGAATCGCCCCTCTACGATACTAAATTCGCTACAGGGTATGGCGTCAGACTTTTGACAGCACTAGCACTTGGTGAGGAGATTCTTTAATGACCATTATTTCTAATAAGCTAACTTCACATGTTGTTGTAGGCGTGGGTAAAGCAAGTGATTTACGCACATACTTACCGGCAACACTTGATAGTCACTTAGTAAATCAGGCTATCCTGCAAGCCAAACAAACAGCATTCACAGGAAAACTAGGTGAAGCTGTTACTTTGCACCTTGCCAAAGATAAAGGGTTTATTACGCTTATCTTGGTGGGTGTTTGTGGTCACACCGGAACAGTGAATGCTTTTAGAGAGTTGGGAGCTTTTGTTGCAGATTATTGCAAAAACTTTAAACCTGAAGCTGTTAGCTTTTGCATACATGGCGTTATTAGTACTGATCTTTCTGATGAAATGCAAACAACTCAGTTCCTATTTGGTTTTTCACAAGCAGTTTATAATCTGGAAAACGATCAAAATGTACACATTAACCTTCCTATGCCAAAGGAAGTTCACATTTTAGGTGGGTCAAAAACTCTTGTCAACTTTCTGCAAAACAATTTGCTCCCCATTTTAAAGGGATCAGAATTTTCTCGAATGTTAGCGAATACACCACCAAATTTAATGATGCCAGAGCATTTTCTAAAACACTGTAAAGATGAATTAGAGCCTCTTGGAGTCACGGTGTCTTGCTTAGATCATAATGATCTAGAGAGTGAGCAGATGAATCTTTTGCTTGCCGTTGGAAAAGGGTCAGTGCACAAACCAAAACTGATTGTTTTAGAATGGAAAAATAATAAAAAAAGCAACCCAATCGCATTGGTTGGAAAAGGGTTAATGTTTGATAGTGGTGGGTACTGCGTGAAGCCAGGTGCGGGGCAATACAGTATGAAGCTTGATATGACTGGCGCGGCTTCTATCGCTGGTGCAATGAAAACCATTGCGCTACAAAACATTGATCTTCCAATTGTTGCCGTTATAGCTGCAGCAGAAAATTCCATACATTCTGACGCATATTGTCCGGATGATATTCTGCATGCGCACAGTGGACATACAGTAGAAATTATTGACACAGACGCAGAAGGCCGTTTAGCACTTGCTGATGCCCTCTCTTATACTGTTAAATATTTTGATCCACGCTGCATTATTGATGCTGCCACATTAACATACGCAGCAATCGTGATTATGGGTTCATACTACATACCTTTTTGCTCTAATAATGATCAATTAGCGGCGGATCTTGAAGAGGCCGGTCGCATATCGGGAGATTTAGCATGGCGCGCCCCTTTTGCTCCGCAAGAATATCTCGAGTCGCATATAGCAGATTTGAAAAATGTTGGTAAAGTTTTCTATCCGCATGTAAAAGGATCTTCTGGGCATGCATGTGGATCAGGGATCGGAGCCACATTTTTGCAGAACTTTATTCCAGAAGATACACCGTGGGCACATCTTGACCTTATTGGCGCGAGTGTAGAATGGAAAAATGGCTCTTTAAGAGCATACCGCCACTCACACTCTGGAGAAAATGTCGCTCTTTTGGTAACATACTTACAAGGGGTAGCGACAAAAGAGTGATTACCATTTATGCATTACAGTCATCACACTGCTCATCTTTTATAGCAAAGTTTTGCTATAAAATTTGGGATAAAGGTAACATTCTTGTGTTATGCCCTACCGAAGAGCTGCGTGATGATTGGGATAAAATATTATGGACGTTTCACCCAACCGCATTTTTGCCACATGCACGTGATATTGATGAAAAAGCTGCACAACAGCCGATTCTTTTATCATGCGCAGAAAATCCACTCAATAACGCGGAAGTTTTGCTTACAACGCAACCTTCCAAGATATCTGACTGGCAAAAATTCAAACAATATATTATTGTTACAAAAGATACTGCAGAGAAAACGCAGCAAGAAATACCTCAAAATTTAAAAAAGAGGTGTTTTATAGAAGATCATAACACCTGGAGGGAACTAAATTTATGACAAACAAAAGAACACTTTCAATTATTAAGCCAGATGCAACAGAACGCAATATTAATGGCGCAGTATTAAAAATGATAGAAGAGGGGGGGTTACGCGTCATTGCTCAAAAGCGCGCTCATCTTTCTCGCGAAGAAGGAGCGGAATTTTACGCTGTGCACGCCGAGAGGCCTTTTTTTGATGAATTGATTGATTACATCTCTTCTGCTCCAATTACGGTTCAAGTATTGGAAGGTGATGATGCGATAGAGCGTTACCGTGAAATCATGGGATCCACAAATCCTGCAGATGCAGAGCCTCATACTATTCGTGCCTCCTACGCCGTAGATATTTTGCGCAACACTGTGCATGGATCAGACAGCGAAGAAAACGCACACCAAGAAATCAGCTTTTTCTTTAATGAAGATGAGATTATTGGATAAATATTTCTCATTTTAGCGTTGATGTGAGCATAATGTATGGAATTGTAATGCGTTTTAACTTTATCATTTTCATATTTTGTGCTCATATCTACGCTTTGCCACAAGCCCCACAAAATCACTTCTCTGTTACGATTGATATTGCCCGAAAAGCGGAAAATGCTTGGCTGGCAAAAGACCAAGTATTAAGCGATGCTGGCCCTGCTGGCTTATCTTTGCTGGTAGAAAAAATTTGCTTTTCCGAAGATAGAGAGCGTTGCTATCAAGCACTATCAGATAATTTTGTCGAAATTTTAGACTCTATCGAAGTGAAAGAACAAACTTTTTTTTCTCAAACTTTTCGCGGAAAATTACACTGCCACTATAATCAAGCTAATATTCAAAAAGTGTTGGCTGTTGAGAAAATTCCCTTTACTTTGCAATCACCACATCAACTATCATTGCTCATCATTTCCAATACAGGAATCATAGATCGGGATATGCTTATAAACGTTTGGAAAGAGCAAAGTAAACCACATTGTTTAACCTTTCATACAGGCTTTGATGGCCTAGAAGATCAAAAAGCATGGAGAGAGTTTGAACAATCTGAAAATATTCACCATTTAATGGCGCACTTCAGGCATGCCCATGATGCACAAGCCATAGTAGTTATTCACTACTATGAGGACCCAGATAGACAAACTCTCATGGCCCATGGATCTTGTATGCATGACAATCACATCACACCCATTTTTCAACACCCTGTAGAGGCCGCGCGTATGAAAGATTTTATTGCAGAAGAAGCTGACATTTTAAATAACTGGTGGAAAGGAAAGCATTTTTCAAATCCATGGGAAGTCGTGCAAAGTACGCTTTGTCATACAGCAAAAAATCCAGAAGATTGGTTTGCATTTTCCAAAACTATCAAGCAGCACCCTTTTGTGCGCACTGTTTCACTACAACACCTGTCGGGTAGTACAGGATGCCTTGTTGCACGGTTTTCTAAATGTTACAAAAAGAACGATAAGATATGATTTGTAAAAAGAATATTCCTAATATCCTTTCTGGATTGCGCATTTTTTCAAGTGTTTTTCTCTTTTATGCTTTTTCTGTAAAGGGGATCACCATGCTGTTGTGGACCTTTCTGTTTATGGCTCTCACAGACTTCTTTGATGGATTTCTTGCAAGGCGTTGGAATTGCTGCACTGTATTGGGCGCTATTTTGGATCCTGTGGGAGATAAAATACTGACCAACATTTGCCTTATTGGGCTTTATATAACATGGGATGTTGCACATTTTATGATGATTTTGAGTTTGGCACGAGATTTATTAATATCTATTGGCTTTTTCTTGCTATGGCCACACAAAATAAAAGAACCAAAAATTTCTTTTATTAGCAAAATTAATACAGCGGTACAGTGGACGTATATTCTCTTTCTAACGCTCCACATGACAGATAAAAATCATGCACTATGGGAAATAGGTATGGAGAGTTTTTATTATCTTTCCATTGCCACCATTATATATTCCTTTATAGAGTACTGTCGCTTTTTCATATCAATGCAAAAAACATGAGCAATAATCTTTATCAAAGTTTCTTTTTTTTAAATCCACGCGCCAATTACTCTATCGAGCAATTTTTCGTAACAGAGTCTAATGACAACGCATTTTTGTGGGCTACACAAAAACAAGAGAGCGCTCTTATTATTGGTCCTTTATCCGCAGGAAAAACTCACTTGGCACACATTTGGGCCAAGCAACATAATGGCGTTTTTTATACCAATCAAAGCCCTTATGATTTGGAGGGTAGAGCGGTGGTGTGTGATGATGCAGACTCTATTCATGCTCATGTTCTTTTTACGCTTTACAACGCCCTTAAAGAAAGCGGAGGATCTTTATTGTTAACAATGCGTAAAATACCACTGTATACATTAAAAGATTGGCAATCGCGACTTGAGAGCTTAACACGCTTGCATTTAAAAACACCTAACGGTGCGCATGTACACAAAATGATTGCCAAAATACTGCATGATCATAAGATTTTGTGTACCCAAGATATCCTGCAGTATATTATAGATCATATTCCGTATAGTTATGATGCTGTACAAAAGTTTATCAATCGCACTATAGAATGTTTGCCAGATAAAAAAAGTTTGTCTAAAAATGTAGTCCGTCAGGCTTTGAGATTTTAACAATTCCTTACTTTGAATCAAAGTATGTAAAAGTCTATATTGATCTTTAAAAAAAGATAGTCTACGATTTATCAGGAGTTAATTATGCTATGGATGTCAGAGCGACCTTGACTGTCAGATCGACTTTTTGCACAGATTTCGTAAAAACGCTCAGATCATCTTGTCGGAGAGGGTGTGTGATCAGAGTAAGCTATTTGACGCTTCCGCTTGTTGGGGAGAAAGTCAAGGATCTTTTGATTGTCATAGACAAAAATTTACAATGCCTTTGAAGGAGCCCAAACTTTCTATCAAGCAAGAATTTGCTACCATGAATTGGATGGCTCCTGACTTCGAAACCTTGGATAAATGCTCAGATATAGCTGCATATGTACACAAAAATCTTGCAAATATCTTGCGAGAATCTCATTCGCCAGTAGAGATGGAAGAGATTAAGAAAAATATACAAAAGGCCTATGACACCAAGATTTCATTAATACTTAACCCATCACTATTTTTTCAAGCTTTTTCTGTCATGGAGGCACTTCTGTATCAACGTGAGGTATTGATCGCGGAAGATATCCAGCATGCACATCGCTTGTATTCCGTATCAACGTGAGGTATTGATCGCGGAAGATATCCAGCATGCACATCGCTTGTATTCCGTACTCTCCCTTCTATTGACTAGGCTGTTAGATTCTTATAAAGCTTACTGTTTTTCTCAAAAACGAAACTACGCTGAGAGGGACTATATTGTCTGGAAGTTAATCTATTTAGAGAATCAGGAAGAATTTAAAGGATGAGTACTGTAATGCGCTCCTTTCTTTCTTTGTATTAAGATAGTATCATTAATCATAAAAAAGGATATTTTTAATGGTGCTGATATTATTTTTAATGTGTCTACACGTTCATGGAGCGACGGCTCGGGATACTAGTTTTAATTGTGGTGCGGCGGCTCCGGCTGCTAGTTTCAATTTAAGAGTGCCTGAATATTGTTTTGAATCAAGAGAATCGAATTTCCAAAGAACTGTGCAATCTCAGAGGGAAGCTGACTCTTCTGCGGAATTGGATTTGCACGCAAAGTTAGCGGAAGCACGCAAATCATTGGATGATTTGCACGAAAAGTTACCGGAAACACGCAAATCATTGGATGATTTGCAGAAAGAAGATCAAAAATCGCTCGACTCTTTAGATAAACTTCTATTGACTGTGGAGGCACACGATACTCAACTCGACAAACTAAATACTCAACTCGACAAAATAATAAAGAAATCTAGAGACCTTCTATTAACTTAGGACGCACAAGCTACTCAACTCGAAAAACCAACTTCCTGATGTAAGCAATAAACTGGATTAGGTTACATGAACATAAAAATATCCTCGAAAACTAGCCAGATTTCTCGCTAAATCATCGGCTAATGCTTACACTTGTTTAGCAGTTTCTCGATAATCATTTAGTACAGTAACTTGATTGACCACAGATGATGGTTGCGCAGCCCACTTAGTGAGTTTATCAATCGCACTATAGAATGTTTGCCAGACAAAAAACGTTTGTCTAAAAATGTAGTCCGTCAGGCTTTGAGATTTTAACAATTCCTTACTTTGAATCAAAGTATGTAAAATTATATATTATTGATCTTAAAAAAAAGATAGTGTAGAATTTATAAGGAGTTAATTATGCTATTTCTATACCTATTTTTCAGTGTTTTATATGTCTATGGCTCCCTTGGATGTCAGAGCGACTTTGAACGTCAGAACAACTTTTTGATCAGATTTCGTGAAGACGCTCAGATCATCTTGTCGGAGAGGGTGCGTGATCAGAGTAAGCTATTTGAAGCTTCCGCTTGTTGGGGAGAAAGTCAAGGATCTTTTGATTGTCATAGAGAAAAATTTACAAGGCCTTTGAAGGAGCCCAAACTTTCTATCACGCAAGAATTTTCTGTCATGAATTGGATGGGTCCTGGCATAGAAACCTTGAAGAAATGCACAAATATAGCTGCATATGTACACAAAAATCTTGCAAATATCTTGAGAGAATCTCATTCGCCAGTAGAGATGGAAGAGATTAAGAAAAATATACAAAAGGCCTATGACACCAAGATTTCATTAATACTTAACCCATCACTATTTTTTCAAGCTTTTTCTGTCATGGAGGCACTTCAGTATCAACGTGAGATATTGATGGTGGAAGATATCCAGCATGCACGTCGCTTGAATCCCATACTCTCCCTTCTATTGACTAGGCTGTTAGATTCTTATCAAGCTTACTGTGCTTCAATCCGATCCTTCGCTGAGAAGGAATATATTGTCTGGCAGTTAATCTATTTAGAGAATCAGGAAGAATTTTTCAGATGAGTGCTGTAATGCGCTCCTTTCTTTCTTTGTATTAAGATAGTATCATTAATCATAAAAAAGGATATTTTTAATGGTGCTGATATTATTTTTAATGTGTCTACACGTTCATGGAGCGGTGCAGCCTCATATTTTAGATTTAAGATTTGCTGAAGAAGTAGCTGAAAGAAGAAAAAATTCTATACCGGTGGTACTAGTTTTTTCAGAAGCTTTTAAACAAATTTCTGAACTAGCTGATCTATTCGCTACTGGACTGGTTGCTGCAAAAGATGCTATAGGCGCTGAAACTAGTCCTCTTGATCACTCTTCTGCAGTTGCACTAATGAAAAAAGCATTCAACCAACGAGTTGAGCAAGATTGCGGCGGGAATCGAGCACAGATATATAGCAGCTTTGTGGCACGATTCCCGCATATCAAAAAAGAAGTTGAGGAGATATATGTACGAGGAGATCGTGATGCAGATAATAAATTTTCTCAACTAGTTGAAGAACTCGATAAACTAACTGGGTACGCTCCTGCCACCACAGATAGGAGTAATCATAAACAATTTGATCGCGCTTTTCCACTCAATACATCTCTCGAGGAAGAATCTGATCCAAAGAATAGTTTTGATAAACTGGCTGCGCAAATCAAGGCACTAGCTGATCACACTTATATACAAGAAAAATCTAGTCTTATATACGCAAAATTGGGGGAAAAGGATGCAAAGATTGCACAAAAACTTGCACGACACGTTAAGCAACTCGACACACTAACTCAGTGGGCTTCTCAACCATCTGATCTGGACAATCCACTTTCTGCACTAAAGGATGCTCAAGAAAATGCTGAAAAAGCGCAAGACTTCGCTTGGGAGCTATGTTGCCAGTTGAGTCATAGGCGAGGATATCGAGAATGTTTTTCTTATTAAAAACATACCTGATCAAGTTTAGTGTTTACATCAGAAGATAATCTAATATGTTCATAAAGAGGAAAATTTTTAATGGCGCTTTTATTACTTTTAATTTGTGTACAGATTTATGGAGCGGATCGACCTACTCACTTAGCTTTAAGAGCTCCTGAAAGAGCGCCTGAATATGAAGATTGTTCTGCAAAAATAAAAGCAACAGGGTGCCTCATGGATCGGAGTGGAACAAGTGTAGCGTGCAGCGTTCCTGAGTCTTATTCTGTAGAACGAAAAGCGCTAAGCATTGCAGTAGCTAAAAAAAGCAAAAATCATCAAATGTATGCATTAGTGTTTTCAGAAGCTTTTGAACAAATTGCTGAACTAGCTGATCTATTCGCTATTGGACTGATTGCTGCAGAAGAGGCTATAGGTACTGAAAAAATTAGCCCTCTTGATCAATGTTCTTCAGTTGCACTAATAAAAAAAGCATTCAACAAACGAGTTGATCAAGCTTGCAGGAAAAGAGGAGTGCAGAGCTATAGGAGGTTTGATGCACGAGTTGAGTATATCAAGTCAGAAGTTAAGAGCAAATATATACCAGAATCATTGGAGGAAGAGAGTAAATTTTATCAACTGATTACAGAACTCGATGAACTAACTGGGTATGTTCCTGCCCCAGAGAGGAGAAATCGTAAACTATTTGATCGCGCTTTTAAACCAAACAGATCTCTCGAGGAAGAATCTGATCCAAAGAATAGTTTTGATAAACTGGCTGCGCAAATCAAGGCACTAGTTGCTCACACTTATATACAAGAAAAATCTAGTCATATATACGAAAAAGTTGAGAAAAATGATGCAAAAATTGCACAACAACTTGCACGACAAGTTCAGACACTCGATAAACTAACTAAGTGGGCTGCGCAACCATCATCTGTGGTCAATCAAGTTACTGTACTAAATGATGCTCGAGAAACTGCTAAACAAGTGAAAGCATTAGCCGATGCTTTAGCCAGACATCTGGCTAGTTTTCGAGGATATTTTTATGTTCATGTAACCTAATCCAGTTTATTGCTTACATCAGGAAGTTGGTTTTTCGAGTTGAGTAGCTTGTGCGTCCTAAGTTAATAGAAGGTGTGTGCATTTCTTTATAATTTTATCTAAAGAGTCAAGCGATTTTTGATCTTCTTTCGGCAAATTATCCAATGATTTGAGTGCTTCCGCGAATATAATGCGATATTCTGCTTGTAACTTTGCGTGTCAATCCAATTCCGCAGAAAAGTAAGTTTCCAGATCATCAGGATGCTCAGCTTCCTTCTGAGATTGCAAAGTTCTTTGACGATTCGATTCTCTTGATCCAGAACAATATGCAGGCACTCTTAAATTGACACTAGCAGCCTGATCCGCCGCTCCACAAACGTGTACAAAATAATCATCACACTCTCCTTTTGTCTTAAATATCAGCCTATCTTGCGATTTATTTGCTATTGCACACTTTTCTAACTTGGTTAGGTTCTGCGCTCCCTCAACACATCGTTGCTCTAATGGTTGAGCGGATTCTATCGTTACGGCGCTTAGGTTGAGAGCAGCTTCTGTCGTTACGGCGCTTAGGTGGAGTGAAGCTTCTGTCGTCACAGCGCTTAGGTTCAGAAAGCTCATGGTTCTTAGGTTCAGAAAGGATTTTCTTATGTTTATAACGATTAGCTTGCATAGATTTTTCAGCGCGCGCCCAATTTTGTACTCGTGCAGAGGCTGTTGCCTCAAATCTTGTAATGGCTTCTCTAGCTAGTCTTTCATCTTGTAAAGCTTGTTGCGTCGATGTTTTAGCGCGCTGCTGATCTTGCTCTTTTCGTGCATGCGCTTGTTCAACCTTTTGCGCTAAATATTCAAACTCTGGCTCAAAATATTCACATAGTTTATAACCTTGCGAATATAGTTTGTATTTTTCAGCTATTTGATGAGCTCGCCTCAATTTTTCATAAGCTAGCATGGATTGCTTAGCTTCTTGTTCTACAGATTCTGCAAACAGCCTACTCGCGTGTGTCACTCTGTGCAATGCGATTATAGCTGCGTTAGAGTTTTGCATATCTTGGAGCTCCTTTCTTTCCTTATCTAGTTGTATAGATCTTGCCATCGTCACTTGCATATTCGCAGCTCGTACCCGCTCAGCTTTCTGAAATTGTTGTTGCTGGTGAATACTGTTGGATAAAGCGCGGACAATGATCGGACTTGTATGAGAGGGTGAATCTGAAGATGCAGAAGATTTTCTTTTTCCGGTGATGGCTTGCAATAAAGGAATCACCGCACTTGTATGAGGGCATACATCTTGTTGAGCAGATTTTTTTAGATCTTCTGCAATTCGTGTAGCAGATCGTTGCGCAGATAGTGCGGCAGATTTTTCTAGTTTTTTGTGATCTTCTGTAATCCGTTTAGCAGATCGTTGCGTATCTGGTTTAGAAGATAGCTCATAAGATCGTTCTACAGCTCGTTTCATGCATGCTTCAGCTAGTTTCTTAGATTGCATTGCTCGTACGGCATCTCGTGCACGCTCTTGCAAAACTAATTTCTTCTTTTGCAAATGACGCTCTTGAGCCAACTGTATAGCATCTAGCTCCGAAAGTTGTTTAGCATCTAGTTCAGTTACTTTCTTAGCTTCAGCATCTCGTACCGCAACTCGTTTAGAATATTTTTCCGTTAGTTGCTCATCTTGCATCAATTTTTTTAGCGTTTCCTGAGTTAGTTTGTTATTTTGGTAAAGTCTTTCAGTAGCTGCCATAGCAAGCTTATTACGTTTCATAAATTCTTGATGTGCTCGTTGTTCATCATCTTGTCGACGAGATGCTTCAAGGCGTAGTGGTTCAGTAGCTTTTGCAAGAAGCAATTTATCTTGTTGAAATTTGTGATACGCTAGTATTCTTTTTTGATCTTCTCGTGCAGCATCTTGTTTCAAAATGCGTACTCGTTCAGTAGCTTTTGCAAGAAGCAATTTAGCTTGTTGAAATTCATTATACTCTAGTATTCTCTTTTGAGCTTCTCTTGCAGCATCTTTAATATCATTTTGTGCAGCTTTTGTAGCAAGCGCTTGAGCTTGCGTAAATTTTTCATGCGCTAGTTGATATTGTTGCTCAGATGCTTCAAGGCGTGCTTGCGCACTAACTTTTTCAAGAAGAAATTGAGTTTGTTGAAACTTGTCATCCGCTAGTATTCTCTTTTGATCTGCGCGTTCAGCGTCTTGTTTAAAAATGCGTACTAGTTCACTAGCGTGTTCAAGAAGACATTTAGCGTGTTGAAATTCGTGATACGCTAGTCTTTTCTTTTTATCTGCGCATGCAGCATCTTGTTTAATATCGTTCAGCTTTTGTGCAGCTTCTATAGCAAGCTCATGACGTTTTATAAATTCTTGATGCGCTCGTTGTTCCTCATCTTGTCGACGAGATGCTTCAAGGCGTAATCGTTCAGTAGCTTTTGTAAGAAGCCATGGCATTGGTTGAAGTTCCTGATACGCTAGTATTCTCTTTTGATCTGCGCGTTCAGCGTCTTGTTTAAAAATGCGTACTAGTTCACTAGCGTGTTCAAGAAGAAATTGAGTGTGTTGCAATTCGTAATCCGTTAGTTTTTTCTTTTTATCTGCGCATGCAGCATCTTGTTTAATATTGTTCACCTCTTGTTCAGTGTGTGTAGCAAGAGTTTGAGCTTCCGTAAATTCTGCAAGCGCTAGTTGATATTGTTGAGCAGATGCTTCAAGGCGTACTTTTTTAGTAGTTTTTTTAAGAAGAAATTGAACTTGTTGAAGTGCGTGATACGCTCGTTTTCTCTTTTGATCTGCGCATTCAGCATCTTGTTTCAAAATGCGTACTTGTTCATTAGCTTGTTCAAGAAGAAGTTGAGTTCGTTGAAATTCGTCATCCGCTAGTTTTCGCTTTTCGTCTGCGCATGCAACATCTTGTTTTTTATTCTTTACCTGTTCTGCAGCTCCTTTAGCAAGATTTTGCGCTTCCGTAAATGCTTGATATGCTAGTTTTCTTTTTTCTGAAGCTTGTTCAGCATCTTGTTTAATATCGTTTACCTGTTGTGCATCGTTTAGCTGTTGTGCAGCTTCTTTAGCAAGCGTTTGCGCTTCCGTAAATGCTTGATGTGCTAGTCTTCCTTTTTCTAAAGCTTGTTCAGCATCGGCATAGCTTTTTAAGGCCGCATTCTGAGCATTTACGTAAGTCTCTCTACTCTCGATCTCAACTTCTTTCGCATCTTGTAGAGCAAGTTTTTCAGCAAGGCTAGTCTCTTGATCAGTTCGACCCGCAACTACTTTAGCAAACATTTCACTGATTTTAGTATCCTGATTAATACGAGCCTCAACTACTTGAGCATATTGTTTCCTAGACCTTTGAATCTCTAACCAAACTTGGCGAGGATGTAGAGCAGCTAATTTCTTAGCTTCAGCAGCTCTTTTACTGTATTGAGCATATGCTTCAGACTCTCTTGCAGAATCTTCTGCACCTAGTTTAGCAGCTTGCGCAACTTCTTCAAACATTAGTACAATATCGCATGCATCTTCTACATCAGCTAGTTGATCAGCTTCTGTTTGAGACACTAGTGTTGTTTCAGTTTCTTTAGCTTGTTCATGGTTTTTTGTCCTTCGTTGCTCTCCTTGTTGCTCTACTACATCCAAATATTCCACAGATTTTTTTATGAATTTAGTTTGACATTTGGATCTTTTTGCACAAAATAATACTCCTTCTATTTGCTTGGCTTTTACCCTTCGTTGATCTGCTACATCTAAATATGCCAAATCCAAATATTGCAAAGATTTTTTCATGCATTTTGAAAACAATAGTTGTTGACGGACTGGAGGAAGGTGGAGACCCGTCTCTTCCTGCACTGTATGCAATGTGGTTTGTTGACGGAGTCCAGGATATTGATACATTGGATTCCACAAACCACATTGCATTTCATGCAATATGGTTTGTTGACGGAGTCCAGGATATTTATACATTGGATCCAATTTGGATGTTTTTGAAACACAGATCTGTAGACTGACTGTAGGGGATAAGCTGACACTAGGATATTCATTAATTGGCATACAAGGCTTGCAAGCTCCTTGAGACTCTAAAGAAATGAAAAATAAGAACAACACTACTGGCATAAAAAACCTCTAATGGTTCAATTATACATCGTATATAGTAAAAAGAAAAACAAAAAAAGAAAACAACATAGTAATATTTTTTATCTAAAAAATATCACCTTTTAAAGGCATGGAAAAATGCCTCATTTATGTTTTTAGGCAGGAATTGATTGAAAAGTAGAGTGTCAAAAATATATGGCTAACCTTTTTCTGCTCTGTCAGAAAAAAATTTGTTCAAAAATGTCATGCGTCAGGATTTGATGTTTTGAAAATATTTTCTGCGAATAATTAAAATAATAGCACCCAAAAGGTTGGCTAATGGAACAACATAAAGGCCATTTTTCAAGGCTTGCACATTATCCAATCCGCCTGAAATATTGACGGTGCATCCAATTGCGCTGTGTAGTAAATGTCCAAACCTCATCAAAATCATATTCACCACTGCTGTAGAAATAGTGGCATATTTTTTTCCATTTAATGGTGCTAGTATTATTTTAATTTGTATACACATTTATGGATAGGCTCTGATTACTAGTGTAGCTTTAAGAGTATCTAAAGATTGTTCTGAAGCAATGCTCAAGAGGAATGGCATTAGCTAAAAAAGAAAAATTTTAGCCTATATACAGTTTTTTTCAGACAAAAAAGCTTGTCTAAAAATGTATTCCGTAGGGATTTGGGGTTTTGACAATTCCTTATTTGAATCAAGCAGATATGTATTGAATTATTGAATAACGTGAGATATAATGACGTCGGATATTTTTATGTTATTTCTACTATTTTTTTTAAGTGCTTTATATGTCTATGGCGCTACATCTCAAGAAGATGATGGGTATCTGAAAAAAGTTCTTTTAAACATGGCTCACTCCGTGAGTGCTATGCAAGGGAGGGTGATGAACTACCATAGTGCTTTATGGGCAAAAAATCAAGCAGAATTTGACTCACGCAGAATAACATTTAAAAATTTTAGGAATGTAGATTTGGATTGCATGCTGAAATATAGTCCAGCTAATTATATGGCAGCCAGGACATGGATGAAATTTGTACACAAAAATCTTGCATACGCGGTGGAATTTTGTGAGATAGAAGACGGGCTGCTTACAAATCCAGTGACGCCCACTCAATTAAAATTTACAAGCACGTCAGAACCTTGTGTGACAAAAGACGTATCGCTTATACCCAATCCAGTGACGTCCATTCAATTAAAGTGTGAAAGCCCGTTAGAACCTGGTGTGACAAAAGACGTATCGCTTACGGCAAATCATCCATTTAACCTTACACCATCAAAATTCTTCGACGCTTTTTCTAGAATGGAATCAATCTCTTATAAACAGGATGTAGCTATGGAGAATTGTCAGGATAGTGGGCCAGGAGGTCCCTGTGAGAAGGCTCGCCGCATAATATACAGTATGTTTTATGCCCTCTTAAATTCTTTTCAATTTTACTGTAATGAAAGAAGACTCCGCAGTGATCAAGAATATGCGCGCTGGTGCTTAATGTATTTAGAGCATTATGAATACTTTTTCCCACATCCTATTTAGTATATTGTTTTCTTTTGCGCTACTTTAGCACGTCCCTCCAATGATTGCCAAAGCTTTTCAACCGTTCCCCTATCTTCAAGTAGTTTCAAAACTCCTTCATTTGTGTCTAATGCCGCATGTTGAGATTGTATTTTTTTCTTCTTTTCTTCCTTTTGTCTTTTCGCGATTTTAGATGATTTTGCTAACTCTACTACTGCTTCTTCTAGTTGGCGTGTTGTTTCTGGAAGTGATTCCACTACGTCGCAATATAGCATGAACTCGCTTTGAGTCTCTGGTCTCGGATTTTTTTCATTGAGTTCACGCATTGCATCTAGATTTTTACACGTTTGTGTATGAGCTAGTTTTATGTTTTCATATACCACAACACATTCAGAAAATTCTTTTGCTTCTTGCCAAGATTCTACAAATAGTTTACGCGGTATCTCAACTTCTTTAACCGACAAACTGTCTTACATCACTTGTTTGGATAACCCAGAATTTGTTAAGTTTGTTAGAGAGTAGTATATGGTACGAGCAGATCCATAAATATTTAAAGCGATTGAAAATAATAATATTAATATCATAAAAGTAATGTCTATTTTGTATATTATATGCTTTTTATATGTAAAGAAGTAATATAATCTATGAAACTATAGAGAATTTTTTTTCAATAAAGTTTTTATTATACTTGAGAGTATTGAAATTTCTAGTTTATGTTTCTTATTGATACTAGCTGATTTTTACAAAAAAGCTAGATAGGAGATGTTGCGAGATCATGGAAGTCGGGGGCAGATATATTGAGTTGTTTAAGATTGCCTGATTGTCCATTTATCTATATCTATATTATATAAGAAAGCTGAAGTTATTCTCTTTTTGAAATAGAATCTTATATTTTGAAATGCCTTATCTAGACAGGATCACTCTATGAGTAGGGGCGCATTTGGCTTTAGTGTGCTCAAGAGTAGTCTCCATAAAATCTGTAATCTTGTGATATCCTTGGGAATCTAAAGCAATAAAAAATAAGAACAACAGTAGCGACATATAATACCTTTTGATGAAAAAATTATACATCAATAGAATAATATTGTTTAAATAAAAATATTTATTTTTATCTAAAAAATATCACCTTTTAAAGGCATGGAAAAATACCTCATTTATGTTTTTAGCAGGAATTGATTGAAAAGTAGAGTGTCAAAAATATATAGCTAACCTTTTTCTGCTCTGTCAGAAAAAAATTTGTTCAAAAATGTCATGCGTCAGGATTTGAGGTTTTGAAAATATTTTCTGCGAATAATTAAAATAATAGCACCCAAAAGGCTGGCTAATGGAACAACATAAAGGCCATTTTTCAAGGCTTGCACATTATCCAATCCGCCTGAAATATTGACGGTGCATCCAATTGCGCTGTGTAGTAAATGTCCAAACCCCATCAAAATCATATTCACCACTGCTGTAGAAATAGTGGCATATTTTTTTTCCACAAAGTAAGAGGCATGGTAAATAGAGAGCATTTGATAAGAGCATCCCACTCCAATAGTAATCAATGAAACGATCAGCATTGTGTCAGAAAGCTGCATTCCCAAAAAGAATAAAAAGGGAACAGCCATACAAATGCCTGCGATGATAATAAACCAAAGGGCTTTTCCAGTTTTTTCTGCTGCGTAGCTAACCAATGGGCCGCCAACTCCTAAACCTAAAAATATAAGAGAGGTTAATTGGGCGGAGTAATCAAACTGAAGTCCGTATACTTTTGTAAAAAACATAACGCCCCAAGCATCTGGAAAACCTTCAAGTGATCCAATCATTAAACCCGCTGTAAGAGACATCCACATGGTGTTTTTGTTACAAAAAACATGCTTAAGGCCTTTCAAAATTTGCACATCTTTTAAACGATTTTTTTCCTTAGGAAGTGAAATATAAGAAATTACAGAAATAATACTGCCTACCGCAACCAAAATCTGAATAACGGCTACATGTCCAAGTTGGTCGCAAAGGTAAGCTGTAGGCCTTCCTCCATAAACAGCCCCAACCAATCCCAATGCTATTGTTAAACTTAGCATCATAGGATGTTTTGCCACGGGAAATCCTACACGAATAATGTGAAAAGCCGCCAGCGTTACGGAGGCAGAGCCAATGCCGGTTAAAAATCTTCCAAATACAGGGTAAATCCATGATTCTGTATAAATAATAGGCAAAAGCCCTCCCACCATTAATAAAAGCGTTAGTGGTAGAACTTTTTTCAATCCAAATCGATCAAACAATAGGCTTACAGGTATGTGTGCTAATGCGTATCCTATATAATAAATGCCTGAAAATTGTCCAAAAATAGTAGCATTAATGCCAAAGGTTTCTACAATAGGTTTGTAGATAATATTGGGTAATACGCGCACTATATATTGGTAGGCATAAAACAGTGTGATAAATGACCAATTGCGCCACATCGCTAAGCTTACAGACATCATATTTAATCCTTCCTCAATCTTTTATAGTTATAGGCTAACACTACAACACCCATTAGGCAGAACATAGGTATAACGCTTATGCCCATTTGTAAGCCCCAGATACTTTGCATGCCTCCGTTATATGCTACGACCGCACCAATGCTGGTGTGTAGGATATGACCAAAAATCATAATAATCATATTAACAATAGCTGTCGCTAAGGTGGCGGAGTTAGGGTCTACATAAGACGCTGCTTTGTATATAGCTATCATTTGATAGGCACAACAAATGCCAACACACACAAACATAACATTTAACAAGATTGTTGATAGGGTGAATAAAAGAATTGAACAAAATGTTATTGTCATAACGCATCCTGCTAAAATGACTGTCATAATAGGTTTTTTCAGATATTCGGCAATAAAAGCTAAACATGGGCCGCCAAAACACATGCCTAGAAAAATTAAGGAAGTTAAGTGCGCACTTAGATTTAGATCAAGACCGTAGACTTTCGTAAGAAAAATGCCTCCCCATGCATCTGGAAATCCCTCTAATGAACCAACCATTAAGCCAGAAGATAAGGCAATAATAATGGTTTTTTTGTTTTTAAGAATTTTCCATATTCCTTGCAACGCAGCATATTTTCTTTTTTTGCTCTCTTCTTTTGGTAGGTACAAAAAGCCAATAAAAGCCATAAAAAATCCAAAAACAATGGTGCTTTTCAGAACAGATTCATATCCAAATTTTTGACAAAAATAAGTGGTGGGAGTGCCTCCATAAATGGCGCCTAGTAAACCAAAGGTCACAAACCAGCTCAGCATACGTGGGCCTTGGGATTCAGAAAATCCAATTCTAATAATATAAAAAGCTGCAAGAGGGGCTGCTGCTGAACCAATACCTGTGAGGTATCTTCCAATGACAGGATATAGCCATAAATCTGAATACAGAATAGGAAGAAGCCCACATACAGAAATAATAATCATAGGTGGGAGTGTTTTTCTGACACCAAATCGATCCAATAGAATACCTAGAGGAATATGAGCCAAGGCGTACCCTGTATAGTAAACGCCAGAAAATTGACCAAAAATATGAGCATCAATCGAAAATTTTTTGACAATAGGTTCATACATTATATTAGGAAGTACACGTAATATGTATTGATACGCATAAAAAGCGGTGGCAAATAGCCAACTGATCCAAAGAGGTAATCCTTTTAATCTATTGCTCATGAGCCACCTTTTTCTAGAGACTTTCTAAACAACAAAAGCAGCATAACACCCATTACACAAGTGATCGGTACCGTTAAGACGCCGGCGTGCAAACCAGATACAGAGTCAATCCCTCCATAAGAGTTCACTGTTGCACCAATTGTTGAGTGAAGCAAGTGTCCAAACCCCATAATCACCATATTGACGAGAGCGGTGGCAAGGCCAGTGAATTGTTTTTCAACATATGTTGATGCTTGATAAATAGCAGGGATTTGGTAAGCGCAAGAGATACCAATAATGACGAAGAATATGTAAAGCAAGCTCACGGGCACTGAGCAAAATAAAATAATAAAGAACAATGCTGTCATCACCAATCCAGCCCCAATAATGGTTTCTACATAACGCTTTGTGCTGTCAGCAATGTAGCTTAAAAGAGGGCCGCCAAAACACATGCCGAAAAAGATAAAGGATGTTAATTGTGCGGCATCTTTGGCGGTAACGTTGTGCACTTTTGTTAAAAAAGCCACACCCCAAGCGTCTGGAAACCCTTCTAATGCGCCTACCATAAAGCCAGAAGCAATGGCGAGCAATAAGGTACGTGTGTTTGTCAGGATTTGGAAAATTTCTTTAAAACCAATCTTTTTTTGATGTTCTTTTTTAGAGGTAGGCATAATGATATATGCTGCCAGAGAAAGTAAACATCCAACAACAACTAAAAAGTGTATAACAGTATACACGCCGTAAGTATCGCAAAGATATTGTGTGGGCTGTCCTCCATAAATGGCACCCATCAAACCAACGGTAACAGTCATGCTCAAAACGCGCGTAAATCGTCCCTCAGAAAAAACGAGACGTATATATTGAAATGCACCCAATATAGCTGCTGATGAGCCAATGCCCGTGATCAATCGTCCAATGGCGGGATAATGCCAGGTACTTCCATAAATAATGGGTAAAATACCTAAAAATGTTAATGCAAAACTAAGGGGAAGAACTTTTTTAACACCAAATCGATCCAATAGGATACCTAAAGGAACATGCGCAAGCGCATAACCTGTGTAGTATAAGCCTGAAAATTGTCCAAAGAGCACTCCGTCCATGGCATAACGCTCTGTCAGAAATGGCAAAATAATGTTAGGAAGTACGCGTAAAATGTATTGATACGCATAAAAAAGTGATACTACTAACCATCCAGACCAGATGACAAATTGACGATGATGCATGATTTTTCCTTGTAACAGTAAATCAAACTATTGTAATGCTATACAAGCATCTCGTCAATAATAAAGTATTGCTTTTTCTTTTAATTTTAAAAATATAAGAATATTATAATAGATTGACTGTAGTGATTTAATTACGTTTTGCGTTGAATATTAGCAATTTTTGCCATTTCCATCAACACATAATTTGTGAAAAGAAATGTTTGCTTAAGAGGCAAATCCACCGTACCCTCCAAGCAAATTGTTATTGTGTGAGGGCCGCCTTCAAAAAGAGCGGCTTGTATCATATCAAGCAACTTTTGAATATTAACAAAAGCATTAATATTAATGATAATATTTTGGCGTTTCATATCCGCCAACAGCGCCTCTGTTCCATGTATGTCCACGAGATTAAAACGTCTTCCACGATCCGATTTGCGAATTGAGCAGCGAAGCACAACAATATCGCCCGCGCTATAGGCAGAAACTTTTTCCAGCTCTTTATTAAAAAGAAATAAGCTCATGGTTGCTTTTTCATCCGCAATTTCAAGAATAGAGAATGATCGCCCATCTTGCGTTTTTCTAGCAGTAATAGAGCTCACAATGGCAATAATTGAACAACTCATCGCTTTGTCTGACAATCCATAAGCGCCTTCAATACTCAATAAATTCATGGTTTTAATGATTTTTTTATAAGGCGCCAAAGGGTGATACTGTACATAAATACCAAGAGTTTGTTTTTCATCTTCTGCTTTTTGAGGCAATCCTTTATCCACAATGCCTTTGTGGATGAGTGAAGGCCGATTGTCTTCAACGATGCTCACAGAATCTTCAGCAAAGAAGGAAGGCTGGTCATCTGCTATTTTTTTGCCATCCGGCATCCATTCTTTTGTGTCAGAGAAAATATACTCCAAGAGAGCACGATTTCTTTCTATAGAGTCAAGAGCTCCTGCCTTCATTAATTGTTCAATAGTGCGCTTGCTAACACCAGCCATAAGCAGCCTTTGAAAACACTCGGAAGGATAAGAAAAGCGCTTCTTTTTTCTTTCCTCTACTATAGTTTCTGCCATATGAGATCCTACATTTTTAATAGCACTTAATGCAAACCTCACACACTTTTTATCTCCTGATTTTTGAACAGAAAACCATACATCTGAAGCGTTAATGTCTGGTGGCAAAAGGTCGCTTCCTAAGACAGAAAGACTCTTGCTGTGCTCCCATATTTTGGCGGCATTATTAATATCAAAGCTTAAAGAGGCAGCCATAAAATAGGGGAGGTGATGGGACTTCATGTACGCTGTTTGGTAGGCAATAAAGGCGTAGCATGTAGCGTGGCATTTATTAAAGGCATACCCAGCAAAGCGTGCAATTTGCTCAAATAAAGTTTCCGCAATCTCTAAAGAAACATTGTTTCTGGAAGAACCATCTAGAAATCTCTTTTTTTGAGCTGCCATTTCTTTAGGAATCTTTTTGCCCATAGCTCTACGCAACAAATCTGCTTCACCCATTGAATACCCCGCCAATTTTTGAGCAATGCGCATAACCTGTTCTTGATAAATGGGAATGCCGTAGCTTTCTTTTAAAATGTCTTCTAAGAGAGGGTGAAGGTAGACTACCTTTTCTTTTCCTTGTTTACGTGCCAAAAAACTAGGAATGTTTTCCATAGGGCCAGGCCTGTAAAGTGCCACAATGGCGATAATGTCGTCAAAACAATCAGGCTTTGCTTGGCGTAACAGTTCTTGCATGCCTGAGCCTTCCATTTGAAAAACTCCACCTGTAATACCTGTGCCAAGAAGGGAAAATGTTTGTTCATCGTTAAAATCTAAACTATCAAGATTAAAATCATATCCATCGTTGCTCAAAAGTTCTGTTGTTTTTGCTAATACAGAAAGTGTTTTGAGGCCCAAAAAATCAAATTTGATTAAGCTTGCAAATTCAACATACTTCATTGTATATTGTGTGACTTGCAGATCTGTATTGGCGTCTTTATAAATAGGAATGATATCAGCAATTGGGCGACTAGAGATGATAACACCAGCGGCATGTGTTGAGGCGTGCCTATGCAAACCTTCTAGTTGCATAGCTATTTCAAAAACCTTTTTTATTTCAGGCTTATTATCAAATTCATCTTGCAAAATAGGATCATCTTTAAGGGCTTCCGCAAGGGAGACGTGTTGACCGGGCTGGTTAGGAATGCGCTTACACAAATTATCAACTTGCATATAAGGAAGCTGGTAAACACGACCTACATCTCGGAGTACACCACGCGCCTGCAATGTTCCAAAGGTAATTATTTGTGCAACGCAGTCTTCTCCGTAGAGATCACGCACATAATGTATCACTTCTTCACGCCGCTCTTGACAAAAATCTACATCAAAATCTGGCATAGAAATACGGTCAGGATTCAAAAATCTCTCAAAAGGAAGATCAAATGCTAACGAATCCACATTGGTAATACCCATGGTCCATGCGACAAGAGATCCTGCTGCTGAACCACGGCCTGGGCCAACGGGTATGCCTTGGTTTTTGGCCCATAAAATAATATCCGACATAATAAGGAAATAGCCAGAAAAGTCCATTTTTGTAATAACCTCAAGCTCATAATCAATGCGCTCTTCGTAAATATTTTGGGCAATATGCTCACACACTCTATGATTCTTGATGTGTGTTGCTAACCCTTGCTTAGCAACACGCATAATCATAGCGTTTTCGGTTTCATCACCCACTTTAGGGAAGTGAGGAAGCTCTGGCTTCATAGGTGTTAAGTAAAAGTGACATCTTTGTGCAATATGGACAGTGTTAGCAAGGGCTTCAGGTAGATCCAAGAACAGCTCGGCCATTTCTTGTGGAGTTCGTAAATAAAAGTATGGATTGCTGTGTGGTCTATCTGCTGAGTGAATATAAGCACCTGCATTTAAACATAAAAGAACATTATGTGCATCAAACATATTTTTTTGTGTGTAAAAACACTCATTAGTTGCCACAATAGGAATATGCTCATCTATAGCAATTTTTAAAAATATCTCTTCTGTTTTCACTTCTTCTTCGCGGTGATGGCGCATAATCTCTAAATAAAATCTGTCTTGAAAGATATTTTTAGTTTTTTTTGCAACACGAAGGGCTTGGTCGGTATCATTGGCCAATATATGACGACCTATTGGGCCATGTATGCCACCAGAAAGACAGATGACACCAGTATTTTTTGCGCGCAAATCCTCCCAAGAGCAGGGTGTATTTGTCAGATGATATTGACTCACCAAAGAAGAGATGTTTTTGAAACCTTCTTCAGATTGTGCCAACAACAGAAGCTGCGCGTTTTCTTCTGTCTCACTCATGAAAATTTCTATGGTGGCTCCTAAAATAGGCTGCACGCCATGCTCTAAGCATTTTAATGAAAATTCAAAAGCTCCAAAAAGATTTTGCGCATCTGTGATCGCCAACGCTGGAATATTATGATCTTTTGCATAATGAATAGCAGATTGAATGCTAATGGCGCTTTGTGCTAAGGAGTAAGAGGATGACATGCGCAGATGGATAAAAAAAGGGCGATTGTTTTCAGGTGTGATCATCTTTTGTATTATATCATTGTACTTTGCACGAAAAAATGGTGTTTGCAGAGCAAATTTGGACCAACACAACTCATTCACATAATATGAATCTGTCAATATTCTCACACGCTTTTTTTTAAGATTTCTCTATTATGACTTCTTAGATTGCGCAACGTCTCACAATGCAACTTGTCATGCTTTGTTTCAACAGCCCTTATAAGATATCAAATTCCGAGTGCTTACTACCTTTGTTGGTATGATGTGAACATGAGGGGAACAATCATTTTTTTAAATTTCTTCGTTGATAAAGCTGAGAATAGGATATAAACTTTGTATTAGAGGTTTATTCATGACATTAATCTTATTATTTTTAATCTATTCACTGGCGCATGGAGCAGAGCCCCCCACCACCATTCTGGAGGAGTTTGCTGATGCGCAAAGAATAAATGAAATCAACCATCTGTCAGGAGAAAGGCAAGGTGTGCGGGAGCTCAACAGGATAAAAAATCAAGAACATTTTGGGAATTGCGGGGAAGCTTGTAAAAAAATACTCGATTCTCAGAAGTGGATTGAGATGGTCGATCTTGAAGAATTAATGGCATTTTCAGTGGAATTAGAAGAGCTTCTGAAGCAAAACCAGCAGACTGATTTAATCACTCGTCCTGATATGAAGGCTGTTGTTATCAATGTCACAGATGAGTACTTTGAGCTTGATGTATTCAAATTCTTCTGTGCTTTTGCAATGTTGAGAGGCCAGGTTACGTCAGTATTATCAGCGCAAAGATATAAAAAATTATCTCTGCAATATTTGTCTCCGTCAGAGTCAGTGTACACGCCGGAGTGTCGCGACCTCTTATTATCTTTTCAAAATTACTGTCTGTACGAGCGGCCAAAATCTAAGAAATCTTTGTCTCCGCCAGAAATGCTCATCCAGCAGTATCATGACCTCTTATCAGCTATGGAAGCTTACTGTGTGGGGAATCATGAAAAAGCTGAACGAAAATATAATATTTGGCGTCTTACATACCTCAATGGACCTAATGTTTGTGCTGCTGTGAAGGAGAGAGCGCCGTACTGAGTTTCCAAGATCCTTAATTCATCAAGATGATTAATATAATCTATCTGGTTCAAAAACTGTTTTAGCTCCATGCGCATGTAAACAGATTAAAAATAATAATATTAACGACATGTCAGCATTATAAATTATTTTTTTTCAAGTGATAATATTGATTACGGTTTCATTGAAAATGCTCATGTTGAGAAAAAAGTTTATGTTATTGTTTTTTTTAATTTTTATCTATTCAAAAGCTCATGGAGCATCATTAACTTATGTCATGTCAAACCGTTTTATCAGAGAGCGCCATCCTCTTGAGGATGTTGCTGACGCACAAAGGGTTTATTCATTGCTTCGTTTAACAGTTAAAGAGCGAGGTATGCGCGCTTTTAACTGGACCTCAGATCAACAACGTTTTGATTCTGTCCGAGAATATTTTGAAAAGAATCTCGATCCTGCAGTTTTTCTTAATATAAAGTGTATTAAAAAATTAATGGAATTCTCACAACCAATGTTGGTATGATGTGAACATGAGGGGAACAATCATTTTTTTAAATTTCTTCATTGATAAAGCTGAGAATAGGATATAAACTTTGTATTAGAGGTTTATTCATGACATTAATCTTATTATTTTTAATCTATTCACTGGCGCATGGAGCAGAGCCCACCACCATTCTGGAGGAGTTTGCTGATGCGCAAAGAATAACTGCACTCAACCGTCTGTCAGTAGAAAGGCAAGGTGTGCGGGAGCTCAACAGGATAAAAAATCAAGAACATTTTGGGAATTGCGGGGAAGCTTGTAAAAAAATACTCGATTCTCAGAAGTGGATTGAGATGGTCGATCTTGAAGAATTAATGGCATTTTCAGTGGAATTAGAAGAGCTTCTGAAGAAAAACCAGCACCATAATTTAATCGCTTATGCTGATATGAAGTCTGTTGTGAACATTGTCACAGATGAGCTCTTTGAGCTTAATGCATTCAGCTTCTTCTGTGCTTTTGCAATGTTGAGAGGCCATGTTACGTCAGTATTATCAGCGCAAAGATATAAAAAATTATCTCAGCAATATTTGTCTCCGTCAAACTCAGCGTACACGCCGGAGTGTCGCGACCTCTTATTATCTTTTCAAAATTACTGTCTGTACGATCAGCCAGAATTTCAGCAATATTTGTCTCCGCCAATATACATCCAGCAGTATCATGACCTCTTATCAGCTATGGAAGCTTACTGTGTGGAGAATCATGAAAAAGCTGAACGAAAATATAATATTTGGCGTCTCAGATACCTCGAGGGACCTAATGTTCGTGATGCTGTGATGCGGAGGAGAGCTGGGCCGCACTGAGTTTCCAAGACCCTTAATTCATCAAGATGATTAATATAGTCTATCTGGTTCAAAAACTTTTTTAGCGCCATGAGCATGTAAACAGATTAAAAATAATAATATTCGACATGTCAGCGTTATAAATTATTTTTTTCAAGTGATAATATTAATTACGGTTTCATTGAAAATGCTCATGTTGAGAAAAAAATTTATGTTATTGTTTTTTTAATTTTTATCTATTCAAAAGCTCATGGAGCATCATTAACTTATGTCAAACCGTCTTTCAGAGAGAGCCATCCTCTTGAGGATGTTGCTGACGCACAAAGGTTTTATTCATTGCTTCGTTTAACAGTTAAAGAGCGAGGTATGCGCGCTTTTAACTGGACCTCAGATCAACAACGTTTTGATTCTGTCCGAGAATATTTTGAAAAGAATCTCGATCCTGCAGTTTTTCTTAATATGATGCTTGCAGAATTCTGACACAAAATTGATCTAATAGGCGATTGGGATGTTGTGTATTTTGATATGTCAGAGTCCCTAAAGAGGAGATTTGAACTTAATGCATTAACCTTCTTCTGTGCTTTTTCACTCTTGAGAGGAAATGTGCATTTACGATGCTTAGAGAGAGAATATCAATGCGAGAGCGGCCCTCCTCTGCAAGGCTTAAGATACATTCAGGAGTATCATAGTCTCTTATCAGATCTTCGAAATTACTCTTTAGAAATTCAAGATGAATCTGAACGAAAGTTTAATATTTGTCGTTTTATACACCTCCACGAAGGAATGTTACTAAGGATTTGCTCAAGGAAGAAGAGTACGTGGATTAATAATGCCTAGCAGAATAGGCTAAAATCTTGAAGCGGGAGAATACGCTAAATAGTCAGCACAAAACCTGTACCTTACTATATAAATTTTTGATTGCGAACATAGACTGCGTTCAAGAGGCATGGAGGTGTGTTGAAATAGCTGATTTTCTCTCTAGAGGAAAAGTGTAAACAGTCTTCTCAAATTTTTGATTTTTTAATAATGTACAAAATTGCAATAGAGGTCTATCTCTATATGCTATTACAAGAGCTAACAAAGCATTATATTCTTCGTTGGCATTGATGAAATCTCTCAAACAAAAATAAAGAGAAATATAAGAAAAAATACTGTGATTGGGCTCACCAACCGCTAGAAGTTGTCTATCCAAATTCCAAATTGGTCACTTCATTTTGTCAACAGATCATGTGAGTGATGAGAAAAATAATACTTTTGTTAAATGTATTGATTGACAAAGTGAGGATATGAAGAACATGTGATATGATTTTTCTATGAAAGGTACATTTATGAGCATGACATTAATCTTATTATTTTTAATCTATTCACTGGCGCATGGAGCAGGTGCCGAAATCGATTTGGAGAATTATGCTGATTTTCAAAGAATAAGGGAAATCAAGTGCTGTTTGCCTATCGAGAGGCAAGATATGCGCTGTGTTCGCTGGAAAGAAAATCAAAAATGTTTCACTTGCAGGCAAGCCTGTCAAGATATATTAAATCCTTACAATTTTCTTGATATAAGCAATCTTGAAACATTAATGGCTTTCTCAGAGCGCATAGAAAATAAGCTTGACACCTTCTGCAAAAGCAATAATATATTCAGAACAGGGGAGGTGGGTTCTTCACAAAAGTTCTTAGATGTGCTCTTTGAGCTTGATGCAAAGACCTTCTATGATGCTTTTCTAGTATTGAGAAAGAAGTGTGGCGCAGTATTATTAGAGGCAAGCTATATAATGTTGAGGCAAGATTGCTCGCTAGACCCAATATATGCGGAGCAGTATCATCTCCTCTTATCAGCTTTTCAAGCTTACTCTGATGATAATAAGGAAGTCGCTGAACGAAAATATAATATTTGGCGTCTCACACACCTACAGGAACACAAGGTTCGTGATTTTGTGATGCAGCAGAACATGGAGCTAATCTAAGCCCTTTCAACCCATCCACTCTTAAATTGATTGAGGGTATGATGAAGATGTGATACGGTTTCTCTATGAAATGCATTTATCAAATTAATCTTACTATTTTTAATCTATTCACTGGCGCATGAAGCAGATGACGCAATATCGTTAGAGAATTCTGCTGATCTTCTCAGACTCAAGAAAATTAGTGAACGGATTATAATCCAGGAGCAAGCTATGCGCACTATTAGGTGGCAAAAAATCAAGAATGTTTCACCTGCAGGAAAACCTGTCAAGATATATTAAACCCTCAAAATTTTTTTGATATAAGGAATCTTAAAGAATTAATGGCTTTCTCAGAGCAAATAGAAAATGTACTTGATGCCTTCTGAAAAAGGGATGTCTTCAGAGCAGGTGATGTGAATTATGAGAAAAATCTCCTAGATGTGTACTTTGAGCTTGATGCAAAGATCTTTTGTTATGCTTTTTTAGTATTGAGAGAGAGGGGTCACTCACTACTCTTAGAGGCAAGATATAAAAAAGATCTCTCTTCGCTAGACCCAATATATACGCAGCAGTATTGGCTCCTCTTATCAGCTTTTCAAGCTTACTGTGCGGATAATAAGGAAGTCGCTGAACGAAAATATAATATTTGGCGTCTCACACACATGTATGAATACGAGGCTCGTGATGTTGTGCTGAGCGAATTGATCTTTATGCTTGTTTAACTCACCCATATGATTAATATATTTTCTGATTCAAAAACTTTTTTCGCTCCATGATCATGTAAGAAAATTGAAAATCATAATATTACGACATGATAGCGTTACATTATTTTTAAAGTCATGATATTAATCACGGTTGAATTAAAAATGCTCATATTGACAAAGAAGCTGTCCTTCACACAAACATAGTGTTTACGGAATAAATTGTTGGTGGGCGCGGCTTATGCGCAGAAGCAATTCGGAGTGGTTGATTTTTTCTATACGACGAAATTGCATGCTATCTTCAAAGGATTTTAGAAGAGTGACTTCTTCTCCAGAAGCAATAATATCGTTAGTAGCAAAAGATGCGTTATACATTGAGAGAGTTTCTGGAACTAATCTTAGAGATTTGCCTTGATATGGAAGTGAGAGTGGCTCTTTACTTTTTTGTATCGGAAGGCCATTTGCGTACCCACAGCTCACAACCACCATCTGCATATCTTCTTTTGCGATGCTTTCGTACCCAAGGATCTGACCTTTTTTTACAGAATAAGAATGTCGTGTGTAAGCTTTTAATTTTAAAGCAAAGGAAATTTTGTCTTGCGCATTTTTTGCAGCATTGTTGTTAGAAAAATGAACAGCACCAAACAAACCCACACCTATACGCGCTTCATCCATAAAAAACTCACTTCCAAGGAATATTGCCGCTGTAGAAGCCAAACTAAAACGCGCATCTGGCAAATGTTGACGCAGTGCGATCATATCCTTTAGAGCATTTGTGTTATGAGAAGAATTTTTGTCATCTGCAAAAGGAAGGTGCCCCAAAACGGTGAGTTGCTTGATTTTGCCTAATTCACCTTTTAATTCTGCAATTTTTTGATAAGGCACACCCACATTGAGACCAAAACTTACGCGCACCACACAAGATTTTCCACACCCATAGCGTAGGTATGTTTGAATATCTTCAACGCTGTTCAAGGAGGGGGTAAGGTCGGCCTTGCGCATAGTGTGAAGAGAGTTTTGAGAAATTAGAGGAAAGAGGGGGGCTATAATAACATCTTGATGTGGCATAAAAGACCGCATACGGAGCGCTTCTTCTACATCTGCAACGTAAAACCGCCTACAGCCTTGTGCATAGAGTGCGGGTGTTATTTCTGCATAGCCATATCCAAATCCATTATTTTTCAACACCACTGCAACATTAGCCGAAGAGACATAATCAGCAAAAAATTGATAATTGCTTCTTAAACTTTGCTTGGATATTAAAACATGGCTATTGGCTTCTAGCACAATGCATCTCCTTGAGTATATTGTGTCATCTTTTAGTGAAAAAATATGCTCTTTGGACAAAATTATACTGCGTTATTCAAAATAACTGACAATGCGTTTCACAACATTTGTGTTGTTTTCTTCCACTTTTACAGTATTCTCTCCATCTAATATCCCCTTTTTAATCACAATGAGCAGTAGCACCAATATTAACAATCTGACTTTTCGCATTTTATTCTATTTTTTATTATTATTTTATGTAGACATTATAAATCAATAATCCTTTTTTTGCAACAGAAAATGTGACTTTTGTCAAAGTCATGATCTATTTTTTGTCAGAATGATTACTTTTTTATCATTTTAAGGCATGTGAGGTGATTTTTCAGTTTTTTTGTTATAATTTTGAGTATGAATATAACTTATTTCCTATTACTTTTTGCGTTAGTTCCGACGGCGCAGTCAGCAGTTAAAACAATTCCTTTGTGTGTGTTACCTGCAGATTCTCCTTTGAATCTCCCTGATTTTGCAAATTTTGCAAAAAATAGGATCATGAGTCGCGATCAACTTGTAAAAGATTGGGGGGATTATGCAGATAAAGAAAAATCAAAAGAAATAGCATCTATGATTATTCAAACAAAATTTTTTGCGGCAATGCCTGCTAAGCACCCTGAAAGGCTCTTCCTAGCGCAAATAGCAACATACGGTGTGATTCAAGTAGGTGATTCTTCAGAAGATGTACAAGAATCCCAAGGTTTCTTTGAATCGTGCCCTCCTAACTGTTGGAGTCCTTCTGCGCAAAAAAGCTTCCTTTATGTGCAAGCATCTATGCTTTATAAAGCGCAACAACACTCAAAACTTTACGATCAAATCCCAAATGTCTTGCCAGTGAATCACAATATTGCACCCGATCTTCTAAGCAAAGCTACTAGAATCGTACACGACTATGCAAAAGAGTGGATGCATATTTGGCAATATAACTCTTGCACAGAGGATGGATTTGCTTGGTATGCCAAAGCACAAAAACAAGATGAAATGCAGAAACCAAATCCTCATGAAGGATTTATGCCTTTTGCTCATGCCTATCTTTTTCACATTATGATGACACGTGGAAATAACACTCTGGATGGAATGATAAAAGCTGCTGAAGAATATTTTCCAGGTACAGTACAAATATCTCGATTGCGAGGACAGCCTACTCCTCTAGACATTCTGACAGGTTTCAATACTTCGGAAGGGTCTTTTTATCAAAAATATGAGGTTTCTGGGTTTGACTACTGGTTCTGCCCTCAAGTATTGGGCGGAGGATTTCAAATGGGAGGTTTGGGAGCCTATATAACAGGACAATCTCATGACTCAAGCTCTTTCGCCTCTACCATTATAAACTCTGCAGTACGCCGCACTCAGAAAGAGCTTTTCGAGATCTGCCAGAAAGGTGACGAAGTAGATTTAAGGGCAGGCACAATACTCGCTTATAAAGGGACAGAAATGTTTGTTTACAAAGTTGAAAATGTCAGTGATAAGCTACATGTGTATGTTGCTGGCTGTCACTTTCGAGTTGATCCCAGAGAAGATAAGCCTTTTTCTCACTATGCGCAATACTCATTAGAGGGTCCTGGATGCACAATGCTTGAGTTGCCAGGAGACTTATCAACAGTCGATCTGCCTGGTTTTCGTATCATAGCTATTCCAGAAACTCCTTTTAAATGATTGAAAGTGAATGCAAAAAAGAGCGCTTTAAAGTGCTCTTTTTTGTTATATCGTGATTCTGCACTTTGATTTTGAAATTTGCAAAAGATGGCGTGTAATATTATTAAGGATGATTTAAATCAAATTATAGCCATATGAAACTGATATTAATATTTTTGATATGCTCATACTCTCATGGAACAGAGAGCGGGAAGGACTCTGAGTCTGAATTGTATAGATATATGCTATTTAGGACTCAATCAGCAGAAGATATGGGGTTGCGATATTTTAAATGGAAAATGGATCAACGATCTTTTGATGAGTGCAGAACAGGTTTGAAAGATTTTTTTTCTACTTTAACTTTACCGTGCGGGACAATACACACTAATGATTTTCAGCGATTAATGAAAGATTGCGTAACACCAGTAGAAGATATGCTTGCACAGTTCTGCAACAAAGAGAAGTTGCTAGAAAATGATGAGAGGAGACGTCAAGCAATGGTGGATTGCAGAGCTCGGTATTTTCATCTTAACCCACTAACGTACCTTTGTGCTTTTTGTACTACAAGTACAGAATTCGAGAGATTACTTTTAGAAGCAAAAGGTGCATCTGTCTCTCTGGACAGTGGTAGCGTGTACTCTACCCTCTTATTATCTTTGAAATATTATTGTGAGGAAAAGAAATTAGACGCTGAGGACGAATATTATAAGTGGCAATGTTTGGTCAATACACTCCAACAAAGGGTTGTAAGGTGGATGTGAACAAATGTTCTGTAATTGTATGATATTGATATTCTCTTTTTTTCTGCAACCCAAACGCCCATGAATTCTATTCTCATGTGACCTGTTTTTCGCACACTCTATCTTTCATATGCTGGGATGATCTTGCGAAGACAAATGCCGTGCTATGTTGAAGACCCATATCGCTTCCAAAAAAAGATGTGCGAATAACGTTGATGATCTGCCTGCAAGCCAGCATTATAGATCATGAATGGCATGTACAGAGGATACGGAATCCTGATCCAGTCAGAGCAAGTAAAACTAATATTAGTGAGAAGTGTAAAATATGTGTCAAAATAATGAGATATTCCAGATTCTTCCTTATTAGGAGCAGTCTAAAGTGTCGTAAGGAGTCATACGTATTTCATCTAAATCATGTTCAATGCTAAAGGGCTCTCTAGTGAAAAGATTGCGTGAAACCTTATTTTTTTTTACATTTATGACTATTACTGTAATATTACACACGCCATGAAGATTGGAATATTTTTCGTATACACTGAATATACGCTTTAAAGAATACTGGCTCTCCTTTTTCATATTTTATTTTTCTATCTCTTGTCTTCCAATATAAATGATATGATTGATCCGCTTTCATTTCATTTCCTTTACAAAAATAGTATAAAGATGATAAAAGATGATGGTACGAATTTATTAGTTTTATTTCAATAAATCCTGGTACAGCATGCTCAACGATGCTATCAACAGAAGACTGACGCAATGCGCCCTTGTATGCCCAAACAAAATCACTCTCCAATTGGAGAAAAGAATAAAAGAAGTTGAATAGATTAAGAGTAGCTTTATTATCTAAAGCCTCTTGCATAACAAGTGCTAGATTTTTATTTTCTTCTCGACCAGGGTTCCAAGTAAAATCGCTTCTTTTTTCAGAATAGTGTTGCCAGCAAGCTTCCTTCAGAATTTTGTTTACTGGTTGTGTCATTTGCATTAAAAAAATAGGGGTTTGAAAATGAATCTCTTTCAGTTGAAGATGGCATTCACCTGAGAGCTCACATAAAATCCTATATTTGTACTTGCACGGCGCCATAGATTGCTCTTCTAAACTCAAATGTTTGACAATTGCTGGAAAAAAAACTTCTTTCTGATCGCTCTCAGGATCTGATGCAGAGAGGTCCTGCATAGTCACACCATCCACTGTAGAGGCTTTGAGCCTGAGTGTGGTTGGGATTGAGGTTGAGTTTTTTTCTCTTAGCTCATCCAAGGAACTATCTTGGCAATGGGCTTTGATCCTGGGTCTGAGTTTGTGTCTGGTTCTGCGTTTGGCTGGGGCTGGAGATGAAGTGCTGTCGCTCTTTATGATTTTAGTCCTAGTTTTGGCTATGAGTGTAGCTGGGACTGCTTTCTTATCTATCTCAAGATCTGATGAAGAGAGGTCTTTCATAGTCATACCATCCAATGTAGCGGCTTTGAGTTTGGCTGGAGGTGAAGTGCTGTCGCCCTCTATGGTTTTAGCTCTGGCTCTGGCTCTGAGTCTGAGTCTGAGTTTAGCTTGGGTTGGAACTGATCTGTCTCTCTCTATAGCTCTGGCTCTGGCTCTGGCTCTGGCTCTGGCTCTGGTGCCAGATCTGTCTGTAGTTATACTTATTTCTCCTTCTTCATCAGAGAAATTGTCTGGAAATAGCGGTATACATTTGACTCTGGAGATATATTGCAAAATTTCTGCTAGAACATCCTCACTGTAGGATTGGACACTGTCTTTGACTTCACTTGTGGATTTTAATATCTTCATCTGTTGAGTGAGTGTGATTTGAGCTTTAGCTATGATTTTGGATTTCCCAATTTCTTGTTTGAGTTCATTATCGGAAGGGGTAGGTGTAAATTTTTCTGCATCTCTGGATTCAGGTTGTAATTGAGCTCTTGCTTCCTCTCTATCAGAAGTGCTTCTGTCTCTTTGATCACCATAAAAGCTAACTTTAGACTTTCCCGTGCATACAGCCCTGTTAAAATGTATGGGTGGTAATATTGATTCTCTCCACGCACAGGATGTAACTGTGGATTTTCTTTCTCTATTAATCGTCTCAAAGGGGGGGAGATATGCTCCATTAACGTCTAAATAGATTGAAAATAATAAGAGTATTAATGCTATCATGGCTCTTTATATAAAATCACTATGAATATTATACACTGTATTGTTTGAAACAATAATGCAATCAATATAAAGATGATTGTTTAACAAAAAGTTTATTCTTTCGTTCCTCAAGAGAAATATTTTTTAAAATGAAAAAATATATTATCAAATCGCATCTCCAGAAGATAGCGAGTTGCCCTTAATACTATTAAGAAAAATCAAAATAATGCTCTTCATTTTTTACTCAACAATTATGTTTGATTAGAAAAAGGGTGTTAATTAAAAAATTAGGCATTGATAAAATAAGTATAATTTCATAGAATATCTATGTGGGCTTGTAGCTCAGCCGGTTAGAGCGCACGCTTGATAAGCGTGAGGTCGGAAGTTCGAGTCTTCCCAGGCCCACCACTTCCTCTTATAAAAAGCGCACATTAATGTAAAGAAACATTCTTAAAAATTGAGATACACTATCTTGATGGATTCCTAGTAAAGAATTTCTAGTTTTCTATAAGACTCTTGTTGTTGGTGATGGTTAACGAAAAGTATGAATATCTAGTCAGTGGTGATATCTCCCTCAATGACCACTAACTGAAGAACATGACCTGTTTGAGTATATTGCACTATTTATGTACGTGAGTAGGGATGATTTTCCCAAATTTTTTCGCATCTATAAAGCATGTCTAATATCATAGGTCTTATCAACAAATGATTCCAGGTTACAGGTCCCAGGGCAATAGATTCCTCACTGGATTTACAAAGTGTGTAAGGAATGCCCGCGCTTCCACCCACCATAATATTCAAGCTTTTTAATCCTTGCATTTTCTCTTGGAGAATGCGATGAGCCCAATCATGCTCACTCCAGCTTTTACCTCGCTGATCAAGTGCCCAGCATTTTTCATTTTTATAGGATGAAAACAAAGCTATCATATCTTGCTCATTGCGAGGCTCTTTTGACGTTAACTCTATAATATCTACAGCTATTTTAATACGTTTTTGATAAAAAGATATCAAATCTGATATAGGGTAACTACTTTTTAACTTACCAATACACAAAATCCTTATTTTCATAACTAATTGTTGCATAGCTTACTGTATCTTGACAGCAGAATCACTTATTTTGATCAATCACAACATAAGTAAGTTTGCGTGCTGAAGAGATATTTGTGTATTAGGTAGGAGAGGGGATACAGACTCTAAGGTTGATACTACTTTCCAATAATAAATCACTGCTCAAGATGTCGCTAATGCAGCGGGTTGACTTTGAGTCAAGCCTTGTTAAAACACGTCATATGATATAGCACTCTATTATGAACTTTGTCTTATTATTGTTCATTTTTCCTGCGTTCATGGAGCAACTGCACGGAGCAGAGGGAGGACAAGATTTGCAAAATCACTTAGAGGAGATCTTAGCTAAGGCTAATGCCCAGATCTCAGAGAGGGGGATGGATCCAACAAAAGTTGTCTTGCCCCCAAGGAGTGCTCAGTCGGAGACAAGATCTTTGGAACAATTACAAAATTGGCAGGTAGCTCAAGAACGTATTGAGCCGTACAAAGACACGATTTTAGATGCGATTGCGACTTTCAAAAAACGAACAGCTGATACTTTAGGAGCGGAAAAACTGTTTCAGACAGCAAGGGAAGTCCAAAAGGCATTGAAGCGACTCTTTCTCTCTTTAAAAATTGTCTGTAAAGGAAAAGAAGGACCTCTAACAGATTTTGATCAAAGCATGACATGGTACAAGCAACTTCTTCATAGTGTGTATACTTATGTGCGCCTAATAGAGACGCCTTGTTACTTGCCGAAATAATAAATGTTTCATTTCGTTTCCAACTATCACTTCTGGTCATCCAATATTTTTAGCAACTATACCTAGCATTTGATCTGAAAATTTCAGTAATTCAAGAGGATTTTCCTTAAGATACTTTTGATAATAGAGCATCCAGAATATTTGTCTCCTGTTCAGAAAGTGTTTTCTTGAATCGTGGCAGATATCTAGAGTTTCCAGAAAAATTTGACTACCATTTGCAAATATTTAGTTGTCAGGCATAATATCATGGGTAACAATTATGCTATTTATATTATTATTTTTCATTTCATACGCTCATGGCGCTTCTGTCGCAATTTCTGATGAAGAGTGGACAAACACTCAAACACTCATGGATTCATCTAGAGGTAAGATTCGAGCTGTTCTCGACACTGTTCGCGACGATCGCTGCTATAGTGCATCTGCACCTGATACAGGTAAATATATAAGCTTGGCTTATCAAGAGACATGTAATCTTGATGACTTAGAAGAGATTTATATAAAACCAATCATGACTATTTTGTGCGATAATGTTTTTTCAAAAGTTGTGTGCGCGTATGATTTTGCAAAAATAAAGAATGAACCTAATATTACTGTAAGCATAATAAAGACTCTAACCATACTAAAGCAGGGTGAACCTAATATTACTGTAAGCATAATAAAGACTCTAACCAGAATAAAGGATGAACCTATTATGACTGAAACCATAGAGAATAGCTTGCTGAACATTTTAGCTCGTCGCTGGTTGCTCCTTTCTGACGCACAAACCTTATCACGGCCTAAATCCGTTTCCGCAGCATGTCTAAATGCGCGTGTTAAAGCAGGATACATAAATCTGTTAGGTGTTTTCGAGGCTATATGTATGGGCAATCGACATCTCGTCTCCTTAAAGATGTTCTTCCTTACAAAGGAATGCCAGAAGATTTTTCAATGGGTGGTGTAGGAAATTTTTCTGTTGCATTGGCATCCGATTCATCATTGGAAAGATAAGTCTAGGTGCGTATATATACTTCTGCTGTAGTAGAAAAGTATAATGAACTACTGGTTCATCATGGTTGTTTGATAATATTTTCAAATATACGCAGAAGGTCAAGACTTTAAGCTGACTATACTAATATTGTGATCAATAACGACACAAGTAAGGTTGTGCGCTCAAGAGAGGTTGGAGGTAGGAGAGAGGTACAGACTCTCCTCAGGTGATACTATTCGCCAATGCCAAATCAGTGCTGAAGATATCGAGAATGCAGCAGATTTATCAAACCTATTTCTTGTTTGAATGTATTATAATTCCTCAAAACTTTACTGCGTAGACTATATGAGTGTGGTATGGTAAAATAAATTATGTATTATGTGCATGATATGAATGTTGCTCTCACCATGCGAATGCGCTTTGCGCACTAATTTACCTATTTCTTTAATTCAAAAAAACAATTTTATTTTTAACTCTATTTATTAGGAGATGATCATGTTATATAGATCGTTAAGCCCCATTTTATTATTTGTCCTGCTTTTTTTAGGTTGCGGGATTTACTTTACACTCCAAGGTGCTGATTTTGCTTTTTACAAGGTTTCAGCGGTTGTCTGTATTATGCCAGCACTTTTTTTGTCGGTTCTTTTAGACTCTGGTTCTTTAAAAAAAAGGGTCGATAATTTATGCAAAGGTTTTGCAAATGAAGGCATTGCGGCCATGCTCTTCATATTTTTTTTGGCCGGTGCATTTTCCGAAGTTAGCAAAGGCATTGGAAGTGTCCAAGAAGCCGTGCTTATTACACAAGAATTTCTTCCATCTGGAGCAATATTGCCAGGTATATTTTTTGTTTCTTGCTTAATATCCATGGCTTTGGGAACTTCTATGGGTGTTATTGGAGTTGTGGGGCCTTTTGCTGTTGAATTGGCGCATGGCGATTCATTAGCAGCGTTATGGCTTATTGGAGCTGTGGTGAGTGGGTCGGCGTTTGGTGATAACTTATCCCTTGTTTCTGACACCTCCATTGCAGCATCACAAACTGTAGGTGTAACGCCAAAGGAAAAACTTATAGCAAACGCTCCAACTGCGCTTATAGCGTGTATCAGTGTGATTGTTTTATATGGCATTTTTTCAGCCTTTGGCGCTACACCAATACTAGGAAATGAAAACATTGCAGCTGATATCTCTTGGTGGAAACTTCTTCCTTATGTTATGGTCACAGGACTGGCGCTTGCGGGTATACCTGTCACACTTTCTTTGTTTGGATCTATACTTTTTGCAGCTTTGCTAGGGATTTCCTTCTCTGATTACAGTGCGACAACATTTGCAGAACAATTTAAAGAAGGCATCTTTTCCATGAAGGAAGTGGCCATCCTTTCCTTTTTCTTAGGAGGTATACAAGCGTTTATTGTGCGACATAAAGGTTTGGAGATTCTTGAAAAATCATATAAAAATCCTTATCGTGCCTCATGGTTTATTGCCAAAATATCGATAATATCAGATATTATTTTTGCCAATAACACTATAGCCATTCTTTTTTCAGGTCAAAGCGTAAAAAGAATTGCTGAAAAAAACAAACTTCAAGCAGCAAAAGCAGCTAGTACTTTGGATGTCTTTGCCACCGCAACGCAGTGTATTATTCCTCACGGAGCACAAATCTTGCTGGCATCGTCCATTGTTTCCCAGTCACCCATTAATATTATGCCGTTTTGCTTTTACCCTCTTGCTCTTTATGTAATAGGCGCACTATTTTTACAAAGAAAATAAGGAGACAACCTCCTTATCCATTATGGGTAGGGGAGTGAGAAATTACACTTTCAGCTTTAAAAATTCTTTAGTAGTAAAATACTGCTAAAGAATTTTTGTGGGCATTTTCAGGAATCGCTGCAACCTCTGTGATCTGCGATGTCCTTACACAGTAAAGTTTTGATCTTTTTCTGCTCATCTTTCGATAAATCACATTCTTCATAAATTGCGGCATGCCTTTTTAAAGATTCGAGTGATAGAGTCTTCAACTATGTTAAGGCTATTCTGATTAGTTATCTTCCTTTCTGTTGTTCCCTAAGAAGATAAAAATGCTCATACTCGTCGTAGCACATCTTTTGTTGGTTGTCACAAAGATGTTTGCAAACTTTCAGGAGATGTACATAGGGCTTGGTACCTATGTGTCGATTGAATTTTCTGTTGATCTTTAATCCTTCCTCAATTAGTTTTTCCACCTCCTCCTTGGCGCTTGTCAAAAGGTGAGCTATGGTCTCTGTATTAAGCATAAAGCTTTCTAGTTTAGGATTGAATACAGTCATCAATGTTGTGCTTGTGCTAGATTTCCACAGATTGCATGGTCCTTTGAAATCAATAAAAAGATACTCTAATCCTGTTAAAGTGTAATAATCATACTCATAAGAAGAGTGTCCATCGAAGTACATGCGCATTTCACTGCGCTTTTGAGCAATCTGTTCTTGAGTTGTGTCCCAACTGTCCTGTCTGAAGCGATCCTTGTTGATTGTTGAGTCTGTTAAGAATACTGCTGATTTTTGAAATTCTGCATCGTCGCGCTGCTGAACAGCTCCATAAGCATGCAAGAAGATTAAAAAAAATAAAATTAATACCATTAATTTTTCTCCTTCTTAACTTAAAGTATAGCCTACTTCTTGATTCAGATCAAAGATTGTTTGAAATCAATATGAAAGCCTCTTATTGCCATTTTTTTGCATAAGATGCAACAACAATCACATGATTCACAGGCTGCTTTTTTTGGACGAGCTATCCTAATCACAAAAGATTCTCAAGAACTCTTCAAAGAAAAATGGTCTCCCGCATCTTTCTTGTGTCGGGAATAATAAATGTTTCATTTCGTTTCCAGCTATCACTTCTAATCATCCAATAATTTGTAGAGAAAACAAGAAAAAATATGCGCATAATTGCATGCTCTCAGAATTTACGCTTCTGGGATCATAGCATCAATGATATCAAAATCCACAGTAAAACCTTGTGGTAGGGTGATCAGTGCTTTTTACTCTTCAGTTTCTCTGCTAGCAAGCAATAATTTCTAATTTGGAAATCTAGCACTAATATCATGGAGAAGTATGCTAAATGCCTTTGTTGAAAATAGTGACTGTGACTCGGTTCTTGTGTTATAATCCTGTTATGTTTAAATTACTCTTTTTTCTATTGTCGATTAATCTCCATGCAGCATATATGTTATGGGATGAGAGTCTCAATGCCGCATGCGGATTTAGATTACTACATTTGAGCGGATTGCTTCGCGGGAAGAAGATCGTTGATGACGGTCAGACGATGTTAAAGCTGCCAGACGATGTTAAAGCTGCAAGTGAGAGCAGTGAAGAATGTTGGAATATTACCAAAGACCCTATGTTATTAAAGATTTATGAGTATAACTGTGATCGTGGTAACAAGCTTTTGCAGTCTGTGCAGGCAATAATGAGTCAAGCGCAGGGTCTATGGACTCCAAGTGAAAAAAGTGAAAATGAACCTTATGTGACCTTTGTAGAAGATCAAAAAGGAGATCTCACTCTGGCATGTACTTTTTTCCGAATTAACAAAAGAAGGCAAAATCAACTGTTCTTTTATACTAAGATGATTGATGCAAAGCTTTTCCTATATCTAGAAGAAGAATTAAAAAAGAATCCGTCTTATAGTTTGCAGCCTGTTACTGAGGATCCTGTGAATCCCTTCAGAGATTGCTGCGTTATACTGTAAAAAATGAGGCAGTTCCCTCCTTTTTGTATTTTATGCAAGACAGCGCTAAGTACTAAAAATAATTGAGGAATCAAAATATTTTGAAATGTTTGCAAAATAAAATTAAATCGAAGATATATATTATTACTATTTCAAAAAATTTAATCTAATTTTTCCATACAGAATCATACTTTTCCTTAGCCTTAACTTTCTCTCCCCCACGAAAATACTTGAAAACTAACAATAAGTTTTGGCATGAATTTAGATGTTTGTATAAGATGGAAAAATTATTTATAATCATGACATGTTAATGGTACATATGCGCTTTATACTATTATGTTTAATCTGCTTTCAAATTAATGCGGCTACCCCAAGCAGCTTTGATGGGATGGGGAGAGATTTTTCTCCTAATAGAAAGCGTTGGACAAGAGATCAAAGCTGGTTTCAATCTCTAAATAATACAAATCTTGTAGGCATCCCAGGTCGATTGCCTGCGGATGATCAGCCCATTTATGTATTTCATAAATTTATACAAGCAACAATATCCACTATTTTGCCACCTTTGTTGGAGCGTCATAAACTTACTTCTGAGGAGATGCTTTTAAGACAAAAAGATATACAAAAAGAAACTGTGAGAAAGATTAAAAGTTGCGAAGATAGCGATTTTAATCTTAATTTGGAAACCTTTTTTTTGGCTTTTTCTGAATTGGCTGAACTATATAATACTTGTTCAGGTTTTAATATCAAAGAAGATAGAATTAAATCATACTATATCAACCAAAAATACATCAGTGCCTGCAAGAATTTAGCACACTCTTTTCATGGATTTTGCGTGAATGTTCTAATTTGGTCTGAGGACGGATTTAAGCTTTTTTTTTCAGATATTTCTGAAATTAGCTATGCATATGCAACCGACAAATTTATGCCTGATTTGTTACGTTGCGAACTATCTCGAGCACTCTGGTCTGAACACATACAACAGGTTAGGGAGTGTCTTCCTCACCCTCTATGTTTTTTTACGGTAAAAGATCTTCGCAACTTAAGGCGGGTTTCAGTACCACTACTAGCCACTCTTAAGAGCGCACATTCGAAGATTTATCAGGATTCTTTTGAGAGAATGATGGAAAGGAAAGTATTTGTTTTTGAACAGTCTCGACGTGGCCGATCGACTCTTGATATGGAATACATCTTTTACGCTTTTTTTGAACTAGAAGAAAAATATAATACTTTTGCATGCGATACTGAAGCAGTGCCGGAGGGTCAGCTAAACTATATGCAAAAACAATACATAAGTGCATGCCATAATTTATTATCAGTTATAGCCACTTTCTGTGACAACATGCCAAAGGATGAATTTGAAACTATAAACTCTGAAGCGCAGAGTGAGATGAGAAGCTTTTGGGAGTCTATGGATGCATTGAATCTTCATATGTATTGATTTACGGATAAAAGCATATCAAGATTTATGAGATCCGTACAGAGAAGAGTTGGATCAAGCGCTTGCTAAAGACTTATCGTGCAATAAACAACCTTGATCAATTAATGAGTTTTGAAAAACCAGTGCTCACTATTCTTACACCTTGTCATGTTTTTTTTCGAAAAAATGATGGCAATGAAACACATTTATTCTCACAGATGTTGAAGAGGATGAATTTCTTATTGATATGGAAGCCTTCTTTTACATTTTTGCTGGATTAGCAGACAGATATAAATCTTTACTGCTCTATTTATGAAATTGCGCTTAATATTATTATTCTTAACCTTAACTTGTTTACAGGCTAGTCAGAGCCTGGAGTGCCCTTCTGCTACAGAAAAGGAAAAAGATCGAAGACTTTTTTTCTTCGAGTCCCTGCCATGTCTGCAAAAAGCTGCGCATGCTTCTTCCTGGGCTTTCGCTCAAAGTTCTTTGGATGAAACAATCAGAATGGCGTGTGATGCTCCTCTGGAACCATTACGCTCTCAAGAATTTTTGGACACGACGCTCAGAACCGCGTTTCAGGATATCATGAAGCAAAAAAACTTGTCTGAGGCGTCAACACTATGTGAATTAAGGGATATTGCGCAATTAGTGAGCAAGATTCTTGTGAAAGTTTATAAAAAAAAGCATCCCATCATATCTGAGGCTATGACCCTGAAACAAGTGGGTGATATGCTAAATACTAACTTCCGTCTTGATCTAACGATTTATTTTCATGCTTTTGCTTTTTTGGAACAAAACTATGCATTATCACAATGCAATGCTCCAAGCGATGATGAAAAAAGTAGAACAAAGTATTATCAGCTCCTCAGCTCTTTCAAGTTTTTTGCAAAAGTTTTTTCATATCATCTGAGGTGCGCTATTCTTTATGGAAGCAAGAGATGCTTGACATCATCGATGTTGAGCGACAGGGAGAAAGGCGTGTTAAGAGGGGGGGCGTCTTGAGTAGAGCAACACTTTTTATTTTTTTCACTTGATAGAATATTTCCGGGGCATCCGAGCAACAATCTGGATTGAGCAAAACCTGCAAAAATTGACCCACTAAGCCTCAGTCCAAAATTGACAAGTGCGTTTCTCCGTATGGATGAAGAGTTCGCAAATATATTTCAACAATTACAATAGCTGTACATCTATCACCCTGTTTTGAGAGAATCTTAAGTAATGTAGAGTGCATGCAGGATGTTGAGTATATGCATTATTTTAGTTTTATAATATAATATAGCCAGGATGTATTTATGTTATTAATATTATTATTTTCAATCTGTTTGCATGTCCATGGAGCATCGATCGACGACTCTGATGATGGGAGTGAAAAAAACGCACTTACTATGAAAGAATGGGAAGACCGCCTAACTCCATCAATGTTAGAGAGGTGCGCAAGTAGTTTGACATCTAAGTACTTTATACCTGCCTGGAACGGTCTGCCCTATCAGGGTTTCGATCTTGAGCAAAACCGTGCTTTGAGCAAGAATGTCAAGGATCATATAAAACGTTACTTGACCATACAGGGTGCGTACACTGCTGAACAGGTGCTAAACTTTATTTTTGCAGAAAAATATTTAACTGTTATTGCTTCACATATGCGTCTCACCGCTGCTGCTTTGCTCCACCCTTTGCTTGCAAATATGGATCGTGAGAGCCGCGATCTTGCAATGAAAGAGGTCAGACAGGGTGTGTGCACTGTTGAGAAGGTGCTAGAAACTGTCGATGATCAAAATCCGATTCTCACCCTTTTGTCAGCAGACTATTCAATTGTTGTTGCTGAACATCTGAGTAAAGCCGCTGCTGGTTTGCTCCATCCTTTTCTTGCAGATCTGGATCAGAAGAGCCGCGATCTTCCAATGCAGGAGACCACACAGGGTATGTGCACTGCTGAACAGGTGCTACATATGGTTTCACAAAAATGTGCAACTGCCAGTTATCCAAATCCGCTTCTCACCTCTGCTGATGTGCTTCACAATTTGCTTAGATATCTGCATAATAAGGAGACTGAGGAAGATCTTGAAAAGGCTCTTGATATAAAAACATATTTTTATATTTTGTCTGCATTGCCAGCACTACTAGATGATAAGCTGAAGAGTGAGGAGTCATTAAAGTCATACAATATTGCATGCGTGAACTTAATGTCATCATTGCACGGTTTCTGTATGAAGATGCCATGGAGTGCTTCAAGATTTCGCATCTTTCTCCATCACGCTTCCGCTATGATGGTGGAGACCAAGTTGATTGCTGAAACGGATGAGATATTACCTCCAAAATCCAAAAGATTAAAATTTTGATTGATGAAAAAGAAAAAGAAGCGTAGTGTGCTGCACTATATTGTAAAAAAGGAGGATAATCCCTACTTTTTTATTGCATGCAAAGACAACGCTATAAGTATGAAAAATCATCGAGAAATCAAAATATTGTGCAATGTTTGCAAATAAAATTAAATCGAAGAGTATATTATTATTTCAAAAAATTCAAGCGAATTCTTTCCATAGATAATCATGCCGTGACTTAGCTTTAACTTTATCTCCATCACGCAAATCCTTTAAAGCTAACAGTAATTTTTGGCATGCCTTTTGATATTTTTTGTCGATTGTATATAGTATTATGTATTGTGTGTCGTGAGTATATTCTTTGTGGGTATATTCTTTTTGTTGAGCAACATTACATGTAGTGTTATGTATGCCAATAAGATTGATCGAATTGACAGCTTTTTTCTCAAAAAAAAATAAACTACTATTTTTTCTTTTTAATAAATCATATTAAAAAAATACAGTGTATAATTTTGTATATTATTTTTACCAAGGGATCGATGACCTTACTATTATTTTTACTTTGTTTGCACGCACAAGGCGCTGAAAGCAATATCGTTACAAATGAACGCGCAAAAGATAGCACCAGAAAACGCTTTTTTCAGGATGAGTATAATCAGGATAGAATAGTTCTGCCAAAAGAGATGAAGCAGGGCGAGACCAAGCTGGTCATAAAATTGCGTAAGGAGACTGTTCCATATGCTGAGCCTCAAGCAGCTTTTGCATATTATCACCCAGCTTTTGCGCAACAGCTCTTTTTCATATGTGCACCACATGGCGTTCTGGCCTGGGACTGCGCACAAGCAGATTTTGATGTGCACAGAAGTCAGTTTGATGGTTGGTGTATTGGAATGCCTTGGGAAAAATATGATATTAATCAATCATATCGTGAGACACAATCGCTGCAATCAAAGCTTAAAGAATGCGGGGGAATTACTACTAGAATAAGTAAAAGTGAGTGGAAATATCGATTCGGTACTATCAAATCTCTACACTGTTATCTTACTATGGAAAACTTTTATTGGGCTTTTGTTATATCGGATAAATATCCTGAATTATATGCACAAAAAACTGAAACGCCTACCTCAAAGAAAGAAATGTCCATGGCAATATATTCCAAACTCTTATCATCTTTTTACTATTTTCATCAAAGAGATCTATGGCACTGTAGAAAGTATTGGTTGGAATGGCAAAATGCACAGTTTGGTTCACTGGGCAAGAGCATAGATTACAACGGTCACTTTGTCGGTGCAAAAAAACAACAAAGGTAATGAAGCAGATTGAAACAGTATGCCAGGCACCAAGATCATCATCTTGGTGATGATCTTGCTATCTTTTATGCAAGAGTTCAATTCGCTCTATCTTGTATGAGTCAATAATAATTTCTTCTCAATGAAATAAATATTTTTGTGCAAATAGCCTTCTGTATATAATGGTATATTAATTTAAGATAGAGATTGGCATAATAGCATTTGTTTGCAATTTGTTTTCATGCTGATTGCGTTCTGCTAAATTGATTTGATATAGGCAAATATCCTGATGATTGCGGTGGTGAGTTGGCTTGTTTTTACAAGGAGTCTCATTCATCGAAGATCAAAGAGACATAAACAGTAAAGCAGCAGCTGTGATATATGCATTAACTGCGCCAGCATATTAGCGGTGGCAAGCAGAGCAAGCAGTTATTCAACCGAAGAAAAGAGAAATTTTAGATGCGCTAAAATCTAAAAATTATCTTGCAATGATTCGATTGGATAAATTCAGGTATTTTGAAGAAACAATAAGAAATATACTTACAGAAATCTACACAACGCAATACTCTGATCTTGAGCTTGATATGCTTCAGAAGAGCCGGGAGACTGTCGCATAGAAACCACATACTCTTTCCTTTCTGCTCCAATATTTTTTTGGGCTTTTTATAAGTTTTATGCAGACTACTATATATTGCAAACCCCAAGCCTTGAACGCAACAAAATATATAAATGTGTGCCGGAAACTTTTCTCATCTTTGGAATATTGATATGAAGGAAATAAATAGTAAGCTGATGAAGAATATCGCTCTTTGTGGGAATGGTAACCCACCACTGATTTTTGATTCAATATGATATAATAACACCATCCGGAGTATTATTTGTGATATGCATTTTATTATTTTTCACCTGCGTACGCTTGATGGCTGCCGCAAACAACCTTGATGAGAAGATAGAAGAGATGTGTTTGTGTTTGAGTATGGTTTGTATGACAGCGCCAAGTGCTATAGGAGCGATAAGTGATGAACAGTGGGAAAAAGAGCAAATTTTATTTGAAAGCGACAGAGCAGAGTTCCTCCAACACTTTAAGATCTTTGTGGATTGTAATGATAAGCTTATACTACCAGATATGAGTATTGATGAACTAAGGGAATTCATGCAACCAATAACCGATATACTGGAGAAAGCTTATAGAAATCGTTACCCTGACTATACTGCTGAAGAGATATTGGCAAGAAGAGTATGTATAATAAAATATGCTAAAAAAAATATGTTTTACCTTAGTTTAGAAACTTATTATCACTCTTTTAAGGTTCTCCAGACAGGCCAGGCAAGCAGAGATGGTGCATACCATTTGCTACGATCTTTTTATGCTTGCTGTAAGAAAAATGCGCAAGATGCTCTGAACGAATATTTTGATTGTTGGCCGCAATCGCTTTCATAGACGCTGAGCCTCCTGGAGTTTTTTAATTTCCTGATTTCACTAAACGAAAAGGCATATTTAAGTCTAAAATAGGAGTATATTCATAAAAAAATATCTTTTGCAGCTCAGAAATATTGCTGGTGGCGCAAAATGGTGTAAAATGGCTTTGCTATTTATAGGAGGAATAGAGATGTTTTTGATATTTATATTTTGTTTCAGCTGTTTGCAAGTTTATGGAGCTATGGATGATCGCTATGAAGCAGTACAACCAGTTACTGCCAGCATCCATCAATCCGATCCTTCACTGTGGATAGTAGCTCAAAGAGTGTTTGACCCGTATAGAAGTATTTTTGATAATTTTTGTATTCTAGGTTCTGTTCGAAGTGGCAATCTTCAAACATTATTGACTTGTGCACAATCAATAAGAGGCAGTCTTTTTCAGTGCGCCGAAAAAGTTGATTATTTCGAATCAAAAAATCTGGATGAGATTGATCTGACAATCAAAAACATCACAAAAAATTCGTACTGTCCTCTTGATATAAAAAACTTCTATTGGGCATTTTGTGTAATGAATGCGGGTTATTTCAAGTCTGTTGGAAATCTTTGTCGATACGAATCAGCATTAATTGCTGGGTATCAACACCTCCTCTTATCTTTTTACCATTTTTATCAACAACACGAAGTGAACGCTAGGGAAGAATTTTTGGGCTGGCAGAAATCTCAGCATCATAATGACTTGATAGTCCACCGTGGTTAATGGTGAGGGGGGGGAGGCTCTGAAAGTTGTGAACTCTCTTCTTACTCTCGATACGCATTAAATTATGGCTTCAATACACAGTAGAGGTTATAATGACAAAAGTATGAGGATATATTGATGTTATTAGTATTATTATTTTTAACCTTTTTGCACGCTTGTGGAGCAGGATATAGCGTTGAGGACTGCCCAAAAACCCCTTTTGCTCTGAAAAGTTGGGAAAACGATCAAGAATTGTTGGAGACGCACAAAACAAATCTGCTCACCATCCTCAGGAATCATAATTATCAAAGTATGCAGTATGAAGCATTATCTACCTTTGTTGGCAAAATAAGCGATAATATTGAAGATCTCTTAGAGAAACATTATCACGTGCCTTCTACCCAGATAATTGGGTATCAACGACATGTTCTACGCTATAAAAAATGGGTGCGTGGCGATTTAGAAATCTTATTTTTTTATTTTTATGAATTAAATGAGACTCAATCCTTGTTATCTTTGAATAAAGAGAGAGAGCCGCTATATAAAATCAAAATACGGTATGCATACGAGAATGCATACCGTAACGTATTATCAGCTTTGGAAGATTTCTGTGCGAATAGTGAAGTTTTTGAGGGCTCCAGAGTGAGTGCGCTTCAGAAGGATCTTGATGAAATCAGAGCGATCTTGCTCGATGAAGAAAAGGAATCTCTAGCGAGGCAGCAGAGAGATTTCTAGCGAGGCGTATTAGATGTGCCCTGCAGTGCAAACGTCCAGACTAGGCTAAAGCGTTGATGACTCTATATCATTATATTTTTTGATTTAAAAAAAGTGATACAAATAGACGAGTGAACTAATTATTGGGATTTGGAATTTCAACGATGGCGTGATTTGACAGCACAATTCACGGATGCTCTTGCAAAAAAATTGCTCAAACATCATGAACTTACTTCTGAGCAGATATTGGCCCTTACTGCTACAAAGATAGTTTCACGTTACCCTACGATCAGGGCAATTAATTGCACAGATTTCGAAAATATGGATTTTTCCCCAACTGAATCTACGCACTTTCCCACAAATAGAATCTTCCCAAATTGATCTAGAGTGCTACTTTTATCTTTTTTCTGGATTCGAATTTCTGGATTCGAAACACGAAGAGTGGCCATTAGAGAAATAATACAATGCTGCATGCCTGCCATTATTAGCATCCTTTGGCACCTTCTATTGCAGCTACAGCGGGTCATTGTACGCTACAAAAATGTTTGGCACTTATATGCTTGATTGGATCGATGCCGAAAGTGATGATTTATACTATTCCTTGGAGATAATTTTTTATAGTTTGCGTATTGTCTTTATAACTAAATATAGAAAGACAATGATCCACCTTTGTGAGTACGTTAGTACACAATATTGCTAGATATGTTAACGATATGAAGAGTTGTTTGGTATGGAGAATGTAGTGTGATATAATAATGGTGCATGTTGTTGCTGTTGTTTTTTGTTTGTTTTCACGCTTATTCTGCCTCAGACTCAGATTTCAATGAATCTAATTGTCAGATGCAACCATATATGCAAGATATTTTGGATACGTTTGTCATGATCGAGGTGAAGGCAACTAGCCTAGGCGCTCAGTATACTGACTTAGAGTACTCTGACTTAATGGCCGAGACAGCCCCAATATTCGCAATTTTCAAGCATGCAAGCAGTAAAGAGGGTGCGACAGACAGCATCCAAAACACTTGGGTGAATCAGCTAAAATTATCTTCATTGTATGAACGTTTTATAAATATTCCTGACCGTGATCAATGGGTGAAGAGTAGTTTTCAAAGAGCACTCTGCGACTTGTTGGCATCTGTAAAGTATTTGTGCGATGGATGTGAATCTAAAACTTCTCAGTCATATAGTCGGTTTGCAAATGCAATCGCTATGATACGAGACTATATTGTATCCAAATCTAGTCAAAGTGATCGCAATGCTGCGACCACTTGATGCTGCAAAATTTTGACGATAATAAACACCTACAAGTGTTTATTCCTTTTGCAAAAACCATATTAAGTTATTCAGCACTTATTATCAGATTCAAACCTAGCAAGGTTTGGCTTATTCATTAGTATTTGAGAGCACAACATTGCTGAATGCGGTAATCATATCAGGCATCATTTGGCGTAGGGGGTATAAAATGCAGAAGCTGCATATAGAATTTGCGCTGCTAAAAAAGAGATGGCAGAGAGACACGAAAGATAAGCTACACCCCTATATAAAATCGTGCCGCATGAAGGCTTTTTGTGCACTTCAGTTTCATTCATACTGATTAGATAATGCTGATCTTTCACCACAATTTGCGGTAGTTGATGAGTGTTAATTTGGTTTTCGAGATCTGAAACAGAAGCAAATATACTTGAAATTAGCAATATAAATAAACGCAAAAACTTTAACATAGTGTGGTCGTATTAGTCGTATTCACAGAAGAGGAGTGATTCCAAGATTTGCTCAATTGGAATATCCACAACCCACTAAAGAGGACAAACAGCAGTTGTTGTGTAATAAGACATGCATATATCAGTTTTTTATTTGATGGAGGATTATTTGGGCGTTTTATACGCACGAACAGGATCTGTGGGGATTGTTCGTTCACACACAACACTGCAGGGCCCCTCAAATTAACTACCACATCTATATTTTCTTTTGCGCTATAAGCTCCATTGTTTGAAAGTGGGAGTGTCAGAAGAGGGTCTCGCTCTGAAGGGTCGTGTGCCGCATATCCAGATGCATGAATCATCATACAAGCTATTATTATGTAAATCATCAAGGCCCTATGAATACCATACTGAGATCACAATACCTAAAGTAAGTGCCATATTCACCAGAAAGGTAGTCAAAATCACATGTTTTTTATCAATCTTGCACTTCAAAAATTTCTTGAGAGAGCTTTGTTCTACTTGCTCTTCTGCGCTATCAATGACTTCTATGGCCATATAAGTTGAATGAGTGCCGTTTTCTAATTTCAGCACCAGTGATTGCGTTATATCTATCTTTGGTGGACTTTGAATATGGGCTATTCTTTCTTGCTCTCTTTCATCAATATTTAGACAGTGCTCAGTACTTGCGCAGTATAAATTTTTTATTACAAAGGGTAAAAAAAGATAGTAATTTTGCACATTGAAATCCTCCGTTAATGGTATTCTATCACTATTCACACACTTAACAATAACAAACATATGAATGAAGGTGAGATAAATTTATTTATGCAGTTTCTGGCATATCTTAACTTTTAGCAAAATACATAAATGCGCTCAACCACTGATTAATATCTTTGCATTTCTAAGAAGTGTTTCAGTATATCCTTAGTTTGAGAGTCAATTCAAAGTGTGCTGCGAGGTCAATAGAATCGCAATGCTGCAACCACTTGATTCTTGCAACTATTTTTTACTTTTGCGACAATGGTAAATAAGGATAGATTTATGATATTAATTTTACTGTTATTTGTGAGTTCACCATTTTTGCGACAATGGTAAATAAGGATAGATTTATGATATTAATTTTACTGTTATTTGTGAGTTCACCATTTTATGGAGCTTTGCTAAGCCCCTCCGCTGGATATACTGAAGAAATCCTGAAACAAGAGCTGCTCAAGCCCATATTGAACAAACCTTCATATACCGTTTGCGATTTAATCAGAACAGAAAATCTGTTTCTTGATCTTGCTGATATCATCCATGGCCGATCAAGTGCAATAGCAATAATTAATGAAAGTGAAGAGGATCCTCAATGTCCACAATTTACACTTGATGTACCTATCCTCGCTAAAGCTCTCAATGCAGCAATACGTGGAGATCTGCGCAATCGTCAGGTTTTTTCCCACCGCATTGAAGTTTGGGTCCAATTGTCAAGCCTCCATCGTTTGATCCTACACAATAATCTCTTATACGCTTGCAAAGCTTTCTGTGAAAACAACCAGGATCTCGCTTACAGAGTATATAAAGACTGGTATGCTCACATATCACCATCTGTTCATGATATTTTTTTGGCTTATAAGCAATGATTATAAGCCATATGATGATATTGTGATAAATGGGATGATGACAGTAGGTTTCAGTGAGTAAAACTGACCATTTCTATCTGAGCTCAGAGGATGGTGAAAAATTTTGACGATAAAGTCTAAAGATTTGAACGCTATATTCACTACGCCTAACCTGATTACGGATGCATCATTCGGATTGGCTTATTTTTTTCTTCCTCCGCTTTTTTCTCTGTTTCATATACTTTTCTGAGAGTAACGCAATTTGGCCACTTATTCTGATCTCAGGCTATGAGAATTCTGCCCAATAACAGTGCGAATCATAGTTAAATTGTGAGATGATATAAGGTAAAATTGTAGATAAGGAGATATTGATGAATTTGATATTATTATTTTTGATTTTTTCATGTGCTTACGGAACTACCTCAAGCTTAAAATCAGTGCCTGGCATGGAAGAAGAGGGTGCACAGCTGGTGAAGGCAGCTGTCGAAATATGGGAATCTCATTTTCTAGAACATAGCAAAAAAGGTGGGATTGTTGCAAAATCACAACATTGGAAGGTAGCGCAAGAAGCCATTTTTCCGTACAAACACAAGATCTTAACTGCGATTGACACTTTCTTGATACAAACGGAGCATCCCCTCTCATTGTCTGATCTCATTGATTATGGATGTAATGTCCTGAGTGTTGTGGCGGAAGCAAAGATGCATACCTTGTTGAAAAAAAATCCTCCAGTACTCAAAGAGAATAGGCAAGAATTGTCTACATTTTCTAAAAGATTAAGTCCCTGTTCTTTAGATCATCGAGAAGTACAGAGATACCAAGAGACGTTGAGACAACTCTTCTTAAGTCTAGAAGCTCTCTGTAATGGACTCCAAGATAAGTTTAATACAAGATATGATAAGTTCTACGCTACATTAGTTGTTGTCAATCAATAATCCTGAGCCCTGTAATTCTGCGAGATTGTGAGAGTATAAAACTTGACGCTGTCTTGAGCACTCTTTTGTTTGCTTTGCAAAGCTCTTCAAAGACAAATAGTCTCTCGAATCTTTTTTGTGTAGGGAGCAATAAATTTTTGATTTCTTTTCCAACTATAACTTCCAAAAATATGAGTACAAGTGCATGATTCCAGAATTTACGCTTCTGGAATCATAAATTCTTAAAGATACTATGCTCTCACTACTCTTTTATGCTTAATCTGCCTTCATTTATATGCTTGAAACGCAAATCAAGGATCTGAATTGGCAACCTAGATCGAATTGAAGATTTTTCTATCGCTGTATAGAGGATTTTTTCGATCCACTTAAATCTTTGCTTCATGTATTATCACACAAGGGGTTTTTGATAAGGGGGGGTCAAATGGCAATGAAAGGCGAAGGTATGGGCTAGTTGCCTCATTTTAAAGCTTCAGTGAGGGGAGATCAAGATGACAATTTGGATCTTGAGGATTCTCTTAAATATCTTTTAAGTTGGGATACCTGTTAGCCAACAAAGATGACAGTGAAGCCAGTATAGCTTGTACATCGCTTACTGCGGAGGCATCTTTATTACAAAAATCGCTTTTATTCCTGAGATATAGGCGGTTGCCAGGGATACATTTTGATAGTCGTCTTTAAAATCAAATTCTACTAACTCTAGGGTGGTAAAATATATGGATAGCGTCTGAGTGTCGCCAGAACGCCATTACGATACGGTTTCAATCTTTTCTGAGTTTGTTGCCAACGTGCCGTTTCACTAAGTTGTTCACCGGCCATTAGAGCAGAAGCGCCATCAGCATGTAAACAAGTGAAAAATAGTTACATCAATGTAATATTGATGTCAATTTGCTTATCACTCTGTGTGACTATAGCATTTTTTGCTTATCTTGTAAGCCACAGAAAATTTGGATAGCTCTTCTGATTGACTCTCATCATACTAAGCGCAGATACTTGGTCTTACTTATACAAAGATGCGTTCCAACTTTTTTATCATAGAATCCGTTGCTTTTAATGATACAAAACACGTCAACTCTCCTATAGATCTGAAGGCTTTTGCTACCAATTATTTTGATTTGAAAAAAAAACTCTCTTGCGTGCGAAAAAGTAGTAATTTTCTATAATATCATTTACAATATGTTTGTGAAGAATTCAGTTATGTTTATAGTATTGTTTTTTGTTGTTTTCCAGATATATGGAGCAGGTGAAGAGGATCTTAATCTTATTTATCAGGCTCATGCAATCAATCCTGCGTATACTCGAATGTTTGCTACCTTGATTGGTGAATTGCATGCACCAGGTGGTCCTTCGCCTGATGCATTTGGTCCTATTATTCGTCAGTTGAATGCAGACTATCGAGACAGAGGTGCTGGTCCGCAAGCTATGCCTCTTGATTGCTGTAAACCTCAGACAAATGACACTAGTCCTAATCAGTCACCTCAAAAAAAGAAGACAAGTGCTGAAAGAGTTCTTGACGAGTATAAACAAGAGATTTTAAGTGCTTTTGCGTCGAAACAATATGAGAAAGTGCAAGATTTAAATCAATTAAGAGATTGGACACTATCAATAAAATTGCTCCTAGATAGAGGTAAGGGGCATATTTTTGATGAAAAAGCATTTTGTGCGCACGAAAAATACACGCCCACTGTTCACAATCTTGATCTACCCGTCTTTCATGCCGCGTTTTGTCAATTGTGTGAAACTGCTTTTCAACCATCAGAATGGACAACAATGCTTGCAATGAATGCTGCGGGGATGACTTTATTCGGAGAGTGCTGTCAGACCCTTCTATGCTCTGTAGATAATTTTTGTCGAACAAATCAAGAGGCAGAGAGAGAGGAAAAGGGAGCTTCAAAACAATATAGTTTAGAGGAAGCTGTGAAACAATATAATTTGTGGAAAGAAAAATGGAATTGCTTCAAACTATTGTGGAAGGGAAAATTGACTCACTGCACACTAAGGATGCCATCCCAAGCCCCACTCCTTATGGACTAATTCGATCTTACTGACGGTATATTTCACTTAAGAGTATTGATATTATTATTTTTTACCTGTTCGGAAGCAGCGAAGGACTTTCTACTCAATCCATCACTATTTTGCAAGCTTGCGCGCGAAAGACTCAATAATATGAGCTATAGACTTCGTCATGCCTTTTAACGATTGTGACTTCCATAATTCTCAATCAAATGCTGATCTAAACTATATGATGTGGCAGTCAGCGTACGGAAATACCGCATACAGTAGCTCTCATCGCGGGCGTTAGATCACCATGTTGTTTTTGCCACTTCGCGCTGAACAGCATGACAGCAATGCATCAGTTTAACAACATCATATATATAGCCACGTGTACGTTTGATCCAGCAATTGTGCTAACTTTATTCTGAAAAACAGATTTTGTACCACGATGCGTTTCAAGTGGGCGTGTCAAAGATAGCTCTGATACGCCCTATTTGGATCACTTCTTTTCTTTCAGGCAATCGGGCACAGAAGCTGCGCAAGCTCTTCTGCATTTAAGCTGTTACGCTACTTAATCTGTTTCGTTGGCGTTCTGTTCTCATACCAAACACAATAGCTGCGAAAAGCCTGATGCACTTGGTTTGCACATAGATGCTTGATAGTCTCTATCAGATCTGTATGTATCGCCAAAACTTCAAATTCGCACAATAGTTCGGTAGCTTCAGGAGAGTGGTTGGGGGGGTAAAGTGTGTAACTCCACACCTTTGCCTCTGCGTTAGTTAAAAACGCATTGAGGAGATGCATACTTTAGCATAATCAAATCTAGATTATGCTAAAGACTGGCTCTCGCAGCCAGTCTTTCTGTTGTTCTTTAAGAAGATAAAAGTGATCATATGCCTCGTAGCACATCTGTGGTTGGTTGTCACAGAGATGTTTGCAAACTTTTACGAGATGTACATAGATATTGGTATTTCTGCATTGATCTAATTTGGTTTCAAAGATCTTAAACAACCTATTCTCTGTTAGTGCATCTATCTCTTCTATCGCTTCTATTAAAAGTGTATATATGGTGGCTGCATCAAGAATAAAGCCTTCCAGTTTAGGATTTAAAACAATCATCCACTCTTCCTCCGAAATCTCCGCTGGAAATATATGCAATAGAGATGCTTCACCCCTTTGACACATACTTTCCATAGATCTTTTGTGAGAGATATGCTGGCTGTTCATCATGGATGTCAGCAGATTTTCGGAAGTTTGGTGCTGCTTTTGGATTTCATTAACATATGGGCTGAAATCAGAAAAAATATCCCGTAATGTTAATAGAGTGTGATAATTATACTCCGAAGGTTCTACATCGATGAACTCGCGAATTTCACTGAGATGTTGAGCAATATATGCTTGAGCTGTATGCCAACTGTCTTCTTTGAGTTTTGAGTCTTTTAAGAGTACTGCTTTCCGAAATTCTGCATAGTCGCTCTGCTGAACAGCTCCATAATCATGTAAGCACATTTTTTGCATTCCATCAGTAAGAGTTTCGGGCATAGCCGCATCTGCCTGTGAAAAAGACATTAAAAATAACAATATTATTGATGTCATAGTATACCCTTTAGTAAATAGTGTAATAATAGCATTGTATCAAGAATTGTGTTGTAAAAAAAGGCAATAAAGAACGTGTGGAGTGTACTGGCAGGTACATATGTTTTTCATGCATGCTTTTGCTTTTTTGAATGCAAAATATTGGCCTGATCCACAACGTCGTACTAGTAGTGAGCAGGGCTCAAAAATATGTAAGCGCTTACTATTGTCTTCTATCCGCTTGTTTGAGCTTATGTGATGAGAGTCCATACGACGCTTGTTTATTAAAAAAAAATCATATAAGATGATAAATAGGAGTTTTGTGATATTTCTAATATTATTATTCATTTTTTTAGATGCGCATAGCGCTTCGAACAGTGCCTCCGATCATGATAGTGATTGGAGGTTAAGGTTCTTGATCATGACCATAAATACTATTTTGCCTGATGATGAGGATGCGGATATCGATTCACAAAGTGCCTCCGATAGAGGTCAATATGTGATAGAAAGCTTCAGGAGAATGAGCATAAGCACAGCTGTGGAAAGGATCATGAGGAAAGTAGAGAATGCCATTTTCGCCGATGCTGAAGATGGTTATAGCGCTTTACAAAGAGCCTCCGGTGATGAGTCAGAGCCAACTGACCTCTTATTAAAGGCACAAAAAAAATCTTTGATAAATGCCTACTTCCTTTCCAGAGATCTGGATTATTCCTGTTTGTCATTTAGTCAAATATATAATTTGATAAAAAAAGTAACGGATTCTATCGAAAAATTATTGATCACAAAACACCATGCACTTACTTCTCAGCAGATACTTGATCTTACTGCTACAAAGATATGTGCCAGGCGATTTTTTATTCTCGACTCCCTTACTTTTAATGCTGAAGGAAGCGTCATATATCCTCTTGATCTAGAGACCAAAAGAGTAATGTCTGATGATGCGATGGAATTCTGGAAAAATAAGTCACTTACTTCTGAAAAGACACTGTACATCGACGTTTCTCTTGAGCCGCTTAATCTGCAAAATTTCCTCAGACATATCGACACTTCCAAACTTGATCTAGAATCGTTCTTTTATATTTTTTCTGAATTCAAAAAAGTAGCAATATCTCGCGCTAGCATTGAGGTCAGAGAATGGAATCAAAGATGGGGAATAATCTTATGTTCTCAATTATTATCATCTTTGCAAGGTTTTTGTTCGAATAATGCCTCGTATGGTCAAGCATTGAGAGCCTTTAGAGAGCAGCTGTCTTTTTTGATTTTGATATAGAAAAAGACTCTTGAATCATGTGATTGCTGTTTCATCTTGTGCAAAAAATTGCATAAGATAATAAGAGGATTTAATATAGAGAATGATCGATCATTATATCAATCATCATGGCTGTGCATGCTCATAGAGAGGGGATGGGTAGAAGAAAATATTTTAGAAGCAAAGAGGGGTGCCAGCAACAAAATAAACTGCAATGCCCTGAAAAAGGAGGTGTGTTAGATAGAGAAAAATCCGGTAGAATAGAGTCTTGCAAAGCACAAAATTATGCTGTGATTTAATAGATAGTGTAATATAAAGGATGTAGATATATGAAGTTCGTATTATTATTTTTAATTTTTTCCTGCACTCACGGAGCCACTAAAGAAGCAGTCGTCGCAAAAAGCAACTGTGCCGCAATTAATGCAGAGTCCTGAAGAATTAAAAAATTGGGAAGCAGCTCAACAAGCCACCCTGCCGTACAAAGATACGCTCTTAGGTGCGATTGCGACTTTCAAAAAACAAACAGACAATCCTGTGACAAAGAGCACACTGTTTCAGTATGGAGATGCGGTGATGGAAGTTTTTAGCAAAGTAAATAGGGAGTGCGGCCTTGAACCAGATATAGCTTGCTGCCTTCAAGAAAATGGTCTAGATATCCAGAAAGAATATGAAAAATTACAGTATATAAGATACTCTAGTTTTGACGCAGATAATCCAGCAGTAAGGGAAGCCCGAAAGGTGTTGCAACAACTCTTCGTCTCTTTAAAGATTCTCTGTAATGGTGGATCCATTGCCAGATCCATGCCGGAACGCTTGGTTTTGGGCGACTTGGTCTTAAAACTTTTATGTAATGTTCGCATTTTGCCAAATAGCCATACAGAAACAAAACAGGCTGTCCGTGAGAGTGAGCGGTAATCTTTCTGAGAAGGGGTGATGAGATTTTTTTACTTATACATTTTGATAGCATCGATGCCTAAAATGATAATTTATACTATTCCGTAGAGATACTTTTTTAGAGTTTGCGAATGTTAATATTATTGCGTTTTATTTGCTTCCACGCTTATTCTTCCGCATAATTCATAAAAGAATGTGAGTTCATGGTATCTCATAGTAAGATAAGTGGCTATCTTCTAGAGATTGCGGATGAGTTTTTAACTATCGAGGCAAAGATTGTTCGAGATTTATTCTAAAAAACAGCTTTGCTATAAAGAAAATTTCTATGTGGGCTGTAGTCAAAGATAACTTTGACTACGCCCTATTTGGATTTTTTAATTTATGGGGCACAGAAGTTTCGCGCGTTCAGCCGGATGTGATAATGAGCTACGAAACGCCATCTGTTCATCTGATGTTCTTTCCTTATACCAATTACGATAGCTGGTTTCAGCCATATGTTGTTGTTGTTCACAGAGATACCTAATAGTCTCTAAAAGATCTCTATGTATCGCTAAAACTGGAAAATCAGATAGGGGTTCAATACCCATAGGACTGAGCTGATCGGTGTACAGTTTTGGATTGTCTGCCTCTGCATTTGCGTCCTTTAAAAGCGCATTGAGGAGCTCTATACTCATCTTATGGAATTCACTATCGGGATCGGCAACCTTAGCTTCCAAGCTAGGCGGTATGTACTCTTGATGCGTCTTGGCAAGTGTGGCCTTTGAGCTATCGATGTCCTTTTGTGCTTGACGAGCACTTTGATAGGATTCTGTATAGCAGTGTGTTGAGTAAGAGTCTCGTGATCTTTTGTAAGCCTGTTTCAGATTAGCTGATTTCTTATGGTAATCGTCTAAGCGCATCATCCTAGTTATCTCATCCGCTACTTGACTTAAAGTGAAACAATCATAACCAATATCTGATCTTAACGCGTTGTTTAAATCAGATAGGATATTTTGCCCGGCCTTCGTTCTCAACCATTGGCCAGTGCTGGACCATCCTTCTCCGGAACACTTCAACCTCTGTTGTAAAGTAGATAGTTTACTTTGCCCGGCCTTCGTCCTCAACCATTGGGTTGCGTTGGCCGGATCTATCTCTGGTGCTTGCGCGCTATATGTGTATGTAGCGATTAAGTATAATAATATAAAATGCATAGGGTATCCTGATTCAATTGTGATTAGATTACTGCCCCATTGTACATTTTGAGGCTCAGAAATGCAAGATTAATATAGCGATCCTTATATCTCGCTAGCACAAAATCTTTTTGCAATAATATAGTTTGATCGCAAATTGTAATATATTGTAATGTTATGATAATTTGTAAAATTTGCACGTATCGTTTGAAGATTAAGATCAACCCTACATAATCTTTTGTCTTGCATATGCTGAGATAATGCTTGCTTTTGACAAAGGAGGTTCTTTTCAATGTATCATTTTTCACACTAATACTGCAGCATGCATTCTCGCCTCTTTTCTTTGAATAGGTTTCTTCCAACAAGCGCTATATGATTCCTCGGCACCCACTTTTTGATGCAGACAAAAAGCATATAAAGATTCTAACAAGGAACGAAGCGAGTGTATGTGTACATCCTCGAGTGTTGCTCTTTCTTCTTGTAGAAAATCTTTCTCATAGTCTATCTTTAATTGATGCAAAGATAGAAAGTAGGTTTCTAGATCAAGTCTAAAAAATCCTTGCTTCGCAGATTGGGCAATCAACAGACTTTGTTGAGATATCTCTGCAGCACTACCACGATACATTTTCCTATAGGCTGATAGCAGGATCTCTACTATTGGTTGCGCAAACGTCATCCATTCATTCATGCTCATCTTTGGTTGTACAAAGCTTTGAGGATAAAGAGTACACCTACTAAAGCAGAAGCCTCTTTTCTTTAAGACCTCTAAAACATCTGTTGTTTTTGGGTCAAAAATTCTTAAAATCTTGCTTCTGTATGGATCAAATTTTCTTTGATTGCTTTCCCATGTGCCCAGTTGCAGCCAATAAGCACTATTTGCACCTGTTTTTGATTTTCGACAGAAATGATATAAAGATTCTAACAAGGAAAAGAATAAATGTATGTTTTTGTTCTCAATTTTGGCTCTTTCTTGTGGAATATTTATAAAATCTATCAAATGCCCCAACTCTTTCTCTCTCAAAAGTGTCTGATGCAGCAATTGCAAATCTCTCAAATCCTGCAAATCTCTCTTAAACTCTACCTTTAACTCATGAAAGAAAAGGCAGAATTTCTCTATCGAAAGAGGAAAGAATCCTTGCTTAGCAAGTTGGATAATATCCTCTCTCTTTTTTGCAAACATCTCTTCAGAGAGATTGGGATGCTGTCTCTTGTAGGCTGCATCCACTATCGTGAGCACTGGTTTCGCAAAGGTCATCCATTCATCAAGACTCATCTTTAGTTTCGCAAAGCTTCGGAAATCACGACAACCCTCATCAAATTCGCTTAGACAAGATATACGCTTTTGCGCAAAAAATTTTACGATATCTTCGCATGGATCACCATCATCATCGCAGGCTCCTTCAGATCCATAAGCCTGCAAACAAATTATAAATAATAACAGTAATGGCATAAATATCTCTTTATTCACGTATTTAATATATCTCTTTAAATAAGCAGTGTCACTAGAGTTTTGCATCTTACACTATTCCGCTTGCAGTATCATTCTGCCGAGTAGATCCTGCATTTAAGCATGTTGACTTCATGCTGAATAAAAACGAAGACTAATCCAAAAAATCCATTTAATAGCTCTTGTTTGTTCTCAATAATTGCAGACACTGGGATTTTCATTTGTAATGCAAATATGCTACTCTTCAACAAGAATATGATACTTATATTATTATTTACTTTTTGCTGCGCGCATGGCGCAATTTCAAGCCAAGAATCATCCTGTGAGGCTATCTGGCCACAATGGAGTGTAGCTCAGAGGAAAAAATTACCTTTCCTTGTGGAAGCGATGAATGAACTGGAAAAAAGATTCATCCCTATGTCAAAAATAGCGGATATGCTTGAATCTGATTTATATAAGAAGAGTCCCTATGCATTTGAATTGAACTGTGGATTAGGTAGCGTTTACCACGCTAGTATACAAGAACTTTTCACTCGATCATTGCGGAAAATACCTAAAGATTTTTTGAGGTTTACACTTTCTTTACACTACCGTGACTGTATGGCGCTGAGAATTATTGTAGATGAAGCAGAGTTAGAAGGCTTGAGGAGAGTCGCAGAAAGAGAGTTTGTGTTTGTTATGACTGAGAATGGTGGATTCTCGGAGGAAGATTTTCTGACATTAATGCTTTGCGATAAATATAAATATCTTTTGAGTGTACCAAAAGATTTGAATACTCCTGTGGTAGTACATGATGCTTATGAAGGCCTTGGATCTGTGATTCTGCATCATGATATGGCTCTGCATCAGTTGGAGCAAGATGCTATAACAAAAGGGCCTTTTGCAAAATTTTTTGCTATAGCTTTGGAGGAATTTCGACCACTATGGAATGAAGCTTTAAGGCTGAAAAAAGATGGAGGTTGTTTTGAACATATTAAAGATATTCTTTTTTGGATGTTGCATGAACAGGGTTTGCACTATGTTAGTGAATGTATGGAAGGTTTTATGGATCATCCGCTCGAACACTTACACCTCAAGGTTCCTGTGGATGGTTTTATAGATGCAAGTGTTGTGTGTTCGATGGCAGCTAAAATATCATTTTCTAAAGATCGCTGCATAGATACAAATTATGAATTGTTTCTCAGAGAAGGGGCAGACATCCAGAAGAGAGGTTTTGCATACTTGAGAAAATGTGAAGAAGATCCAAATGTGCAAGATGCTCTTGCAAAAATAAAGCTCCGTGTAAAGGATCTATTTATAAAAGAATATGAAGGTAAACTCTCTCCATTAAATTTTGTGGATTGGCCGCTCCAAAAAGACTGTATGAAAAAACTTTCAACAAGAAAGGATCTTCTAGGTATCATGGTATATACTTATAATCAAAGAAAACAAAGGGCTCAAGGATTGCCTTCTTCGGCTGTTTTGGAAAAAGAATGTATCTCATTAATGCAAGGGGAAGGGGAGAATAAAGCTTTAAATATGCAATTAGTTGTTTATGCAAAAATCTTATATGATATGCATTCTGGTCTTTGCTGTGATGAATGGAGTGGGGAAAATTTAAAAGAAAAATTAAGGAGTATCCGTGTTCTGTATAATACAGACGCTATTTCTGAAAAACAGATGTTTAAGTTGTACATTGATGAGCAGGATTATGAGGCAGAGGCCGTGTGTATCATGTCTGGAATACCGCTAGCGTTTTTGGACCCTTGTTTGGATATTGATAGTTTGACTCGCATAATGTGTTTACCATCTTCCGTTTCTTCAGAAATGGAGGAAAGAATAGAACCTTTTAGAAAAAGAGCGAGGCCTCTTGTGGAGCGTGCCTTGGCGTGTCCAGAACACTCACACTATAGAAATTCAATATTAAGAAAAGGTTATCTATTATTTTTGGACTTTCAAGACCTTTTTGCACTACCTGTAGCTGATTTCACCCCCAAGGTCAGGTGGCCTGCAAAAGAGGTCAGGGCAAAAACTGTGAGAGAGATTCTTACAGATGCAAATCGTAGCCATAATTATATACTCAATTTATGTAAATCTAAAAAAACTTTAAGAAATATAAGAGGTGAAGACATAGACCATTTCTTACCCTTTGTGGAGAACCGTCCACTGTTTCTTCTTGCTCGAGATATGAAAAAAGAAATGAAAGAAATAAGAGTCGTTCGAGCTAAAGCAATGGAAAAAATAATTCAAAAAGAAATGGAAGAAATGATTCAAAAAGAAAGGGGAGTGAGGCGCGAAAGGCGCCAATCAATAGGAGAAGTGAGGCGCAAAGCAATAGAAGAAGTGAGGCGCAAAGCAATGGAAATTGAGCCGCGACTGCATGCCTAGTCCAGTGTTTCTTATTTATATGAAGATATGCGAAAAGCGCTGAAAGACGTAAGCGATCATTGTAAGAGGGATGGGATTCTGCAAAAAGAGAAAAAAGTGATGTTGAAATCTTTTTTAAGTCTTCTGCCAACGCTACTCTTGATGATTCTGGCGACTTTTTCGTCTCCTCAATATTTTCTAGGACGATTTCTTTTTTTTTGAAACGCTTGTATAAGCAGTATTGTGCCAATATTTCTCATACTCTGAGAAAGCCTCCCCTGGACGGTTTTCACAGAAAGCTTTGCAAGATAACAAGAGGCTATACTGTCCATGCAGAGCGACTTCTAATAAGGGGGTGTAGTGTGGAAGTTGAAGGAGTGAGTTATGCTCAGAGGCCATCGTCAAAGCCTTAGAGAGGGTAGGGATATCAAGATTAAAATTTGGATCTTCTGGATTATCTTGAATATATCTTAATTGGGGATACACGCCTTGATGAGCAAAAGCTTCCTTTGAAAATGCAGTCATATTCCAACCGTTAAGCATAAATTTTGGATAGGCATCCCCAAACTCCATTTCTACTAACTCTAAGGTGCGCAAAGTATATGGAGAGCGTTGGAGTGCCGCTAGAGTGGCATCACGATACGGCTTAAATATTTCCTGACTGTGTTGCCAAAGATGCTTTTCAGTGGCCACTGGAGCATAAGATCCATAAGTGTGTAAACAAGTGAAAAATAATAATATTAACATATTACAAAATTGTATCATAATGATTGTTTTTTGTAAAATTATGTGTATGTCAGATCAATACTTAATTGTTCTAGAGTTTTTTGCTTAATCTTGCAATCCTATGTGTGTAAGGTAGTGAAAAAATCTAAATATTTGAACGCTAGATTCACTACCTTCCCCTAAAAATCCTTGTCGCCATTCTTTTTTTAGGTCAAAGCGTAAAAAGAATTGCTGAAAAAAACAAACTTCAACCAGCAAAAGCAGCTAGTCCTTTGGATGTCTTTGCCACCGCAACGCTTTGAGCAATATGTGCTTGCGTTGTATGCCAACTCTCTTCTTTGAGTTGTGAGTCTTTTAAGAGTGCTGGTGATTGCCGGAATTCTGCAATGTTTTATCTACACTGCTCTATTGGGATGATGATCGCTTGCAAAATACGAGTCTATGAATTGACATCAAAAAAAAAAAAATAAATAATAAGTGTATGAAATTGCGATTAATATTATTATTTTCAACCTTAACTTGTTTACAGGCTAGCTATAGCGCAGAGTGCCTTTCTGCTATAGCTATAGAAGAGGCAAAAAAGAAAAGACTTTCTTTCTGTTGTGCATCCCTGACATTTGGGGAAAAAGCTACGCAGGCCACTTTGTGGGATGTAGCTCAAAACTCTTTGGATGAAAGAATCAGAATGGTGTGTGATGCTCCTCTGGAGCCATTCTACTCTGAAGGCTGTTTGGATACGACACTCAGAACAGCGTTTCAAAATATTATGAAGAAAATAAATTTGTCTGAGGCGTCAAAACTATTTGAACTCAAGCCTATCGCACAATTAGTACTCAAGGTTCTTGTGAAAGTTTATACAAAAAAGCATCCCATCATATCTGATGGGTTGGTGGCAAAGCAGGTGCCTGAGATGGAAAAGAAAAACTTCCATCTTGATCTAACGCTTTACTATCATTCTTTTGCTTTATTGGAACGAGAATATGCATTCTCAGCATCTGATGTTTCAAGTGATGATCAAAAATGTCAAAGAATGTATTATCACCTCCTAAGCTCTTTCGATGGTTTTTGTGACAACTTCTTAGTACGATCTGATGTACACTATTCTTTATGGCAGGAAGAGATCCTTGACATTATTGAAGTTAACGTTGAAAGATCGGTAGCAAAGCGTGTTAAGAGAGCTCATTCGTAGAGAGACACTTTTGATTTTTTTTCACTTGATAGAATATTCCTTGGGTATCCAAGAGAAATAATCTGGATTGAGGCAAAACCTGCAAAAATTGATCCACTTGCTCAAAAGACTACTGATCGTCGACGTTTATCTTGATTCAGTTGATTTGAAAATACAAAGAGAGTAACCTTTATTGCTTAAAGCAGTTGGGCAATAAGTTGATATTCTATTAAGCCAAATCTATCCATACAGAACCATGCTTTTTCGTGCTCTACCTTCCTCTTAAAAACCATTTGGTACATAGAAATTGAAAGATTTTTCTGTATTGTGTCAAATTCATGCAATCTCAATCATTGTTGAAACAAATAAATGATATATAATGATCCTAAGTACTCACTTGTATATTGATTATGGATAAAAACTATGAAATTCATACTACTATTTTTCCTTTGTTTGCACGTGTATGGATCTGATGAGGATGCGTGTTGTCAGAGTGCGTTAAAAGAATTATGCCTAAGATTAGATGCAGTGCGTCAGCTACCACCTCTAGAACAAGCTCTACAGTGTTCTTGTTGGAGACTAAATCAAGCTAATTTCAAAAATCCCTGGAGAAAACGTGTGTCGGATCACTTGCAGACGCAAGCAATTAGTCAAATGGAAAACATTAAGGAATTAAAAGGTTTTGCAGACCCATTGCTGACGATACTTTTAGAGTATCAGACAGAAAAGCATCCTGACATAAGTTATTCCAGAGTGAAAGAGCAAGCGATCAATATGCTAAGTCCTCGCTTCCATCTTAGTCCAGAAATCTTCATGCAAGCTTTGTGTTTTTCTGAAGAAAGATATCTGCTGGATATAAGCGATATCCGTAATCAGGGGAATCCAGATGCTGTGAACGCAAAATATGTACAAGCTTATAAGAATCTTCTACTATCTTGTTTAAATTTCTGTGATGGTAATAAGGTAGCTATTTCTTATTATCAAACCTGGCATCGCCTAATCGTTCCCACAGAAAAGGATTGATTTCAAAATTGGAGAGGCACGACAGTTTGCAAGAATATTCAGAGGTGAGTGGTTAAGGGGGCACCTCTGAATGTCTCACCTTCCCATTTATCTTCATTGCTTTAAATAATGATTGTTTTGCTAAAAACATCAACTTTTTAAAAAGCATTTGGTGCATTGATTTTGTTTAGTGCGAGTAAGTGAGATCCTTGTTTTAATTTCATTTGCGTGTAATATAGTATCGACAAACAAGGTGTATTGATGACATATATATTATCATCTTTGCTCTTTTTTCATCTCCATCGAGCTTTAGAAAACACCGATGATAGGTGCATGATTTTGGTAAAACAAGTGGGATCTTGGCGCACTAAATTTATAGCATTTTATACGCACTCCGCTAGATTGGAGATATTCATGAAATGCAATATTATAGTTTTAAATTTGCTTTCACGGCTGAAATGATATACGATATACAATGCATATTTATATTGACTATGAGGAAAAAACTATGAAATTCATACCACTATTATTTTTGATTTGTTTGCACGTGTCTGGAGCTGATGAGGGTGTGAGTGAATATAGTCCGTTAGAACAATATATGATCACAAGAATAGATCAACTGCGTGCGATGTCACCTCTAGAACTAACTCTACAGTGTTCTTGGTGGGACGTAGGTCAAACTGCTTTCAAAAATCCTTGGAGAAAACGTGTGTCGGATCACTTGCGGACGCAAGCAATTTGTCAAATGGAAAACATTAAGGAAGTAAAAGCTTTTGCAGACGGACTGCGGGATATACTTTTAGAGTATTTCACCGAAAAACATCCTGACATAAGTGAGGACAAAATGAAAGAGCAAGCTAGCAATATGCTAAGTCCTTGCTTCCATCTTACTCCAGAAACCTTCATGCATGCTCTGTCTTATACTGGACAAAGCTGTATGCTTACTGTAACCGATGGCTGTAATCAGGATAATCCAGATCTTGTGTTGGCAAAATATGTAAAAGCTTATAAGTCTCTTCTATTATCTTGTTTGCATTTCTGTGAGCGCCAGAAGGAAGCTATTGCTTGTTATAAAGCCTGGCGTTCCCTAACCGGTCTCACAGAAAAGGATTGAGTTCAAAATTGGAGAGGCTTTACGACAGTTTGCAAGAATATTCAGAGGTGAGTGGTTAAGGGGGCACCTCTGAATGTCTCACCTTCACATTTATCTTCATTGCTTTAAATAATGATTGTTTTGCTAAAAACATCAACTTTTTAAAAAGCATTTGGTGCATTGATTTTGTTTAGTGCGAGTAAGTGAGATCTTTGTTTTAATTTCATTCTCGTGTAATCTAGTATTGACAAATAAGGTGTATTGATGACATATATATTATTATTTTTGCTCTGCTTTCATCTCCATGGAGCTTTAGAAAACGCCGATGATCGGTGTAAGGACAAAAAATCCCCCCCCATACAGACACTCTGCATAAGTTATAATAACTGGAGTGATAATAGCTGTTGGGGCACACTACTGCACTGTTTTTCTAATTCTATTTCTCGACTATCTAAGTGTTTGCGTCGCAGGCATGCTGACCCATCGCTAAAAGAGTGGGGAGATCAAAAGTTATTAGAGACACAAAAAGAAATTTTGGCATCCACCTTACAAAACGCCTTGTCGCGGGAACATTATTCTTCTTTGCGATTTACCTTGTTACATAATTTTTCAAAACAAGTAAAGGCTGTTATGGAACAGTCTTTGACCGAACATCATCAACTGACTTCTGAAAAGATACTAGCTCTTACTGCTACAAGAATATCCTCACGCAACCCTTTGATTGAGCCAGATGATCTTAAGACTTTCATACAGCTGCGATTTGCCCAACAACTTGATCTAGAACTCTTCTTTTATCTTTTTTCTGAATTTGAAAGAGATTCAGAATATAAGCAATTATTTCGTAAATACCAAGTATCTCCTCGCAGAATAGCATTAGAGACACAATACAATGCTGCATGTCTATACTTATTATCATCTTTAGAAGGCTTCTGTATGGGGAGACAAATTTGGGCTTCTGAACGCTTGAGAAAATTTATTCTGACATTTCATTACATGGAGGAGATAGATTGAAACAATATATGATGATAAGGCTCTACTACTTGAGTGTAGAAGATTGTTTCTGACCTTTGCTTGTCTGCATTAAGTCGAAAGAAATGCAAAAAGCTCTAAATAAGAACAGAAAAACACTCTTTTTAGTGATTGATCTTTGAAAAGCTAGTTGGAAGTCGGGTATTTTACTGATTAATTTTGATACTATAGATGCCTAAAGCGATGATTTATACTATTTCGTGGAGATAATGCTTTAGGGGTTGATTATTGTCTTTCTACTCATTATAAGCAGTCATTTTTTAGAGCACAACGTTGCTAGATGCTGGCATCATACATCATCATACATAAAGGATTATTTGCATAACGGCTATAAATACATAATCTGCGTATAGGATTTGCGCTACTATAAAAAATCTGACAGATACCAGAATTAACGCAACTACACCTCTATACAAAACGTGCAGCATGCATGCTTTTTGTGCTCTCAGTTTCACTCAGGCTGGTTAGATAATGTTAATATTCTCACAAAAACCTGGTTTAATGCATCATGCATACTTGCAAGTAGCACTATAAACAGTTGCGATGAAAGAAGGTATTTGTGAAGTGTGGAAAAAAATTTGATCGCTCTTGTGAGTCCTCATCATATTTATAAAGATGTGCCAATTGTTGTGTTGTGGCATGATATGCGAGGACAGCACGCACTTTTATGCAATAGTATTATGATTAATAAACAACGCCTCTTATTGTTATACAGACTTTTTCTGAAAATCAAAAACAGCTTCGTATCGATACGCATTCAATTTTTGCTAAAATATGCAGTATTGCAGTATACTTTAAAAGTATGAGGATATATTGATGTTATTAGTATTATTATTTTTAACCTGTTTGCAGGCTTGTGGCGCAGAAAAGATCTATGAGGACTACCCCAGCCCATCTTTTGCTCTGAAAGGTTGGGAAAACGATCAAGAATTGTTGGAGACGCACAAAAAAAATCTGCTAGATACCCTCAGGAATAGTAATTATGCGAGTATGAAGTGTGATGAATTAGCTACCTTTGCGCGAGGAGTACAGGATGATATTGGAAAAACCTTAGAGAAACATCATCACCTGACTTCTATCCAGATAATTGCAGATCAAGAATATATTCTGAATAAAAAAGAGGGTGGGGCCAATTTAGAAACCTTCTTGTTTTATTTTGATGCATTATGCCATTCACACTGCTTGTTCTCTTTAGTTCAGGATAGAGATGTAGTACATAAATTATTGCTACGATATGGATACCGTAAGGCATACCGAAACGTATTATCATCTTTAGAAGATTTTTGTGCGAACAGTGAGCTTTGGGACGGAGTGGATCAGTTACAGGCGGCTCTTGATGAAACCAAGAAGATCATTTATCATTCAGAGCTCCAATCTCTAAATCAGACTTGACTTAGAGTGCCATGGGATTGAGTAGATCGTCATTAGAGCCACAGTACAATTTTTTGCTTTTTATTGTTTAACTTGCAAGCTGCGAAAATTCGATAGAGGGCAAACAGCAGTATATCTTTGACAAAATCCTGATATCAATTCAGAAATTGTCTGATATTTATTCTAAAAAACAGCTTTGCTATTTTGGATTTTTAATTTATGGGACACAGAAGTTTCGCGTGTTAAATCAGATAGGGCACTATTCTCCTCACTGATCATCAACAATCGAGCGCAACTGGAGGACCATGCTCCTCTGAAAGGAGTGAGCACTTCGCTTGCTTCTGGTGTTAGCGCGCTATATGCGTATGCAGAGAGTAAATATAATCATAGGGCATTCTCATTCATACTATCTATTTATTGTTGAAGATCAAGAGCACCCCTGCATAATCTTGTGTCTTGCAAATATTGATTCATGACTATCAAGATGCATTTAATGCAATATACTCTCGTCTACTACGATTATTACTGCTCAGTAGCTCTATGAAGTATTATGCCCCAAAGGTATTTAATTGCTTTTTTCAGACAACTATGATGTTACATTTATGATTCAGATATGATAAATTACAAACAAGAGAGGAAACTATGAACTTACTACTATTATTCTTAATTTGTTGGCACGCGCATGGCAGTGATTTTGATATCCTTTGGAATAATGCGCTACTTAAAGAGGCGAGTGACGCGAGACAGTCTTACTTATCTGATAAGCCACATAAAACAACAGCTGTGCGTGTTTCTTGTTGGCGACGCGCTCAAGCTGATATCGCCCTTGATCACCGATACGCTTTGCTAGCTCAGTTGAAGAGGGAACCATTTATGAACATAAAAGATCCTTCGAAGTTACAAGTATTTGCAGAACCAATACTCGATATTCTTACGCAATGCGACAGAAAAACAAACCCTACAGCAGATCAGGCAATAATAGAAAAGGAAGCTGAGAATATGTTAAGTGATGATTTTCATCTTAATCCATCACTTTTTATGCAAGCTTTTTGTTTTTTGAAAGAAATATATTCGTGGGAACTTCATTCAAACGGGAATGCGGAGCATTCAAAGTGGAAAGTAAAATATATGAAAGCTTACCATTACCTTCTATCTTCATGCTACGAATTCTGTGATAATGATAATTCTTTATTCGCCGAGTTATACTATCAGTATTGGCAGAGTCTGGTAGCGCCCAAAGAAGACTGTGCTAAATATCCAAAATCCTAAATATAAATATGCGTTGAGAACGACCACAGAACACTTTGTCTGCAGCGGAGAGATCGATAAAATAAAAGGTGGAGGGTCGGTGGTCGCCTTTCAAGAGGCAGAGGGTGCTTTAAAACAATACAATAATGCTTGTCGATGTGAAGGGGTAAATATTTATTAACAAAAAATCATATTATCATCTTTAGAAGATTTTTGTGCGAACAGTGAGCTTTGGGACGGAATGGATAAGTTGCAGGCGGATCTTGATGAAATTAAGAAGATCTTTGGGAATTCAGAGCTTCAATCTCTAAATCAGAATCCCTCAGTGCACACTGAAGTATTCTTAAGTCATTTATGTGTGTTCTATTCTTTTTACAACACGCCAATAGCAACTTTGCATATTATTCGATGTGAATTTCTCGGATGAGGTTTTTTTGTTTTTTGGGTTATACTTTTGTTATCAAGGAATATTTATGACATATATATTATTATTTTTACTTTGTTTTCATCTCCATGGATCTTTAGAAAAAACCGATGATAGGTGCAGTGATGATCCATGCGATCATGCTATTGCAGTATCAAAGCGTAGGCATGACGCACAATTTCTTAAAGGTTGGGCAAACGCTCAAGAATTGTTAGAGCAACACAGAAAAGGTTATCTAGCTTTATACCCAATAAACTACAAGAATTTGAAATTTCAACCATTGCATGATTTAACAGTACAATTAACGGCTGCTCTTTCAGAACGATTGACGAAACATCATGAACTTACTGCTGAACAGATACTGGCCCTTACTGCTACAAAGATAGTTTTAGATGAACCTTCGATCAGGGCAATGAATTGTACAGATTTCGAAAATATGCATTCTTCCCAACTGAGTTTAATCACTTTTGCAAAGAAGATAGCACCTTCCAAACTTGATCTAGAGTTCTATTTTTATCTTTTTTCTGAATTCGAAACAGTATATGCATCAATACGCAAACGTGATTACACGTGTAGCAGAGTAGAAATAGAGCGACAATATAGTAATGCATGCATGGCATTATTAGAATCCTTTAGCATCTTCTGTGGCAGAGTAGAAATAGAGCGACAATATAGTAATTTATGCTATGCTACAAGACTTTTAGAAAAATTTGTTGATCGATTAACATTGGCGGAACCATTTGAGGACTTTGTTAATCGGATTAACATTGGTGGAACCATTTGAGGACAATCTTTCCTCTCGAAGATACTCGTTTCATGTGTAATGAGCAGATTTTGTCAGTTACTGAGCTTTGCAAAACCAGGTAGAGAAGGGGGTCTTAGAGTTTTTCACTTATACATTGCCTTTGTTAGTACACAATATTGTTAGGTGTTGTAACTGGATAGAGTTATTTGGTATGACGAACATAGCATGAGACAGTCTTTGTGAAATCTGAAACAGAGACTAATTCAAGATTAACAAATTTTTGATTTAATGCTAGAACTACTTCTGAGTTTTTCTATCCCAAAAGCCTAAAAAGTATTCTAATCAAAATACTCGCTCTCTTCTGGCTAATAGCTCTCTTTATCAGATCCTTGATTGTCTCGGGTGGTGGTGTTTTTTTTATGTTATTTATGTGTTTAAAACTTTGTGGATCTGATGCTTTTCTTGGTAAGAATGAAGAAATATGGCAAAACACTCAAAAACGCATTGATTTGCACAGAAGTCAGCTTTTAAAAGAATTTGCTGCTAAAAAAGCTTCCTCAGAAGATCCGCACGTTCATAAAAAGTATTGCGATATGAGTGACCCATATTTATTAAAAGAGTTGTCGGAACCCATAGTAGTTATTTTGACAAAAATTCTAAACACAAACGATCATCATTCTGGTTTGAAGATACATTTGGACAAAAATGACATCCTTACAATCTTTTTATCTCCTATTTATTACTTTATCATATCTAAATCATAAGCACTTGAGCACTAGAAAACGGCTAATGATCTTGTGACAAAATAAACGTGCAAACCCCCTCTGCTGATGATCGAAAACGTATGCGTGGATACGCTTCTATTGTGTGTGGACCAATAATTAGATGCTCCGTATGCAGAACACGTTTTATATTTCAACAATCTAGCAGAGTTATAGGTCTCAGAATTACTGATCTCTACAACACTTTATGTAAAGATTAAAGAAATCATCCAGTCTTTTATTAAATTTATCTTTTGCTCCCTCACATAAAGACTCTAAAGTGAAGAAGAGTTGTCTCAACGTCTGTTGAACTCTCTTTACACTTGGAGAATCTGGATCATCTGCAGAAAAACCATCGCGTTTAGAGAATCTATTGAATCCGTTCAAATTATCCTCCAAGACTATACCAGTGCCTTTGAGGTATGCATCTATATTTGCGTCTTGTACAACCCCCAGCAGATGCCATCCATGACTCATGAATTTAGAAAATGGCAGAGGATCTTTCGTTTCTTCCAAGGAAGTGTGAAGAGTCGTTAAGATCCTGTCTTTGTGCGGTAGAAGGGCTGCTTGAGTTTGCTGCCACTTTTCTTCTTTTGCAGAAATCATCTTGTTGCCATTTGCTGCTGCTTGAGTCGAGCGATCTGACCATGCTGCTATAGTTACTTTTTGTAGTTTTACGGCCTCCTCTCTGTCCATTTTTTTTATTATTTTTTGTGTTTTCTTGCCATTTTCTCTTGCGATTGCTTTTATTAGTTTTTGATTTTTTGAGCCCTCTAAGTCGCTCACCTCTGTTAGCATTTGCGCGACCTCTCTCTCGTCCATATTAGTAGCCTCTACTATGCTTGAATCTGCTCCGTGAACGCCGGAGAGCATTAAAAATAATAATATAAAATTCATAGGTATCCTCATTCATTTATTACATGATTATATTAACAATTACATGATTATATTAACAAAAAAGAACAATTTTCAATCTTTATAGCTAATTTATTAATTTTGTTCAATTAAGAGAGATAGCTTGTTTTTTAAAATTAGAGAATAGCCGTTGGGAGGGTGTGTTGCACGCAAAATACAGTCTTGCATGCTATCACTTATTATCAGCTTTAGAAGCTTTCTGTGTGAACAGCAGAATTTGGAGGTTGTCCGCATTTCAGAAAATGTCTGAAAATATTGGTGAAATCAGCAAATTTTATGTCGCGCGCATCAGTCTCCCCAAGAATAGGATATAGAAAATGATCAAATTAATACTACTATGTGATAGAATTTTTTGTGATCTATACTTCAGATATGGTGAAAGAGGATTTATGAAATTTATATTATTATTTTTAATGCTCTCCGGCGTTCACGGATCAGATTTAAGCGAACGGGATGTTGATGTGAAAAACGGAAGGGTCGCAATGCTAGAGGTGGACGGCATCATAGAGGGTGCAGGAACAAGAAAGAAAAAACTAATGGCAAGGCAAGACAGCAAAACACTAAAAAAAATAGAAGACCTTCTGCCGCACAAAGACGAGAACTTAGACGCGACTCACACTTCCTTGGAAGAAACGAAAGATCCTCTGGCATTTTCTAAATCCATGAGTCAGGTTGAACCTGCTGAAATAGATTTGGATAAAATAGATTGGGAGCAAGCAGCTTTGTTTTCATCTCCATGGATCGTTAATATGAGAGATAGCATAAGCAAGTCAACTTGTTGATGTTTGTTTCGACCTTATAAGATCTGCCAGGATGGAATTTTTCTTATTTCTTAAATTCGAGAGGTCATTGATCCAAAAAGACCTTGTCTTAGAATATGTCGTGATCGATACTTCAGATATAGTAAAAGAGGATTTATGAAATTTATATTATTATTTTTAATGCTCTCCGGCGTTCACGGATCAGATTTAAGCGAACGGGATGTTGATATGAAAAACGGAAGGGTCGCAATGCTAGAGGTGGACGGCATCATAGAGGGTGCAGGAACAAGAAAGAAAAAACTAATGGCAAGGCAAGACAGCAAAACACTAAAAAAAATAGAAGACCTTCTGCCGCACAAAGACGAGAACTTAGACGCGACTCACACTTCCTTGGAAGAAACGAAAGATCCTCTGGCATTTTCTAAACCCATGAGTCAGGTTGAACCTGCTGAAATAGATTTGGATAAAATAGATTTGGAGCAAACAGCTTTGTTTTCATCTCCATGGATCGTTAAAAGGCAAGAACTTAGACGCGACTCACACTTATACTTGGAAGAAACGAAAGATCTTCTGGCATTTTCTAAATCCATGAGTCAGGTTGAACCTTCTGAAATAGATTGGGAGCAAGCGGCTTTGTTTTCACCTCCATGGGGATCGTTTAAAGATTGCTTATAGGTGCAGTGATGATCCATGCATATGCTATTCAAGTATCAAAGCGTAGTCGTGGTGAACAATCTCTACAAAAAATATTTTCACGATATCTACCTAGAAAAATTATAGAGGTTTGGCATTGCACCCAATGCATGATTTTCTAGCAACATTCACTTCTGATATTGCAAAATGCTTGACCAAACATCATAAACTTACTTCTGAACAGATACTGGCCCTTACTGCTACAAATATAGTTTTAGATTACCCTTCGATTAGGGCAATTAATTGCCCAGAATCTATATGATGGTGGCCGTTAGCGTACGGCAATAGAAGGGTGCAGGCATCATAATGTTAGCGTCAAACCAATCAAAATATGTATCTACATAGAAACAAATCCTAGAATCTTTTTACTATTTCTCTGAAATGAAGTATCATCAATCTAGGTTGCATTTTGCACAATGGCAAAAATTAGTATATAACTATCCGCTGCTTCAGCAGTAAAAGGAAGTCCAAAAGGCGTTGTCAGTTAAAAGAGCATGGGGAGGGCATATTTAACTTAAATGATTTCTCTCTGGGATCAGAAACAAGTGGAGGCAATAGTCTTCATTCTTTTCTAAAAGATTTAGAATTGACCTAAAGGATATCGAAATTTCAGTTTTTATGTTGAGCGCATGCAGTAGCCTCGATCAGCAAACACCACTCAAATCATTGGCCATATCTATAATGAGCAATAGTAAAAAAATTATCAAGTGGTTATAAGAAAATATTTTAGAAGCTATGATGGTCGCTAGCAACAAAATAAACATAAATGCCTTGAGAAGTAAGTATATTAAGGTAGATAAAAATTTCGGATTTGAATAACGACTCTTTTTATTAAATTGTTTATTTCACAAAATTAGATAAAATGATAATGAGATAGGATTTTTCGTGATATTTGTAATATTATTTTTCATGTGTTTAGATGCTCATTGTGCTTTAGACATCGACTCCGATGATGAGTGCTGGGAAGATAATTATCCATATTTGATGGCAGGATTCCTCGGAAGCACACTGGATAACAAGGCTCCAGAACTATATCCTTACAATACCTCTGATGATGAGTGGGATGAAGAAGGCGATCCAACTCCAGTGCTATCTGACAACTTAGAGATACAAAAGCAATATTTGCGAGAGACCTTCTTTTCATCTCCCGCCGGTGTACCTTATTCCTCTTTATTTGATCGCATTCTAGAGGTAACGGATGCTATCAAAAAACTCTTGACCAAAAAACACCATCCTCTTACTGCTGAGCAGATACTTAACCTTACTTCTACCAAGATACATGCCAGGAAGTTTTTTATCGTAGATTCTGTTACTTTTAATGATGAAGGAGTCGTCGAATTTGATCTTGAGGAGCCAGATAAAAAAATAGTAGCGAATGATGCTGCGCTTCAGTTTTTGACTGAAGATCACACACTTACTTCTGAGAAGACACTGATCGTCTACGCTGATCTCACTCCAGTTGATCTGAACATTTTTCTTCAAAGTATAGATCCTCACAAACTTGATCTAGAAGCTTTCTTTTATATTTTGTGTGAATTAAAAAAAGTATATGCATCAATGTCCTCAACATACTCAAATAGTAGAGGGGAATGGGAGCAACAATACAAGTTTGCATGCATGCAATTATTATCATCTTTACAAGGTTTCTGTCTCAATATTCACTCTTGGTCTGCAGAAAGATTTGAGGAATTTATATTTGATCTTTCTCTTTTGAGATAGAAAATAATTAATTCTATTAAGAATCTTAGATCTTGAATTGAATCAGATCATTCAACTGGGCATAAAAGTCTGCATCGTGTGCTAGAAATCTGCTTCTTTAGAAGTGAAGGGTAATCGATTTATCAATTAAATATATATTATGAGTGAGATTTAAACGAAGAAAAATATATAAATTCGTTCAACATTTATTAAAATATTGACATTTTATCTGTGATCAAAGTCTAGTGTCTGCTAAAAAGGAATATTCTGCTTGTTGGTCATAACATACCTAGTGGCGATTCTGATACATATTGCACTTTCCTTGAATATACACAGATTCTTACTAGCTTTGTCTGCACTACATGCCAATCATAATCTATCTTCAATTGATGCAAAACAGTGACTTTATTTATTTAATTAAAAAAAATTTAATTTACTTGTGTTTTTTTAATGATTGAATCAATAATTATATGTATAATGCTTCATGACATTTTTATTATTATTTTTAACCTTTTTTTATGCTCATGGGTCTGATCGTCTTGCTTGTGCTGCAGAAGCCGATCAAGATTCTATTACTTTCTCAGAATTGAGTAAAGAGGATAAAAAACTATCTTGTTTTGTTAAAGAAGTAGAGCAACTAAAGAAAAAATTACTCTCTCTACCAAAAGTTTCCAAGATGGTGGAAGCCCATTTCTTGAGTGTGGCTTCTTCTCAAACTAAGCAGTTTTATTGCGATACTCTAAAGGAGTTTGTTACTCGGTCACCTGATCCAATGCCTAAAGATTTTTCTCGACTTGTTCTTTCTTTACATTATTGGGCTTGCCCCAACGAAAGAGTAGATTTGACTGAAGAACAGTTGCAAAATTTGTTAAAAACATCACAAAGAGAGTTGGTATTTCTTATGACTCAAGATGGCTTATTCCAGATAAAAGATTTTCTGACACTAATGCTTTGGGATAAAAATAAATATTTGTGCAGTTTTCCGGAAAATTTGAGTGCTCCCATGAGTGCACATAATCTTTATGAAGGTGTACCATCTTGTTTGTTGCTGCATGATATGAGCGGACATCACTCTATAACGCAAGATCCTATAGTGAAAGGATATTATGCAAAATATTTTGATATCATTATCAAAATTCTCAGACCACTGTGGAATGATATTTTAGGTGTAAAAAAAACAAATAAAGGCCATTACAGATCTGTAACCAATTTCTTATATTGGATTCTTCATGAAGCAGTTCACAGGTATAATAGTGAATGTAAGGCCACTTTTGTAGCTGACCCTCTCAAAACACTGCAACTAAAAATCTCCACGCCTTTTTATGTAAATGATGACACTGTAGATTTTTTGATAGGAGAGGAATTTTTTAAGCATGCTATCTCAAAAGATTATGACAGTTATCTGCAAGAGAGGGGAAGAGTGAGGGAAGAAGCTGCTAAACGGTTAAGATATTGTGAAGAACTCCCATGCATCAAAGCAGTGTTGTCAGATATGGAGATTAGTATGAAGGCTCAATTCAGGCAAGAGCATGGTGTTGTTGCTCCATTAGATTTTGTGACTTTCCCGAACCAAAAAGAATATATGGAGCAGTATGCTACAAAAAGTGAGGTCTTGAAGATCATGATCGATGGCTATAATGAAAGAAGAGAGCTTAATCAAGGCTATCCTTCTGCTCAAACCCTGGAGCAAGGGTGTGCATTATTAGTGCAAGATGAAGAGGGAAGAGAGCAAAGCTTAAATATGCGGTTGGTTGTTTTCGCAAAAATCTTAGATGATCTTAATCGTCAATCTAGTCCTGATTCATGGAGTGATGCATCTCTTCAAGAAACATTAAAGGCTATCCGTGACGAATGTCAGCTAGACAGGATTTCTGAAAAACAGATGTTTCGATTATACCATTCTGATCGAGGTTTGAAGCCAGGTTGTGTATGTAATTATGAAGATGCAGTAGTGTCTGCTATGACCGGCATACCTTTGATGGATTTTGATTACTGTTTGAAAAATAGCCTCAACACAGTTGATTTGGTAACTTTCGCTGATTTTTTTGAAAAACAGGAAGAACACATCATAGTCGTGAGAGAAATGGTGAGAGAGTTTGTTGAAGAAGCATTGGGCTGCGCAACAGACTCAGCACATAGAGCAATAACATTCAACATTTGTTTTTGTGCCCTTTGTGTGAAGAGTGTGGAAAGGCCTCCTGCTTCTGGAGAAGAGACAATTGTTTCTAGGCTGAGCATATTAAAAGATTCAATTGCTTCAAACAATTATCTAGCCTTTTTATGTGAATCTACAAGAGTGGTGAGCGACAAACGTGCTAAAGGTGAAATATTAAGAGAGCCAGTGTCTCCTATGTATGACAAGTCTTTCTTTGCTATTCAGGAAAAGATTCTGAAATATTTTAACTGTGATGATATGAGTCAATCTGTGTGGTCTTTCTGCCCTTCCAGAGTATTATGGATCAATCATTATGCACAGCAAATATTTCAATTGAGGTGAAGAGAAGCAAGTGTGCGGACGAATTAGATCATATCCAAAAACGCACAATTTCAAATCACCTTAAGGATAAAGGTTATTTTAAAATAAATACTATAAAGGCAATGAATAGATTCGCACCCCTCATAACGACTGTGCTTACGAGGAGATTGCCGGATTATACTGAGAGTGCTCCGGAAGAAAGGTCTCGCTGTGAGGAGTATGAGTCTATGTGTTTAAAGCTCGAGCGCCCTTTTAATCTTAATTCCGCAAGATTCATTGCTGCTTTTGCTGCATTAACTGTAAGAGTGGATAAGTTGCAGGCGGATCTTGATGAAATCAAGAAGATATTTGAGAATTCAGAGCTCCAATTTCTACATCAGAATCCCTCAGTGCAAACTGAAGTATTCTTTAGTCATTATCGGAGCAGGGAATCTCTCTGGAAGAGAGCGCCAGATAATATGTGAGTTCTATTCTTTTTACAACATGCCAATAGCAACTTTGCATATTATTCGATGTGAGGTTATACTTTTGTTATCAAGGAATATTGATGACATATATATTATTATTTTTACTTTGTTTTCATCTCCATGGCTCTTTAAACACAACCGATGATAGGTGCAGTGATGATCCATGCGATCATGCTATTGAAGTATCAAAGCGTAGGCATGGCAAACAATTTCTTAGAGAGTGGAATGCAGCACTGTTAAGGAAAAACAGCAAAGAGTGTCTAGCTCTCTACCCGATAAACTACCAGAATTTGGAATTTCAACCATTGCATGATTTAACAGCAAAATTAAGGGCTGGTCTTGCAATACGCTTGAAGAATCATCATTTACTTACTGCTGAACAGATACTGGCCCTCACTGCTACAAAGCTAGTTACAGATTACCCTTCAATCAGGGCAATGAATTGCACAGATTTCGAAAATATGCATTCTTCCCAACTGAATTTAGACACTTTCCCAGAGATAGCCTCTTGCCCACTTGACCTAGAGTGCTTCTTTTATCTTTTTTCTGAATTAGAAATAGTATATGACTCAGTAATCACAGCCACTGCTCGTGTACGAAGCATGGGATTTGCTAGATCGTTAGAGCCACAATACAATGCTGCATGCCAGCAATTATTAAAAAGCTTTTACATCTTCTGTGACACTGGCCCATTTTACGCTCAAGACAAATTCGTAAGCTATCCGTACAGCATGTTGAAGCGCTTATGGATGACATCCATGTAAATGACTAGAATATGACATTAATATTATTGTTTTTTACCTTTGGAAACCTCACTCACATAAAGATGCAGATATACCTCTAAAAGATCTATATGTATCGATCCTGCCTCGTATGAGAGAAGGGAAGAATGCACATGCGCTGTATTTTTTCTGCAGAAGTGCACTCATAGCGCCTTTCTTCCAGTGGCGCTACAGCGCTATTATTAGAGATCACAGCTTATTATCCTTATGCCTCAAGATTCTCTATGAACCGAGCAACTTCTGCAGGCGGAAAAGATTCTTTTGATGACTCAGATATGATAAAATAATAAAAAGGATAGCAAAACATATGAAATTAATACTACTATTGATGACTCAGATATGATAAAATAATAAGAAAAGGATAGCAAAACATATGAAATTAATACTACTATTTTTACTTTGTTTGAAGGGGTATGGAGCAAATTCTTCCTTCAGCGACGAATTAGATCATGTCCAAAAACGCACAATTTCAAATCACCTTAAGGATAAAGGTTATTTTAAAATAAATACTATAAAGGAAATGAATATATTCTTAACCCCCATAACGATTGTGCTTACGAGGAGATTGCCGAATTATACTAAGGGTACGCCGGAAGAAAGGTCTCGCTGTGATGAGTATCACTCTATGTGTTTAAAGCTCAAGCTCCCTTTTCATCTTAATGCCGCAAGATTCAATGCTGCTTTTGCTGCATTAGCTACAAGATTTAACAAGCCAAAGTATTATAATACCCAGGAACTTCTGATGCTGGAAAATATGCTTTTCTTATCTTTGGAGTATCACTGTGATGGATTAACAGAGAAAGCTGATGATTTTTATGAGTTGTGGAAGTCTGGAGTATTGCGGATGGATAGCGCTTCTGTACAGCAATGAATGAACTCCAGAAAGGCAAAATTGAGTAACTTTAAAACTAGACTTGTTGATTGTAATTTTGATCTTATGTGATAGTGAAAAATAATAATGACTAGAATATGACATTAATATTGCAGTTATATAATTAATAAATAGGATATTTTTTGATGATAATATTATTATTTTTAACGTCTTTACAGGCTTGTGGAGCAGGAAAGATCTATGAGGACTACCCCATGAAAGGTTGGGAAAACGATCAAGAATTGTTGGAGACGCACAAAAAAAATCTGCTCCATACCCTCAGGAATAGTAATTATGCGAGTATGCAGCTTGATGAATTAGCTACCTTTGCGTGCGGAGTAAAGGATGATATTGGAAAAACCTTAGAGAAACATCATGACGGTCTTCCTTATGACGGTCTTCCTTATCTGCAGATAATTGCAGATCAAGAATATATTCTGAAGAAAAAAGAGGGTGGGGCCAATTTAGAAACCTTCTTGTTTTATTTTGATGCATTATGCTATTCACACTGCTTGTCCTCTTTAGTTCAGGATAGAAATGTAGTATGTGAATTATTTCTACGACATGGATACCGTAGGGCATACCGAAACGTATTATCATCTTTAGAAGATTTTTGTGCGAACAGTGAGCTTTGGGACGGAGTGGATAAGTTACAGGAGGATCTTGATGAAATCAAGAAGATCTCTGGGTATTCAGAGCTCCAATCTCTAAATCAGAATCCCTCAGTGCAAAGGATGCAACCTATTCAGAGAGATCGTGCTGAAGCTATCCGTACGCAGATACAGGAGCTTGAAGAGCTTATGGATGGGGGTGATCAGATAGATTGTGATATCATCCGTAAGCAGATTCAGCAGCGTGAAGCTATCCGTGAGCAGATTCAGAAGCGTGAAGCTATCCGTGAGCAGATTCAGCAGCGTGAAGCTATCCGTGAGCAGATTCAGCAGCGTGAAGCTATCCGTGAGCAGATTCAGCAGCGTGAAGCTATCCGTGAGCAGATTCAGCAGCGTGAAGCTATCCGTAAGCTATCCGTACAGCATGTTGAAGCGCTTATGGATGACATCCATCTCACATAAAGATGCAGATATACCTCTAAAAGATCTATATGTATCGATCCTGCCTCGTATGAGAGAAGGGAAGATACACATGCGCTGTATTTTTTCTGCAGAAGTGCACTCATAGCGCCTTTCTTCCAGTGGCGCTACAGCGCTATTATTAGAGATCACAGCTTATTTTACTTTGTTTGAAGGGGTATGGAGCAAATTCTTCCTTCAGCGACGAATTAGATCATGTCCAAAAAAGCACAATTTCAAATCACCTTAAGAAGAAAGATTATTTTAAAATAAATACTATGATGAGTATCAGTCTATGTGTTTAAAGCTCAAGCTCCCTTTTCATCTTAATGCCGCAAGATTCAGTGCTGCTTTTTCTGCATTAGCTGCAAGATTGGCAAAGCCAAAGCATTATCATACTCAGGAAACTCTGTATCTGGAAAAGATGCTTTTCTTATCTTTGGAGTATCACTGTGATGGATTAACAGAGAAAGCTGATGATTTTTATGAGTTGTGAAAGTCTGGAGTATTGCGGATGGATGAGCGCTTCTGTACAGCAATGAATGAACTCCAGAAAGGCAAAATTGAGTAACTTTAAAACTAGACTTGTTGATTGTAATTTTGATCTTATGTGATAGTGAAAAATAATAATGTAATATTCACACTTAAAATATGTCCTACATTATATCCTAACAATCATAATCTTCAATTCTTTAGCCTGTACAGTCTTTTATGAGGCACAGAAGTTTTCTCACACTCATCACGCCTTAATAAGCAGCTACGAAACGCCATCTTGGTCACTTGACATTCTCTTTTTATACCAAACACAATAACTAGAATGAGCCTTATCTGGTTGGTTGATGCAGATATACCTAATAGTCTCTAAAAGATCTATATGTATCGATAAAACTTTAACTTGGGATA